>JAGLYR010000067.1 GCA_023132135.1 Candidatus Eiseniibacteriota bacterium | reverse complement strand
ACTCCGGAATACCCGGGGTGATTCACTTGACAATCCAGATAGTCATTCGAAGCCACGAGGTGGATCGCCAGGGAGCCTTCCAAGTTGTCCGCCCGTCCGGGCGAGCTCAAGAGAATTATGCCAACGCAAAGCAAACCAAGAATTCTCATTCGCAGCTTCCCCCTTTCCGAGCGCGTGCCTCACTTGAGCAGACCATGTGAGTCTCGGCGCATTCACCCAGGGCGACGATTTCTCCCTCGTCGAAGACGTCACCCGTGGACAGATGGCGCCGGTGGCAGCACAACAAGCTGACAAAGCTGACAACGTCCCCAAGGAACGCCGTCCCCAAGGAACGAATTCTGAGATCGTGAAGGCCCTTACGCACCGCGCCACCGAGCCGCAGGGAATCACCCCAGGCTAGCTCGTTGCAGCCTGTGTCTTACCCTCCGCTCTTGCCTTGAAGAGGAGCGATGTGATGAGCTCTATAAGCAGTCCGTAAACCATTCCAAGCACGATTGTCCCCGCGAACATACCGGCTTTGCTGTACTCCGGGCTTTCGGGGGCCATGAGGGTGCTGAAAGCTAGGGGGAGGCTGAACAGCCCGCCCATAACGAGCCCGTGGATGGACCAGTGGCGCAGGGAGATACAACTGATCCCGATGGCGAACCCAATGAGGGTTCGACTTGCAAGGATCTGAACAGCCACCTGCCATGGCAGAGGCTCCGGCGCACTTGAGGCAAGTGCGAGGCAGACGAATCCAAAGAGCAGACCGGACAAGGTTGCGATCACCAAGCGCTTCGCGTTATGCATGTGTACCTCCCCGATTAGCCTGAATACTCCACAGGACCGATGGCAGAAGAGTATTACCGGAACAGCCGGGGGTCAAGTGCCTCGTGCGGGAATCCATCCCGGTGCATTTTCCTCTTGACAAGTGACGTCGGATTATATAACATGACGTAGCGTTCATAAGTAGACGACCGGATGCCACAGGTGCAATCACGAGGGAGTGAAGCGATGGAGCAGAGAGAAATCCCGCGCCGGGAAAGGGAGAAGCTGAGACGACGGCGCGAGATGCTGGCCAGCGCGCTGGTTCTTTTCGGGGAGAAGGGGTACCACAATGTTTCCATGCTGGAGATTGCGAAGAGGGCGGAGTTTGCAATTGGGACTCTGTACTCGTTTTTCAGGAACAAGGAGGACCTCTACAAAACCCTGATCATGGAGAAAGTATCCGAGTACCACGACACGCTGAAGGAAATCCTTACGAAGCCGGAGAAGCGGAACGATGTGCCCGCTGCGATTCGAGGTTACGTCTCGGCCAAGGCGGAGATCTTCGCGGAGAACGTCGCCACATGGCGTCTCTATTTCGGTGAAACGCGTGGCGCTAGTTTCAACATCAAGGCAGGTCTCGACGAGGATATCCGGAAACAGTATGACGATCTGCTGAAAGATCTGGCGACGGTACTGGAAAGAGGTGTCCGAAAGAAAGTGCTTCGGAACCTGGATCCCTACTACATGGCTGTTGCGCTGGAGGGGCTAAGCAATGCATTCCTTCTCCGCTGGATGGAAGACCCGGAGCGGCATCCATACGAGACGAATGTAGAGATGATCACCGACCTGTTTCTAAGAGGGAGCGTAGCGAGATGAACATTCGGAACGTTCTCAAAGGCGGGGGATTCGCGGAGCTCGTCGGTCTCCTCGCGAGTGAGCGTCACGTCAGGAACGCGATCCTCGCCAGGATCGAAAACAAGTCGTACCGGGTGCTGGTCCAGGAAAACGCGGACAACCGCCCCCGCGGTGTGCAGGAAGACAAGCACGGCTATCTTATGGGGTTACTGTACGGCTTCGACCGTGCGCTCGAGCGCGGGCTGATTGCAAAGAACGTCCGCAAACGTCTGATCAAGGTTTTCCTGGACCAGGTAGTTCTGAACAGGAGACAGGTCGAAGAGACCACCCGAGTGCTGGGTTTTGCGCCTCCCCTGTTCGTGTTGGTGAGTCCGACCGGAAGGTGCAACCTCCGCTGTGTCGGATGCTACGCGGAAAGCGATCCCGGAAACCACGCGAGCCTGGACTTCGACACCTTTGACAGAATCCTCACGGAGAAACAGGAGCTTTGGGGTTCGCATTTCACCGTGATTTCCGGGGGCGAGCCTTTCCTGTGGCGAGATGGCAACCGCGACTTGCTCGATATCGTGGCCAAGCACGAAACCGACATGTTCATGGTCTACACCAATGGGACGTTGATCGACGACAGTCTGGCGAAGCGCATGGCGGAGCTCGGGAACATCACCCCGGCGGTTTCAGTGGAGGGATTCGAGGAAGAGACGGATGCCAGGCGGGGGAAAGGTGTGCACAGGAAAATCCTGACCGCCTTTGAGAACCTGCGCAGGCACGGTGTCATGTTTGGTGTGTCCGCCACGCCGACGAGGAACAACTGGGAGACGATAACGAGTGATCGTTTTGCCGAGTTCTACTTCGGGGAACAGAGCGCCGTCTACAGTTGGCTGTTCCAGTACATGCCCATCGGGCGCGGCCAGTCACTTGAACTGATGGTCACTCCCGAGCAGCGCGCTGAAATGCTGCGCAGGACGCGGCGCCTCGTTCGAGAGCAGAAGCTCTTCATGGCGGACTTCTGGAACAGCGGGATGGCGAGCAACGGCTGCATCTGCGCCGGCCGCCCGGGCGGATATTTCTATATCGACTGGAACGGCGACATCACCCCGTGTGCCTTCGTGCCATACTCCACGGACAACATCTACGACATCTACTCAAAGGGAGGGAATCTCAACACGGCGCTTGATTCTCCGCTGTTCAAGGACATTAGAAAATGGCAGGATGAGTACGGATACGCTCGGCCGGCCGAGGCAACGGGTAACTGGCTATGCCCCTGCGTGATCCGGGATCATTTCGCGGTGGCGGAGAAAGCGGTTCTGCGCAGCAACGCCAGGCCTATCAACGGAGAAGCAGCTATCGCTCTCCGTGACGCCGGCTACCGCCGGGGCATGGTGCGGTACGGCCAGGATCTCAAGAGGATTACGGACCCGATCTGGGCGGGTGAATACGTTGGCAGGTCGTAACCAGGGAGGTGGAACATGTTCGGTCTTGTTCGGAAGACGATGCTGGCTGCGGTAGGAGTGGCCGCGATGACGAGGGAGAAGGTGGAGGAACTGGTCGGAGAGCTCGTCGCAAAGGGAGAAGTAACCGAGAAGGAAGGAAAAGAGCTGGTCAATGAGCTGCTCCAGAAATCTGAGGCAACGAGGAAAACTCTCGAGGCACAGGTGCGACAGACGGTGCGCGAATCACTGAATGCGATGAGCCTCGCAACCAGGGACGATATCACTCAGCTGACGGCGAGGATCGAGCGTATCGAGAAGAACATGGCGGCGGGTCAGGAGTAAGTCCTCCGGCAGTTCATCTGTTTCTCTCGAAAGGAACCGCAGCATGTTCATCCGCAGGATTGGGACAATAGGCCGGACGTATCGGCATATCCAGCGCTACCGCCAGATCCTCGCAGTCCTTTTCACGTATGGATTCGAAGATCTGGTAGACAGCCTGAAAATGGAACAGCATCTGGAGATCGGCCTGCGGATGATTCCCCGCAAACAGCGAGAGAGGATCGAGTCCTTCTCGAGGGCCGAGAGGATAAGGATGGCGCTGGAAGAACTCGGTCCCACGTTCGTCAAGATGGGGCAGATCCTCTCCACCCGCCCCGACCTGTTGCCGGTCGAGCTTATCCAGCAATTGGCCAAGTTGCAGGATCAGGTGCCGGCCTTTTCCTTCTCCGAAGCAAGGGAGATCATTGAGGCCGAGTTGGACAAACCCTTGGAGCAGGTATTCGGGTCCTTCGATGAACGTCCGCTGGCAGCGGCTTCCATCGGGCAAGTTCACAGGGCCCGGCTCGCGGGTGGGGAGGAAGTGGTGGTGAAGGTTCAGCGGCCTGCGATACAGAAGACCGTTGGAGTCGACCTGGAGATCATGCTGCATCTGGCTACCCTCATGGAGAAGCACCTGAAGGGTTGGGAGATCCAGCAACCTACGCGAATAGTGGAGGAGTTCGCGCGCACGCTGGAAAAGGAACTCGACTACAGGCTCGAGGCAGCTCACACGGAACGGTTTGCCCTGCAGTTCGATGGCGATACCAGGGTCCGCGTCCCCCGGATTCACAGGGAAGCCACAACCGGTCGGGTGCTCACGATGGAATACGTGAGTGGTATCAAAGCTTCCGAGATCGAGCGACTGGAAAGGGAAGGGCTCGACAGACGCGAGATCGCTCGCCGCGGGTTTGACCTGATCATGAAACAAGTGTTTGTGCATGGCTTTTTCCACGCAGATCCCCATCCGGGCAACATCTTCATTCTCCCCGGCAACGTTATCTGCTACCTGGATTTCGGGATGATGGGCCGCCTCAGCCGGCAGCACCGGGAGAACTTCGCCGATTTGCTCATGAGCGTTGCTCGCCGGGATGAATCAAAGGCGGCCGACTACCTGCTCAAGCTCACCATTTGGGACGAGCAACCAGGCCGCGATTCCCTGGAGAGAGACGTGGCCGGGATCATGGACGAGCACTTGTACAAGCCGTTGAAAGACCTTGAGCTGGGGAAGCTCATCCAGCAGCTGTTGGAAATGGCCGCAAGGCACCGGCTGCGCGTCCCTCCGGATCTTTTCCTGATGATCAAGGCCCTCAGCACGGTGGAGGGGCTCGGGCGCGTATTGGATCCTGATTTCGATGCTGTGAAGCAGGCGGCTCCCGTTGTCCGACGCATCCAATGGAGCCGGGTACATCCGGCACGGATTGCGGAAGACCTGTTCAGTTCCGGCGGTGAACTCATTCACCTTTTCCAGGAGATCCCAGGGGAACTGCGCGAGATACTCAGGCAGGCAAGACGCGGCAAGGTGAGGATAGAGTTCGAACATCGAGGTCTGGAGCCGATGTTGTCCGCCCATGACCGGATCAGCAATCGCATTGCGTTTGCGATTGTCCTGGCATCCCTGGTGATCGGCTCCGCCCTCATCGTCCTTTCCGGTATCCCGCCGAGATGGCACGAGATACCTGTTATTGGTCTGGCGGGTTTTGTCGTCGCCGGCGCCATGGGTTTCGGGTTGGTCATTTCTATACTGAGACACGGGAGGATGTAGAGGCTTCGTACGCGGCCGGAAGCGGGTCCGGATATCAGGCTCTTGGCTCCGACGATTGCGGGAGTGCAGCCGGGTCAGGAGGGTGGGAACTCCTGGTGCGTAGAAGATAGGCGCCGTAGCCTCGATCCTGATATCCGGACCCGCTTCCGGCCTGGCAGATGTGAGCTGGTCGGAGCATCGTCTCGTCTAGCCTGCGGAATTCTCCCTATTTCCTCGACACTTGTCACTCGCCCTCGTCACACGGACGGAGTGCTGGCCCCAACCCAGTGACAAGCAACTGGGATTGGGGAATACTGCCGTCCGCCGCTTGCGCTCTCCATCAATCACCGGGGTCATAGCCCGAATAATCCAGGCCACTTCTTTATAGCGCCATCACCCGATCTGTTCTATCCTGTTCATCCCTGTCATTCCGGACAATCAGAACAGGAGGAACTGCGGCATGGCCGGACCCAGTAGAAAGATGGTCGCATATTGCGGCCTGTACTGCGGAGACTGCTTTGCTTACCAGGGCAAGATTGCCGACCTGGCAAGGGACCTCAGGAAGGAGCTGAGACAGGCAAAGTTCGCGATAACAGCGGAAGCCATGTCCGGAATTTCCTTCTTCAGCGCCCTGAAGCACTACCCCGAATGCTATGATGCCCTCGGGGTCATGGTGAAATTGCGCTGCAAAAGGACCTGCCGGGGCGGCGGCGGCGATCCCTACTGCAAGATCAGGACGTGTGCCCGGAAGAAGGAGCTCGAGGGTTGTTGGGAATGCGATGAGTTCGAAACCTGCAAGAAGATGGATTTCCTCAGGACGAACCACGGCGGCGCGCATCTGAAGAATCTGAGAAAGATCAAGCGCCAGGGGATGAAGGCGTTTCTGGAGGGGAAAAAACACTGGGCGTCCAACGTGGGCAAGTAGGTGTCCCACGGGAAGGAGAGCGATCGTGATTGCCTATTGCGGACTGGACTGTTCCAAATGCGATGGCTACCTGGCCACACAGGCAGATGATGATGACAAGCGAGCTGCCGTAGCCAAGCAATGGTCGGCGCAGTACGGGGCCGACATCAAACCCGAGCATATCAACTGTGACGGGTGCTCCTCCGAAGGGCGGAAGTTCTTCTACTGCTCGGAGATGTGCGAAGTCCGGAAGTGCGCGATGGCAAAGGCAGTGCCGAACTGCGCGGCGTGCGACGACTATGCCTGTGACACGCTCGAGAAGTTCTTCGCGCTGGCTCCCGACGCGCGTACTGCGCTGGATGCGCTACGAGACTAGCCTGCATTTCTCACCAGTTTTCTGCTACGGTGCCGGGGCATGGGCTGCGAGACCCCTTTTCCCTCGTCGCTTCCTCAGCGTAGCACAAGGCTACGCTTCCGGGAGCGACTCAGTCCAAAGGGACCTCTCGCCACATGCCCCGGCCCCTCGCGACGAAACCTGGTGAGAAACGCAGGCTAAATGGGACTATGCTCTGACCAGCTCAGTAGGGGCGACCCGGTGGGTCGCCCGGCTTTGCGCAGCTGGCCAATGGCATTCCGGGCGACCCACCGGGTCGCCCCTACGATGTTCTGTTCCAAGCCGAGACCAAGGGGAGGATCGAAGGGTAAGTCCCCGGCCTTCACCCTATTTCCCATTTCCCATTTCCTATTTCCGATTTCCTGTGGGTACCTGGCGACGCCATCGGCCGCTGGCGAATATCAGTGAATCGGAAATCGGAAATCGCGAATCGGGTTCCCCCCCTTGATATCTTCTCCTTGGCACCTGGCACTTCCCTCGGTTCTCTGAAAAACAGTTGCCAATACTCCCTCCTGGATTGTATACAGAAGAGAACATTTCAACATCGACACCGGAGCCGAGCGACGGATGAAGATCTCTTTTGCCAGCAAGAGCGTCCAGGGAAAGCGGGAAGAGAACCAGGACTGTACGTGGGGTAAGGTCTACCGCAAGCCCAGCGGGTGCATTTACGCCGTGGGAGCGCTGGCCGACGGGATGGGGGGACTGCGGGAAGGAAAGCGCGCTGCCGAGATGGCCATCGATGTCGCGAAGGACGCTCTCAAGAATCCCCCGGGCAAAGACACGGAACTCGTTCCATGGACCGAGGGACTCTTTCGTACCGCGCACAAGAGGATAGTGGCGGAAGGCAAAGAGCTCGGAATCACACGGGGGATAGGGACTACCCTGGTGCTCGTGGCTGTCGGTTTCGAGAACGTCCTGGTGGCCCACGTCGGCGACAGCCGCTGCTACCGCGTGAGGGCCGGCGGAGCGGAGCAGGTGACCAGGGATCACACCATGCTGCAGGAAGTAATGGACGTCGGCCTCGGTAAAAAGGAGGAGATCAAGCCGACCTCAGAGTATCGCGGACTGGCTGCCACCCTTGTGCGGGGATTGGGTGTAGGGGAAAACGCTCAACCCGACACGCGGATGTTTCCCAGGGCGGAAGGGGAGATTTTCTTCATGTGTTCCGACGGGCTGAGCGGTTCCGCTGTCGAACCTCTTGTTGACTGCGAAAGGCTCTACGAAGAACTCACCCGCAACAAGCGGCTGGCTCCGGCCCTCGCTAACCTGGTGAAGACGGCTTACGAGCTTGGCTCCAGCGACAACATCACCGCCGCGGCCGTTGAGCTCGGCACCTTTACGCGCGCGGAATAACCAGACCTTCTTTCCATCATCCGGCATCCCGAAGGAACGGCGGCAACGGACAGTCCAGCGCCAGCGACACCACCCGCAGGATCTCCGCCTCTTCCACCGTCACCGTGCGGTCGGCGAGCGCGCAAAAAGCGCACGCCTCGATCACCTTCTGTCTCACTTCGAACGTCGACTGCATAAAGCGATCGAACGCCTTTCCCACCGCCGCGAAACCCGCGTCGGGCACAAAGGGAAGGGACACACGCCGGGGATCGATCACTCGACGGACGGCAAGATCGAACGCACTCCGGGCAGCCTCGGCATCCTTGGGGCTTCCGGCCCGAGCGAGGGCGCTGAGCACAATCGACAGGTCCTTCTGCACGGGGCCAAGAGAGCGGAACCTGATCCTGGCAGGTGGTCGGTCGGCATATCCCAGGCGGAAGGCAATCATCCACTGCACCAGGAATTCGAAGAGGCTCACCTTCTCGTCGGCCTGGATCAGCATCTCGATCCGCGACAGGAAACGGTCCCGGGCTTCGTAGGACAGACCCCTCAGCGCCGGCATGGCAAGATCGACGAGCGGCAACCGGGCCCGGGGATCAAGTTTCTCTATTTCCGGGTACAGGCGCATGGCGGCATCGGCGATGTCGGAGCTGTCGGATTTCTTCAGGAGATGGATCTGCTGCTCGCGCTGCGCCGAATCCCGATCCAGGAGCAGCGCGTAGGCAGCGGACATCGCTCCGGCGGGCGTGGAGATTGCCGCGATCAGGGGATCGGGGATCTGCTTGAGAATGGCGCTGACGGCGGCCAGATGCTCGGCCGTGGGACTGCCGACAGCCGCAGTAATCCGGCTCGGATCCATCGTCACGGTGCCGGCGCCGGCGAGTCCCATGACGGCGGCCCGGGGGCCGCCCGCTGCTCCGTCCGGCCCGGCGCGGGTCTCCAGGGATTCCCCGTCAAAGGCGGGATCGATGCGCCGGATCCGCTGCGCCAGGGGCGGATGAGTAGAGAAAACACTGGTCAGAAAGCTGAGTTTCCTGCCCTGGCCGAAGAACATGTGGCTCGCCTGCTCGGCCTTGGGCGACTGGATGTAGGATGCGCCGCGGTAGCCTCCAATCTTCTTGAGGGCCGACGCGATTCCCGCTGGATTGCGGGTGAACTGAACGGCCGAGGCATCGGCCAGGAACTCCCTCTGGCGGGACACGGCACTCTGAATCATCCGCCCCACGAGAACGCCGATGTAGCCGATGAGGATCAGCAGGACGCCGATCAGCGCCATGGCTGCCGGGCCGCCGCCCTTCTTCGAGCCTCTTCCCGAGAAGAACATGGCCTGGGTGAGGATCCTCCCGATGATCGCCATGGCAAGGATCCCGAACAGGATGCCGATGAGGCGGATGTTGAGGCGCATGTCGCCGTTGAGGATGTGGCTGAACTCGTGGGCGATCACGCCCTGCAGCTCGTCGCGGTTGAGCTGGTCCAGAGTCCCGCGCGTGACGGCAACAATGGCGTCGCTCGTGGAATGCCCGGCGGCAAACGCGTTGATGCCCTTCTCCTGGTCAAGGACGTAGACCTGTGGGACGGGGATCCCCGAAGCGATGGCCATCTCTTCGACGATGTTGAGAAGCCGGCGTTCGCTGGAGTCCGTTGTGTTTGGATTGACAATCCGGCCGCCCAGCATCGTGGCCACCTTGCTTCCTCCGCCCTTCAGAGATTGCATTCTGGTGAGACTGGCCAGCCCGATGAAGGCCACACCCAGGACTGCGATTGTCACGAAGCCTTGCGTATCCCACCACGGCACCTGCATCGGCGCTGCGGAGTTCGACATTCCGTACCTGAGGACAATCCGGCTGGCGAAGTAGAGGGCGACGACGATGCCGGCCACTGCAACGGCGAAGAGAAACACCAGCTGCGTGGTCTTGCTGCGCGCCTCATCTTGGTGTTCAAAGAAATTCACGAGCTAGAACTCCACTTTCGGTGCCTTCCGCTCCTCCGCGGACTCGGTTGCTTCCAGCAGCTCGGCCGCTGTGAAACTGAACATCCCCGCCACGACAGTGTTGGGGAACTTCTCCCGCGTGATGTTGTAGTTCATGACCGAGTCGTTGTACGCCTGCCGGGAGAAGGAGATTTTGTTCTCTGTGGAGGTGAGCTCCTCCATGAGCTGGCTCATGGTCTGATTGGCCTTGAGGTCGGGATACGCCTCGGACAACGCAAAGAACCGGGTGAGCATGCCGGTCAGGGCGCCTTCCGCCTCGGAGAGTCCTTTCATCGCCTCGGGCGACCCGGGGCTTGCCGATGCGCGGTTGCTTGCATCCATCGCGGCATTCCGCGCCTTGATCACGCCCTCGAGGGTCTCGCGCTCATGTTTCAGGTATCCCTTGGCGGTCTCCACGAGGTTGGGAATGAGATCGTACCGGCGCTTCAGTTGCACGTCAATCTGCGCAAACGCGTTCTTGAACCTGTTTCTCGCCGACACCAGGCGGTTGTATATGCCGATGAAGGACAGAAAGACTACTCCGACTATGATCAGGAGAATAACCAGGCCAGTCATGTTGACTCCCTTCCGGATACGCTATTGCCCTGTTCGCTCTTCGCTGTGTTTCCCATCATGTGATGCATTTTCCATGCCTCCGGCCCCTTCGTCAAGGACTACTCGCCAACGGGCGATCGGAGGACGGGTACAGAAGCTCCGACCACGAAGCGCACGAAGGGGAATTCCTGATTTCTGTCTCACCGTGGGTTTCAGCCGGGGCCCGCAAGCAGTGCCTCCACCACGCAGGGTTCGATCCGCGTCATACGGTAGATCACCCCGCGCTCGAGATTGCCGTCTTCATCCTCCGCGAGCTCAGGATTGTGAAACTCCCAAACGACCTCTCTGTCCCGGGTCACCTCGAACGCGCGTCCCCTGTCGGATTCGGTGATGAGGATGTTCCCATTGGGGAGCTCCTGCGCGCCCCCGCGCCCGCGGGAGTAGAAGGATTCCGGCGGATGTCCCTCGTACGCCCACAGGATCTCTCCGCCGGCGGGATCTACCTCGAGGACACGGCTGTAGCCTCGCCGCATCCCGTTGTCAAAGATCAGGATAGTGCCGGACTGGGTCACACTGGGCTGATGGGGGCGATCCAGCTCTCCCGGTCCCCAGCTCCAAACCACACGCTGGGCATCGAGATCAATGATGGCCACAAGATCGAGCTCCCTCGCGCAAATGAGGAAGCCGCCCTTGGTGGGGAGGCCCCCCAGATCGTCATGGACGAGCTCGACCGTGTTGTTGTGGAAGACGTCGCAGTGTTCGATAATCCTGTCAACCACCCCGACGTCCAGCCACTGGGTGATCTCCTCGAAAGTCTTGTCACTCAGCCGGTCGCCGAGGAAAGGGTACAGGGAGGTCTTCCGAATGATCTCGCCGCTGGGTGAAAGAAGATGAATCGAATCGTCCACGATGGGGAGTCTGGTGTCGCCCGCGGGGACCTGAATGAACTCCCGATCCAGAACATAGATGCTCCCGTCACCCGCCGCGGCGACGTCATGATGCGCGTTCATGCATGTCTTCCAGAGCAGGTGAGAATCCCAGGCAAGGCGCGCCAGGTATCCGCCCTTGACCAGAACCAGCAGGTCTCCATTCGTCATCATCTCGACATGGTGCCAGGCTTCTTCCAACTCTGGAGCGGACCACTCGTGGACGATCCTTCCGCGCATATCCATCAAGACGGCCAGGTTGCTGGTTCGGGTGTTGTAGAGGTTGTAACCGGCGTAGGAGAGTTGGGAGTGGTGCAGGGTGACCCCGCTTCTGCCCGCATCCTCGCGAACCACGGGGGTGAAGCTGACATACCCCAACGTCCTGAGTTGCGCGACGATCTGCGGATCGATGTCGGAAGGGGAGGAAGTAGCCGAGGACTCCGAGCTCTCCTCACGGCACGAGACCATCGCCAGGCACGAGACCAGCAGCACAAGCACGAGCCTGCATGCCGCGGCGAGCCGGGGCTCCGCAGATGTTCCTCGAAGGGTCAACCGGATGTGATTCATGAACTCTCTTCGTGCTCTTCGTGGTCAGAGCTTCTCTGCCCTTTGTCAGTACTCGAGACAATCCCCACACTCATCAAAACACTCGCCACACCCGTCCCCGTCCGGGTTATCCAGACAATCCTGGCAGCACTCCTCGCACCACGGATCCGGTTCCTCTTCGCCGTTACCCGAGGTGCCCGCCACATCGCTCCCGGAGTCGCAGCACACCCCGCCCACGGCAAGAAACACCGCCAGTGCAAGAAGCGCAATCAGATGTCTGGTCTTGTTCCAGCTCATT
>JAGLYR010000066.1 GCA_023132135.1 Candidatus Eiseniibacteriota bacterium | reverse complement strand
CCCAGGACCAGTGCCATCTCTCGTATTACAACTTCTGCTCCGGGTGGCTGTTCTTCTGGTCGGGATACTGCTACGGGACCTTCATTGACCAGGCGCTTGTCCAGATGGGAACCTGCTTCGACCTGTCCGATTGCCCCGGTGATTGCCGTCACCTGGACTACGTCTACTGGGGTCTCAAGTGTTTCAACGGCCGCGGATACGCCAACATAGAAATCTACTGCGCGGATGAGCAATGTTGCCCGGTCGGAGCACCTCTGGCCGGGATCTACGGCTACAATGTGTATAGCTCTACTCCGTGGCATCGTTTCGACTTCGGTCAGGTCCCCCTGTGCCCTTGTGAAGAGTTGGGCTTCAGCAAGTTCATAGTGATGCTCATCGCCGAGACGGGCCTTGAGATGCAGCATTGGACTGTCTCTTCAGACATCAACTCGTGGAACATCGATGCCGGCTGTGAGACCGCGTGGCGCTGCAGCGGGCATTCGTACGTCTACCAGAATGCCGTCTCCTACTGCGACATCTACGGCACGCCCGGACCGATGTGGGTGACCGGCGCAGGGTATGGATGCACGAACTACCCTGCCATCCCGCCGGGGTGTCATAACTACCTCCACAACACCGGCTTCCACACCGAATTCCTGGTCGATGTGTACATCAGCTGCCTCGGTGCAACGGAGACGGAGGGGACAAGCTGGGGAGAGGTCAAGAGGCTGTATCGGTAGGGACTGCGGGGACATGATCCCGGTTTCGCAGGCGCGAGGCGGCTGCGCCCCTGCAACTCAGAGCACCCATCTCAAATCCCCGACCTCCAGGCACATCTCTTCCAGTTCCAGAATCGCCTCCGGCAACATGCCGAGGACATCTCCCGCGACCACGGAACGGAACCCGTAGGTTTCCTCCGCAAGATCCCCGGCGGCCCCGTGGAGGTAGGCCCCCAGACGGGCGGCATTGTACGGGTCGAGACCCTGCGCGAGGAGGCCCCCGATCACGCCTGCCAGCACATCGCCCGATCCCGCGGTTGCCAGCGCATTGGATCCGGTGAGGTTAATGCTCACTTCACCGTCCGGATTCGCTATCAACGTCGGGAACCCCTTGAGCAGCAGAACTGCGTCGAGTTCCTTTGCATAGCGCCGGACTGCGGCGATCCGGTCCCTGGTAATCTCCTCCTTGTCGACATTGGCAATTCGACACAGCTCTCCCAGATGTGGCGTCAGAACCGGGACTATGCCGGGCGCATGCCGGAACTCCTTCGCTCCAGCATAGGCATTGAGCCCATCTGCATCGACCACGAGGGGTTTCTCGATCTTCGGAATCAGCGACCGCATGAGACTCAACGTTTCGGGCGAGAGCGAGATCCCCGGACCCACCACCACTGCTGATGCCGATTGCAACATCTCCAGGATGGGGGCCTCCGCATGTTCCAGGAAGGATCCCTCTCCGGTCTCCGGCATGGGCCTGGTCATCGTCTCGGTCAGCTTTGCCTCGAGAATCGGATTGATGCTCTTCGGGCAGCAGAGGGTCGTGAGTCCCGCGCCCACCCGCAGGGCGGAATCGGCGGCCAGCACGGCGGCCCCGGTCATCCCCGTGGAACCAGCCACCAGCACCGTGTGGCCACACGTCCACTTGTGAGCATCGCTCGCCCGGTCCGGGAGCAGAGCCTCCGCCATTATCTCATCCAGTATCTCGACGCGGATGTTCTCTTCCTCGATTGCCTCGCGGGGGAACCCGATGTCGATCACGGCCAACCCGCCCACCATTTCCCGCCCGGGCATCAGGAGGTGACCCCGCTTGGGAAGCCCGAACGTAACTGTGATATCCGCACCGATGCAGGAGCCCAGGATCCGCCCGGTGTCGCAGTCCAGCCCCGAAGGCGCGTCCACAGCCACCACACACTCCGCGTCGCGGTTGACAGCCTCAATGGCTTCCAGCGCAAGGCCCCGCACGTCTCCCGATATTCCCGAGCCGAGGATTGCATCAATCACCACATCGGCGCCGAAAATGGTCTCGCTCTCGGCGTCCAGGGCATCCGAATCCAGGACTTCCCGGACAGGAACGCCGGCGTCGATGGCCCGCTGCCGGTTGGTGGCCGCGTCCCCCGCGAGTTTGTCGCCGGGAGCCAGGAGAACTGCCTCGACGCGCACTCCATGCTCTTTCAGCAGGCGCGCGGCCACAAAGCCGTCGCCCCCGTTGTTGCCTTTCCCGCAGAGAACGACGACCCTTCCCCCGGGCTCACTTCCCAGGATTTCCTGTGTGACCCGCGCCACAGCACTTCCGGCCCGCTCCATGAGATCGAGTCCCGGAATCCCCATTCCCTGGATAGCCCGCGTGTCGATGGACCGCATTTCGCCCGCGGTGGATACCTTCATTTTTCACTCCTCCTGGTCAGAATACTTGCGGGGCAGTAGCACTGCGGGAAACGTAGCCGGGGGCTCACTTGTGTTCTGCGTCTTGCGTCTTGATCTGGTTCTGGTTCTCCCGCTCGACAATCTCCAGAAGTTCTGCGATATCATCCATCTCGTAGTCCGCCCCGGAACTCAGGGTCCCGAATGTGTCCCCATAGCGGGCGAATACGGTCTTCATTCCGACCTTCGCCGCGCCCGCCATGTCCCTCTCCGGCCAATCGCCCACCATGAGAACCTCCCCGGGCTCCACTCCAAGAAGACGGAGGGCGCACTCGAAGGGTGCGGGGTCGGGCTTCTGTTTGCCGGTGTCGTCGATGGTGATCACGAAATCGAAGATCTGGTGGAGTCTGAGATAGCAGAGGCGGAGCCACGCCTGGGGAGCCGGGGCATCGGAGACTACGGCCAGTTTGATCCCGCGCTTGGCCAGCTCGATGAGCGTGGCGTTCACATGCGGGTAAGGCACCAGAGCAGCCTCCCGGGCCCGCCGATAACCCACGATCCCGGCGGCCAGAATTCGGTGGTCGATACCGCCCAGCTCCTCCTGGAGGAAACGGTCGAAGACCTTCTGGTACTCAATACCCTCCAGTTCGTAGATGTCGTAGAGCTTCCGCTCCGCCACTTCACGGGGCAGGTCCAGACCCGCATCCAGCATGGCCTCGACCGCGGCCTTGACCGCTTCGCCCTTCATTTTCATGAAGTCGGTGATTGTGTTGTCCAGATCGAAAACAACGGCCCTGATCATGGGGCCCTCTGTGCGGGCTATTTTGTCGAATGGCCGATGGTTCTGCCGAGACTGATTTCGCCGTTGTCAATCCGGAGATTGAACCCACACTCCGGGTTGGTACAGACCCACGCTTTGTACGTGATTGGCGCGCCGTCTCGGCCATAGTCCGAAAGAGGAACCAGCACACCGTCGTCGCACTTAAGACACTTCGGGAAGTTGCTCTCCAGCTCCATATCCCCGCCTCCTCCAGAACTTTGGACCCTGCTGTTCTCCCCGAGTGGCTCTCCCTGCCACCCGCCTTACACTCATGCATGCTATCGGCATTTCGAAGCCAAGTCTGTACAGATTTTGCATATGACAGCGGAATTGGATTTCGACCGGGAGTATACGCTACCAGGACCCGTTCTCCAAGCCAATATTGAACTCCGATCTTGACAAATGCCTGCATCAAGCATATCATATTATGTGGAGGATCAGAATGGTCCTTTCCCGCAAGTGAGAAACTGGTTCCCTGAAAACCTCGTCGGGCGCGTTGCCCGATTTCTGGTAGAGAAGGCGGTGTTCAATGTCCGGCCACGAGATTCAGTCCTGGCTCGAGGAATTCCTCTCCAGTAAGAGCTGGCTCTCCAAGCGCTACAGCCCTAAACGCGTCGCCCGTGCCCTGGAGAAATGGGTGGATTTGTTCCGGGAGGAAGCCGAGGCGCTGGACATCCCTGAGGAAGAAATCACGCCGCTGCGCTATTTCCGCCCCTCCTACCTCCGGCTTTCCCAGAACCGCAGCGATGAGACCCGGCTTCGGAGCCGGGCCCGGGACGCCGCCGAGCGGATCAGCAAGTGGAGGCTTCTGCGGAAGGCCCGGCGCACGCACGGAATTGAGGGTCTCGATACGGCGCGGCTCGAGAAGTGGAGTCACCATCGTATCGCATTCCGCTTCTCCGCCTGGGAGAAAGCAATCCTGCAAGCAGCACCGGGCTTGCAGGAGGAAGAGATGTTCCGGTTTTTCCGGCTGCGCTATCTCTACCTGCCCGAGGAGCGGTTCCTCAAGCAGGCCATCCCGTTGGGAGTGAAGAACACAGTGGGCTACCACAAACGCATTGCACTCTTGGGATGTCTGGGAATCACCCCGGATCACCCCGAGTACGAGCAATGGCTACCCATGCCCGAGTGGCAGTTCCAGCGCAAAGCCAGGAAGCTGCAGCAGGCCCTGGAGCGATTCTGGAACCTGGATCTGGGGTTCCCGCCGACATCCAATAGCCTCAATCAGAAAGACTACCGCCGCTACCTGCAGATTTGCGCCCGCGGTGACCATCCCGAGGTTCTGGAGGAGATGATCTACAAACTGGTTCTCTACTTCGGCATTCTCACTCACGAGCAGTTGGCCGGGTTCCTGTCCGGAGCTCCCGAAGATAGTCCCTGGCGCTCCTATAACTTCGGTAGTGCAGTCGGGACGCTGGTGGAGCTGGGTCTTGTGGAAGAGCAGATGCGCGATTCGGGAGCCTTGTACCAGCCGTCCCGGAGCATCCAGACCGAGCTGATCCTGGAAACGTGGCTCGGGAAACTGCGAAGCCAGATCACGATCGGGACCCAGGAAGCTCTGGACTACCTGCCCGCCGGCTACCAGCGACACGGAACCAGCGTAATTGCGGGCAAGGATATTCCTCGGGCTACCGAGAAAATCATGAGAGACCGGCGACGCATGATCTCCGAACTCTGCATCGACCGCAACGATCCCCGCCACAGCCGCCTGCTTGGCCTCAGCAGGCGAGATATCGAATCCCGGCTGGCGGACTACCGCAGCGTGGTGCAGGACCTCGAGACGCACCGGCTGATGATCCCGCCGGAGCTGGAACAGCAGATGGACATCTTCTACGAGGACGACCTGAAGCCCGGGGACCGGAACATCTTCGCTCTGGTCGTGAGTCTTGAATCGGTTTCGCTTTCGCAGATGAGCAAGATCCTTCGCCGCCACAATGGGAGCCGCAGGGGATTTGCCATCAAGTCGTCGCTCAAGCGCCTGTGCGCCGTTGAACTCCTTGCCGAGGACCAGAGCGGACTTTACACCCTGCACCCTTCGCTTGAGGATCTTGACAAGACGGAGACAGAGAGTGTTGTGGGGTTCTTGTAGGTACTTCGTGCTTTGTGCTTCGTGCGCGGGGACAGCAATGATAAGAGTAACCGCCGGGGTCGTCGGAGTGGCAGTTCTCGCCGGATGCGGAGGCCCGCCGACCCCACCGCCATCGCCCGAATCTCAGGCAGTCTTCGTTCTGGATGGGAAAATCTACGACGACCTGCAGCGGCCGACGCCGGGGATCACGGTGCATCTCTTCCCCGTCGGGGAAGCAGAGCCCATCGGCTCTACGCGCTCTGACTCCACGGGCCGTTATCGTATCGAAGTCACAGAGGGGAAACCGCCGACCCGGATGCTTGTGATCCTTAACTCCAACCGCCACGTCCACCACGACAGCCGGTTCCTGCCCGATCAGGACCGGATCGATCTGCCGGACCAGGGCAATACCCTTCACCGCCTCTACTACCTCGCCCCCGTGAGTGAGGCCCCACCCAGCAAGGGAGGCATCTACGTCATCAAGGACCTCTGCAACGTGCGGTCCGCCCCATCGACGGACAGCTCCGTCGTCACCCAAGTGAAAAAGGGTCAGTCCCTCAAGTTCCTGGAACGGGATGGGGACTGGATCTGGGTGGAAACGAGGAATGGCGCCCGCGGCTGGATCTATCGCATGCTGGTGACGACCCTCGACCACCGCATGCCACAATAGGCCGGGTTCTCTCTACGGAACGGACAGAAAATCCTCGTGGCGGATCCAATCGGCGACCTTGTACGTGTGGATTTTCTCCTGGGTCTCGCGCACGGTAACTTTCTCGATCCCGGCATTGATGATGACCCGCGCGCAGAGCTTGCACGGCCTCGCACTATAGACCTCCGCTCCGGTGCTGTGCTCCGTCCCCGCAAGGTAAAGGGTCCCGCCGATCATTTGCTCACGTGAAGCGTGGATGATCGCGTTCATCTCTGCATGGACCGACCTGCACAACTCGTATCGCTCTCCCGGAGGAACGCTGACTCTCTGGCGTTCGCACACTCCGATGTCGATGCAGTTCCGCTGACCCCGCGGGGCACCTGAATATCCGGTGCTCACGATGTGATCCCGGTTCACAATCACAGAACCGTAGTTGCGTCTGAGGCAGGTCCCGCGCCTCGAAATCTCCAGCGCTATGGAGAGGTAATAATCGTCCTTCGAGGGCCGTTCGGTGTTCATGAGAGAATCCTCCTGTTCCATGAGTAGCATGTTCGGGGGCGATGTTCAAGCATCTGTTTTCCCCCGTGGATTTGTGCTACGATGAACGCCGCTGCGTCCTGTCCCCGCGGCGCTCTCATCGGTTCAGGCGCCGGGAGATCGGTCCGGTTTTCACCCGGGAGGCACCATATGACGGTTCGAGTTCCAATTGCGCTCCTTGCGGGGGGGCTTCTCCTGCCCGTGTTGATCTCTACCGGATGCTCGAGACCTCTGGAGGCCGACATGATCCTCCTCAACGGGAAGATCGTAACGCTGGATCCGGGCAACGCGGTCGTCGAAGCCGTGGCCATTTGCGGGGAGAGGGTCGAGCGGACAGGAAGCAACCAGGAAATTCGCTCCCTCGCCGGGAAAAACACACTCGTGGTAGATCTGGACGGCAGAACCGTCCTCCCCGGTTTCAACGACGCGCACCTGCACTTCGAAGCCGGCGGGTTTTCGCTGCTCCAGGTCCGTCTCTACGGTGTGACCACACCGGAGGAAATCCAGCGCCGGGTGAAAACCATGGTCGACTCGCTCCCCGAAGGTTCGTGGGTTCGGGGACGCGGCTGGGATCACACCCTTCTCCCGGGTTCCCGCTGGCCAACCAAGGAGCTGCTCGACGAGGCCGCGCCGGACAACCCGGTCTACCTTCGGCGCGTCTGCGGTCATGTAGGCTGGGCGAACTCGGCCGCTCTCAAAGCAGCGGGAATCACCCGTCACACCCCCGATCCGGAGGGGGGAGAGATCGTCCGGTACAGGGACGGGAACCCCACGGGCATCCTCAAGGAAGACGCCGGCTCCCTCATCGCCGACGCTATCCCGGAGCGGACTGCCGAAGAACGTCGTCGAGCCATCGAGACGGCTCTGAGGGAGGTTGCCCGCCTGGGCATCACCAGCGTCCAGGAGATGGGTACGTCCCCCGAGGCCTTGGACATCTATCAGGAACTCTACGACCGTGGGAATCTCACGGTGCGCATCAGCGCATCCCTCAACGTTGAGGAGGGCGACGACCATCTCCCGCCGGTTCGGGACCTGTCGCAGTACGACAGCCACCGGCTCCGGATCGGCAGTGCAAAGGTCTATGCCGATGGGGCTCTCGGAGCTGCAACCGCGGCGCTTCTGGAACCCTACCATGACCATCCGGACTCCAGGGGAATCGTCGTCACGCCCAAGGCAAGAATCAGGCGCCTGGTATGCCGGGCCAACCAGGAACATCGCCAGATGGCTGTCCACGCCATCGGCGACCGGGCCAACCGGATGGTTCTGGATGCCTATGCCGAGGCCAGTCACGAGTACCCGTTTCCAGGCCATCGTCACCGTATCGAACACGACCAGGTGCTGGCCCCTGAAGATATTCCCCGATTTGCCGAGATGGGCATCATCGTGTCCATGCAACCGATTCACTGCACCTCGGACATGAGATGGGCGGAGGACCGTCTCGGACCGGAGAGAATCAAGGGCGCCTATGCCTGGCGTTCCGTGCTCGACACCGGTGCTCACCTGGCATTCGGATCGGACTGGCCAAACGACAAGCTGGATCCGATCCTGGGAATCCATGCAGCCGTGACCCGACAGAACGCCGATGGTCTCCCCGAGGGAGGCTGGTATCCGGAACAGTGCATCTCCCTGGAAGAAGCGCTGCGCGCATATACGCTGGGATCGGCCTACGCATCCTTTGAGGAAGACATCAAGGGGTCCATCGAGGAAGGCAATCTGGCAGATCTTGTGGTGCTGTCAAAGCCGATCTTCGAGATTCAACCGAGGAAGCTGCTGGAGACCAAGGTTCTGATGACCATCATGGGCGGGAAAATCGTCTACGAGCAAGACTAGCCTGCATTTCTCACCAGGCTTCTGCTACGGTACCGGTCCATGGGCTGCGAGGCGCCTTTTCCCTCGTCGGTTCCTCAGCGTAGCCACGGCTACGCCTCCGGGATCGACTCAGTCCAAAGGCGCCTCTCGCCACATGGCCCGGTCCCTCGCGACGAAACCTGGCAAGAAACGCAGGCTAAGCGGCGACGTGGCGAGCGCGAGAGTGGGCGATAGGGCGAGGGCGAGAACAGCGAACCCTTGGCTGCAGAATACGCAGAGTAAGGAAGTCTGTTGTGTTTTCCCTCTCCCTCTGGGAGAGGGCAGGGTGAGGGTATGATGCCCTTCTCCTTGGACTACGGACTAGGGACTGTCTTTGATACCCTTCACGTGATCTCCCGCACAACCCTCGCGCCCCGTGGCAGCGCCGGATCGCCTTCCTCAAAACCCGCGAACATTACCTCGGGTTCAAGCAAGGTTCCCGTCTCGTCCAAAACCCGCTCCTGAAGGGTTCTCATGAGGTCGAGGATGTCCGAAGCGGAGGTTTTCCCCTCGGCCAAAACGAAGTTGGCATGTTCCCCGGGAACCCGCGCTCCCCCACACCTCATTCCCTTCGCTCCCACTTTCTCAAGTAGACGGCCGGCGGAACCACCCTCTGGATTCCGGAATACGGAACCACAGGATCGACCTTTGGGTTGCCGCCGTCGCTTCTCCAGCACGGCGCGCGTCCGCTCACTGACCTGCCCGGGTTCCTCTCCGGTGAGCTGCAGGGTCGCGGAGACGACCAGCGCAGGCTCTTCCAGGAGTGCCGAGTGCCGGTAGCGGAACCGGAGCATTCGCGCATCCCGAACCTCCATCACACCGGAGCGACGAACGACCCGGATCGCGGCAAGAACATCGGCCATCTGCGAGCCTTCGGCCCCCGCATTGGTAGCAACCGCTCCCCCCAACGAACCAGGAATACCAATGGCGAATTCCATTCCCGAGAGTCCCCGCCGAGCGCATTCCCTGGCCAGAACCGGCAGTCCGACGCCCATCTCTGCGGTAACGCTATCCCCCGCTATCTCCAGAGCGCTGAAACCGGCGGAAGGGCGAATCACGAGCCCCCGGATCCCCTGGTCGTTCACCAGAAGATTCGAGCCCCACCCCAGAATCCGACACGGGATTCCCAGTTCCACAGCCAGGCGCACAGCGCGCTCGGTTTCTTCTTCATTAGCAGGCTGGACCACCAGGTCTGCGGGCCCGCCCACACCCCACGCAGTCAGTGCCGACAGCGGCGCACGAGCCGACATCCGTTTTCCGGGCCAAACACCTGTGAATTCAGGGACCCATTCCATTGCCTGACCCGTCTCTCTTCCGGGGTCACAATCGTCTCCCAACTTCAACAGGCATTGAAGCATTGTTCCCGATCCCAGTCAACTCCAGCCCGCGTTTCTCGCCGGCTTTCGTCGCGAGGGGCCGGGGCATGTGGCGAGAGGTGCCTTTGGACTGAGTCGCTCCCGGAGAGCACAAGTGGCGGACAGCAGTATTCCCC
>JAGLYR010000065.1 GCA_023132135.1 Candidatus Eiseniibacteriota bacterium | reverse complement strand
GGGCGAGTGACAAGTGTCGAGGAAATAGGGCAGAATTCCGCCAGCTATAAATGCTGGCCGGGATAGTGCATTGTCTCCACGACGGCGTCTCTCGGAGAAGGATTTCCATGATTCCGCGCTTCCGCAACCTTCTAATACCTGTCAAGTGCCTACAGTCGCAGCAGATCGGTCGCTTCGGGCAATAATGCCGGGAATTCTGCTACACTCCACTTTAGGACGTTTTCCTTGACACCCATGGCTTCAGCATGCTATAATGACAGCGGTTTTGATAAGTAATTTCTCTTGTTGCCTGAGTGTGCGACGGTTCCTCTGGCTGCCGGGGTTGTGTGGCGTATCACATCGCTCCGACGAGGATCGAAGGGAGGTTGAGTGCCTAGGGTTTCTTGTGACTGCCTTTGGGAATTAAGGACGTGGGAGTCTTGGGGATATTGCGCTGACATAGGGGGTGCGGCATGATGCGTGGCAGTTCCTGGTTTGTGATGATCGCAGTTGCTGGTGTCTTGCTCATTGGAACGTCGGTTGCATTCGGCGATTCCGGGATCAAGAAAACCCATGAGATGAAGGTAGAAGTGTTCGACGGGCGCGGGACTCTGGATCCACCCGTGAATGATCAGTGCGAAGGCGCTATCGACGTCTCGGCTGGTTTCTCGGGAGTGGCAAGCACGGCGGAGGCGCTGGACGATTACGATCCGGGCTCCGGAGGTTGCACCGGCTTCCAGGCTGCCGGTCCAGACATCGCCTATCTCGTCGATCTCGCTCCCGGGTACCGTGTCATTGCGACAATGGACCCGGTTTCCTACTTCGACGCTTCGCTCTACATGGTGACCGACTGCGGTGACGTGGTGGGAACGTGCGTGGTAGGTGATGACAGCGGCAATCCGGAGTCTATCACCTACTGCAGCGAGGAAGGTGGAATCTACTACATCATCTGCGACGGCTACGCCGCAGGCAGCTGGGGCGATTTCTACTTCGACGTCCTTGTCGAGCCCTGCCCCACCGCGCAGAACAATGGCACCTGCGGGGAAGCCATTGAGGTATTTGATGGATCCAGCATTGATGGAACCACCGTTGGTTCCATCAATGACTATGACTCGGGCGCCTGCACCTGCTGCGGCTCGACCGGGGCGGATGTGGTCTATTACGTCCAGCTCGCGGCCCATGAGCAGGTCGCTGCCTCGATCGACGGCAACTTCGACACCGTCCTCTACATCGTGACCGACTGCGACGATATCTGGAACACGTGCTGCGCCGGTGATGATATCTGGGGTTCCGGCGAGTCCGTCACTTGCTGCAGTGATGAGGGCGGCTTGTACTATATCATCGTGGACGGATGGAACGAACAGGAAGGCGATTTCACCCTCGATATCGCGGTCGGACCGTGCGAATCGCAGGACTGCGACTTCCCTCCGCACGACACCTGTGACGAGGCCATCACCTTCTGCGGCGATGTGAATATCTTCTGCAACGACACCACAACCGGCGCCACGAACGACTACGATCCCGGTTACGGCGGCTGCACCGGCTACGGCGCAGAGGGTCCCGATGTGGTGTACCGCATTGTTCTGCTGCCCGGCGGTTCGCTCTACGCCAGCATGGACGGCGCCTTCGACGCGTCCCTGTACCTGGTGACCGACTGCGATGATGTCCCCGGCAGCTGCGTGGTGGGAAGTGACAGCGCCTACGGCTTCGAGGAAATCTCCTGGGCCAGCGTAGACGGCGGGATCTTCTACCTCATCGCCGATGGCTATGCCTATTACTCCTACGGCGAGTTCCTGCTGACGATCAACATCATCGGTGGTGGCCCTTCGGCCGTTGAGGAAACCACCTGGAGTGGTGTGAAAGCGATGTATCGCTAGTTAGTTCGCAGCCGGAGATTTCAGATAGACCTGAGCCCCGCCCGGGAATCCCGGGCGGGGCTCTTCCGTATTGCTTGAACCGCTTCAGCGCCGCCCCTATACTCCCGTGCAGCGCGCGATACGCGGATCCCTTTCGGCGGAGAGACTCCATCCATGACCGGTCGCAACCTGAGCATTCTTCTGGTCCTTTTTCTGGTCCCTGCATTTCTCTCCCCGGGCTGCGCGCACAAACCCGAAGCCAGGATTACGAACCTCGTTCTCATCGTGATCGATACCCTGAGGTCCGATCACCTGGGATGCTACGGGTACCCCTGCATCCAGACACCCGTGATTGACGGGATGGCCCGCAACGGAACCCTGTTCGAGCAAGCGATTACCCCGGTTCCGGTCACCAACCCGGCCTTTGCCTCTCTCCTGACATCCACCTATCCCCCGACGCATGGGATCCGGGACAACGGACTGTTCACGCTGGCGGAGGACATGGTCACGCTGGCGGAGGTTCTGGAGGAGGAGGGCTTCAGTACCGCCGCGTTCCTGGGATCGGCTGTGATGGACTCGATCTACGGATTGGGACAGGGCTTCCACATCTACGACGACCACTTCGAGAGCGACTACGTTCCCTGTAATCTTGAGTACCTGTCGCTGGCCGAGGAGCTGCGCACAACCCAACGGCGGGCTGATGCGGTTACACGCAATGCTCTGAGCTGGATCAAGCGGAACAGGCAGAACCGCTTCTTCGTCATGCTTCACCTTTTCGATCCACACGCCTGCTACGATCCGCCACCACCCTTCGACTCCCTCTACGCCGGGAGCCCCTACGATGGCGAGATCGCCTACACCGATTACCAGATCGGTCGCTTCCTGGACGCCATTGGCGCCTTCGAGATTCCGGGACGCACCCTGATCGTCCTCACGTCCGATCACGGCGAAGGCCTCATGGACCATGAGGAATCGCAGCACGGCCTTCTGATCTACGACTCCACATTGCGCGTTCCAATGATCTTCACATGCCCGGAGGTCTGTCCCCGGGCAGCGCGAGTCTTTACCCAGGTGAGTCTGGTGGACATCGCTCCCACGGTTCTCCCGCTCCTGGGCGTGAAAACTCCCGAGGACTTCCAGGGATCCGACCTCTCCCCTATCTTCGAGGGGAGCCCGGTGCAAAGACCGGACGCTGCTTACTGCGAGACCTACCGCCCGCGACTGAGCTATGGCTGGAGCCATCTTCAGGGAATACGGACGGTGATGTGGAAATACATCCGCGCGCCGGAACCGGAGTTGTATGACCTCATCCGTGACCGCGGGGAAACAACCAACCTCTCCGGAACAGGCCTTTCCATCGAGGAAGTCCTCGTAGAGCAGTTGGATGAGCTCATAGCGTCCTTCCCCGCAAGCGAAGCCTGCAGGCCAACCGAAGTCCCGCGAGATGAGACCACCCGGGAACGACTGGCATCGCTGGGTTACCTTTCAGGCATGAGCGGATCCCGGGACGCCGAGGGGCAAATGCTTCCAAATCCCAGGAGTCAGATGGAGGCCTTCAATCGATGCCAGCTGGCCAGCCGGCACACCCGTACGGGTTGGGCGCTGCTCGAATCCGGGGATCCAGGGGGTGCGCTCGATGCTTTTCTGGAGACGCTGAGGATCGAACCCGGGAGTCCCCTGCGCCACGTGAACCTCGCCGCGGCATACGTCCGGCTGGAGCAATATGAGAGGGCGGCCTCGGTTTTCCGGGACGCTCTCAAGCTTGACCCCGCCTACGTGAACGCGCATCTGGGCCTGGCCCGCATGTACCGGCTGCGCGGCGACGTCGGGCGGGCAGTGCAGGCATACGAACGGGCGCTGGAAGTGAATCCGGATCATGAGGATGCTCTGGCCGAACTCGTCCGGCTCCAGATGGATCGTGGCAGGCCGGATGCTGTTGTCCCCATTCTGGAGGACATTCTCCGGCAGGATCCGGACAACACGCGGGTGCTCTACCTTCTGGTTGAGACTCTGCGGCAGACCGGAAACTACGAGGGAGCGGTTCCGCATCTCAAGGAACTCACACGACTCCAACCCCTGAACCCCGATCCGCCCTTTTTCCTCGGCCATACCCTCACACGACTGGGTCTCCTCGACGAAGCCGCGCACTGGTACGAGCGCGCCGTCCAGCTCGATCCCCGGATGGTCGACGCCTGCTACAACATCGCGTGCATCCGCAGCAGACAGAACCGGAGGGCCGAGGCGCTCGATTGGCTCGAGCGGGCCGTGGAAGACGGCTTCGTTGAATTCACCTTCATGCAGCGGGATCCGGACCTGGAACCGCTACGCGGAGATGCGCGGTTTCGGGCGTTATTCAGGGGTGAGTAGCCGGGCGGGTGTCTGAGTGGCGATAAGGGCTAGTCTTCCAGAATATGCGGAGTAATGAAGATGAGCATATCTGTCGTTTCCTTTTTGTGAATCACATTTGTGAAAAGGAGACGACCGAGGATGGGGATTCGGCCCAGAAGCCACACGCGGCGGACCGTCTCGATATCGGATTCCTTGATCAGGCCGCCCATGGCCACCGTGTCGCCGTTGCGAACGGTGACCCGTGTCGAGAGACTCCGCTTGGAAGTAATCGGTTGATCCTTGAAATCCCCTGTCCAGCCGATGATGTCCTCTACAACAGGGGTGACCACAAGGGAGATCAGACCGTTGTCATCCACCCGGGGGGTCACGGCGAGCTCAATATTGATCTCCTTGTCCTCGTAGGTCAAGAGGTCCTGCGTGATCCCCGCTTCACTGAACCGGCTCACCGTCCGCACCGGGAATATCGTTCCCACACTGATCCTGGCTTCCCGGTTCTCCTGGGTGGTGATTCTGGGATTAGAGATCAGTTTCGAATTGTTGTCCTCGTCCAGAGTCCGGAGGACCGCCTGGAATTCCTCCAGAGACAACGTGCCGAAAGTGAATCGATCTCTGTCCAGCGGCAGGGACTGCGGCTCCGGGTTTCCGTCCACGGTGGCAGTGGCGTTCCAATCGAAGCCCAGATCCAGCTCGTTGCCGATCACGGTTTCCACCAGCCTGACCTCAATGGACAGTTGCCTGGGAACCTTGTCGAGTTCGGCAACCACCGAAGCAATCTCCTCCACCCGCCGCAGTTCATCGTGGATGATCAGGACGGTTGCTTCCGGCCCGCCTTCTTCCATCCCCGATTGTTCTTCCTGCTCGGGGTACAACTGGATGGAGCCGCGGGGCGAGAGCATCTTCTCCACCGCCGAGCGAACCTTGTCCGCCCTCGCGTGGTTCAGTTCGATGACCCGGGTTGTTCCCCAGCGGGGAACACCCTCATCCGCAGGCGTCACAACAACAACATCGCCGACCCTCTCGTACCTGCAACTGCATGCACTGAGCAGCGCGTCCAGAACTACCCCCAGAGGCACTTCATCGAAATGCCCCGTGACCTGACCGCTCACCTCATCTCCACACACAATGTTGAGTCCGTGCTGTTGGGCAATCAGGTTCAGGGCGCTCTGGAGTTCCAGATTGCGGATATCCAGCGTCACGGGCCGGTTTCCCAGATCGCCGGGAAGTTCGCCGCTAAGCCTGTCCATCGTACTCAGCTGTCCACAGATCCCCTGTGGCACAAGCGCCAGAATCCAGATGCAGACACCCAAGACTGGAAATCGCACGTCTCAGTCCCCTCTCTATTCAGAAAAGCGAAGCACCTTCTCCCAACCCGGCCCACGCACCACAACTCTCCCGTCCGAAATCGCTGCAATCCGGCCGCCGATGAGTTCGTCTCCAACCGCGAGGATTCTGTCCTCGATGACCGCTCGCCACCCGGCAGGAGAGTACGACGTCGCCTGGAGAACAACGTCCCCCGTCGGGCTCTCTTCTTCCCCCTCCTCCGAGTCGTCACCGCCCAGCCAGCTCACTCCCGAGAAGGGATCGATGTTGCTCCATCCCCTTGCGCGCAGCCGCCTGGCCTCTGAGAGAATCGCTTCACCGGGTTTTGGTGGTCCCGCCCGCGCTTCCACCTGTTCCGGGGGGCAATCCAGCTCCGAGGGCGCGAGTGGACCTGCTATGATGTCCTGTGCCCGCTTGCTCGAAAGCGCTTCCCTCGACCCGGAGGATGAATCGCCCCCCAGAAGCTGACCAGCACTGTAGATGATGGTCATGACAAGAATCACAGCGATTGTGATCTGTCGCAAGTTCCAGGAACTGCGTTTCATCCAGGCTTCTCCAACTATTCCACACCCACAAACAGGTTCATCAGGATGGTAGCCTCGAGCTGACCCGCACCCACGCGGAAACGTTCCATCTCGATGGACCTGTACTGAATGAAGATTCCTGATTCCGCAATGCTCTCCAGAAACCGCCCGACTTCGCCGTAGGTGCCAACTACAACCAGACTGAACGGCACTTCCGATATCCCGGATCCGGTCCCGGCAGGTGTGCAGCTGAGAGCCGCATCAAGATCGAGATCGGCATCAATCACATCGAGGCCGCAGGCTCCGGCGCGCTCGGCAATGTAGCGAGCCGTGTCCGGGATCCTCTCATGTGGCGGCAAAGCCGCCAGTCTCTTGTCCAGCGCGCGCGCCGCTTGCCGGAGAAACGCCAGATCCTCAGAAAGGTTCCGTGTCTCTCTGGACAGCTGACGGCAGCTGAGTTCTGTTGTTTCCAGGTTATCCCAAATCGAGACAATGTGGCCGAACCTTGGAATAGCGTACAGCAGTACCCAGGTAACCCAGATCGCTATGCACCCTCCTACACAGAGGGCCACGCGCCATCGACGCTTGCGCAGAGGATCCGTCATTCCCACACTCCGCTGCCGGCGTCGCTGTGCCCGGGCTTCTCCCAGTCCAGGTCGCATGTAATCTGAAACTCAATCCCCTTCTCACCATCCCGGTGGATCTGCTTCTTCAGCGTAACCACCGGATCGCGGTAAAAGGGCAACCCCCTGAGTTCAAGAAGGAACTCGAGCAATGTGGCATCCAGTTCCTTTGTAGAACCGTGCACTTCTCCTGCCAGCGACAGCTTCGGGAGATCTCCGCCATTCCCTCCCTCGAGACAAAGCCCGTTGAGAACCATGCCAGGGCGGAGACGTCCCCCCAGTTCCTTGAGAACCTGCGGAAGAACATCCTGTCCTTCCGGCAGAACGGAAACCAGTGCCTGCCCGGCCTGCAACCGCTCCCTACCAAGAGCCAGCTCACCAAGCCGGGCCCGCCGCGGCTCCATTGCCGCGTACCTGGTCTCGGCCTGGACTACATCCGCTTCAAGAGCACTGACACCAAGTTCCGCAAGTCCCGTGAGGAACGGGATACTGGCCAGAAGGACCGCCCCTCCCCAGAACAGAAACGTCTGCGCCACTGCGAACGCGGGTGTCGTCCTCCGGGTCGCGGGCACCAGATTGACACCACTTGCCCAACCCAGGGCACTTCCAATCGCCCCGGCAAGTTGCAGCCTCTCCTCCCCCATGGGCTGGAGGACCGATTCGTCCACTGCATGGAGCCGGCCAAAATCGAGACGCTCGACAGGCATGCCCAGTCGCCCCTTCAGGGCTTCGGGGAGCCCTTTCAGCAGAGCTCCCCCACCGGAGAGATACACGCGCCCGATCAGATCCCCGACGTTGGCATTCACGAAATGTACGAGAGTTCGTTCGATTTCGGCCGAGAGCTTCTCGACCGCTGGTCTCAGCAGGACGGAAAAGTAGTCCGGCGAGTCTCCCTGGCCGGCGAAGTCCTCGATATTGAGAGTCTTTTCGCTTTTTATCCTCTCTGCTTCTTCCCGGGAGTAGCGGAGTGGTCCCTCCGGGGTCTGGACCGGCTGTGTCAGGGCGCTGGTGAAATGCCGCCCGGTTACGCCTATCCGCCTGGCATAGACAAGGCCGCCTCGGCGGAAAATGCAAACCCACGTTTCGTCATTCCCGATATCGACGACGGCGTAGCCCTCCCCCTCCTTCCCCGGGTGGAATCCGGCCAGAAGATTAGCGTACGCTCCGGCTGTTACCCCAATCCGATGAACCCGGAGGTTTCCAAGGGCATCAAGCACAGTGTGAATGAACACGCTCGGCACGGAGACTGCCAGGACCAGGATCATCTCTTCCGGGAGGCCTGTCTGGATTTCCTGCGTGGTGAACGCGATGTTGATCTCCGCAGCCTCATCCCCGATTTCTTTCTTCACCTGCCACTGGACCGCGCTCTCCAGTTCCTCTCCTCGAAGACTGGGAAGCGTGATCTGGTGGAATCGAACCTCCGGCCCGGAAAGGTTGAGGGCAAGATGATCACCCGCGCCTCCCACTCCCTCGAGCACCTCCATCACATCCTGCCGAAGGAGACCGGTCTCCCTTTTCTCATTCCCACCCGAATGTTGCCGCATGGACCATTGGGAAACGCTCGCCCTCCCCTTGTCGCACTCGATCCGCACCGCTTTGATTGTCCCCGACCCGATGTCAACCCCTACCACGCTCCGGGGCCGGAACTCCATCATCGGGAGCGCCGCGTCTTTGAACAATGCCCGCGCGCTGTTCCATTTGCCGGTGCTGCCCAGGCTGATCTTCGGCGCCTTGAAACCGGACCAACGCATTCTCACTATCCTTAGGCTACGGAGCCGTCGTAAACTCGACAACGGAGCCGTCACTGAACGTGATTTCGAAGTCGACGTTGCCCATGTTGACGTTGCTCCCGCCGCTACGGGCGTCCTTGAACTCCTTGATCTCAATCCAGGTCGAGCCGCCGCCGACAATCGCTTTCGTCTGGTTGAATGTGGTTTCTTCGCCGCTGCCCTGACGCGGGTTGTTCTGGCTCCACACGCTGGTCAACCCCACCTTGATCTGTTTGTAGTACGCCGTGGGGGTCACCGTGTAGACCGGTGTCATACTCGTCAGGGCAACAGGAGCCGAGGAAGCATTCTGGATCCAGAAAATGATATCCCTGTTTCCCCCTCCCTTCGCCTCCGCCGTACCCGGCACGTAGACCAGCGACGTGGATGAGCCGCCCCCCGCTTCTGTTCCGGGAAGGGTTGCATTCAGCCGGAGCTCCACACTCACGTTGCACCCGGGAGTGACAGTTGCGTACTTGACTGCGGAATCCGCGAGAGCCGAGTGCGTCACGACCACCCGGCGGATTCCGATGGGAATCCCGGTGATTGAGAAGACTCCCCCGGCGCTCGGGGTCGCGCTCGTGCTGGTCATGGATCCACCGCTGGGATGACGTACCGTCACGGTGATGTTTGAAAGATCGGAGACCGTGGGGTTAGATCCGTTCCAGTCCGTGATTGTTCCGAAGACCGTGTTCGATGTCAGTTCCGCTTCGGAGTTGGCGAATTGGTATGTGATTGATTCTCCCCCACCGCCGCTCAGGATCTTGTACTTCGCGCCGCTGACCGGGTACGTGTATGCCTGTCCCCAGCCATCGGTTTTGTACGCGTACGCGTCCTCTCCCAGTGGATTCACTACATAGGGGCCGTTCCAGGTTCCGCCCTGGCTCGTGACGAGAGCGTCCAGATTGCCCGGCAAACTTCCCATGTCCCCAACGTAGCCGAAGTCCGTGCGTCTTCCCGCACTAACGAGATCAGGATTCCCCGCTATCGCATGCCCGAGAGTCTTCATCTCCTCCACGGTGGCATAGTAACGGTTCCGGTCCAGAGTCAGATCGGCGCTGCGAACGGCCACTGCCCCGAGGATGCCGATGATCACAATCACCATCACCAGCTCGAGCAGCGTGAATCCTGCTTCTCCCCAGCGTTTCATGGCCTCAGGATCCCCCTGTTCCGGTCAACACAGGGTCCGGCGGCAGACTCAGAAGTACACGACGATCTGTGTTCCACCGCCGGCTGTGCTCGTGATCGTTCTCGCACCGGAGTTGTACTGGTACGCGTTTCCCCAGGCATCCGTAGAGTATCCCCCGCCAGAGTCGACATAGGGCCCGTCCCAGCCCGTCTGGGTGTATCGATCCCACGAAGCAACTCCCCCGGGCTTGGTGACAAGATCCTGGAGAGATGAAGGCAGCGCGCCCACATCCCCCTCGTAGCCTCCCAGGACAGCATGTCCCCCCGAAATGCCGGACGGGTTCCCCGCAATGGCTTCGCGAAGCGCGTTCATCTCTTTCAGGGTCGCCGACCGTTTGGCCTCATCCGTTATGCCGGAGAGCCTGGGTACAGCCACCGCGGCCATTATTCCCAGGACCACGATCACCATGACCAGTTCGAGCAACGTGAAACCGGAATGCCTGCTGCGGTTCATAGACCATAGCTCCAGGAACCCTGCCCCTATCGCCCGGATCATAGCCTGGGCTATTCAGGCCTAGGCTGCATTATGCATGAACAAGGCCATTCACAATGCACCAGCACATTGTCGGACAGGAAATTAGACATTAGAAATTAGACCGCAATAGAGAACCTGCTGCTTTTCTATGATGTTCTTGTCCGGGATCTATTCTCTATTGTCTACTTCTCTATTGCTCTGCCTGGACTGTGTACGAATCCTCCCGGACTTGTGCATAGTCCAAGCTAATAGTCCGGATTACCATGCACCGTGCACGTCAGGGTGTAGGTCGAATCCCCCGCCGGCGTGTACACCATTGTGCCGCTTCCCGGGCAAGTCGGAATCACGCCACTGGCAAACATGTCCGTCATGAGCGAGTCTGCGAGTTCGCGGTGACTGGCATAGTAGATGGCAATGGCCGCGTGAATCGCGCCCTGCTTGCCGTGGCACGTCGCCCGCTCGGCGTCGGTGGAGATGCTGGCGTACTTGGGCACAGCCACCGCCGCCAGAATCCCGATCACAACGATGATCATCACCAGTTCAATGAGAGTGAATCCCCGGTTGTCCGACCACTTGCCGATCTTCATCGATCAACCTCCTCGATAGAGTGACACCGATTCCCACATGGGAAGGAAGATTGCCAACGCGATCCCCAGGACCATTAATCCCAGGCAGATTGTGAGTGTAGGTTCGATCATCGCTGTCATCCGTTTTCGCTGACTGTCCGTTTGCTCGCGAAAGTAGTCCGCTGCCGCTCCCAGCATTTCCTCCAGCGCGCCGGAACGCTCGCCGACAGAAATCAGCTCCGCCACGAGCGGTGGAAACACCCGACTGCCCCGGAACCGGCTGGCAAGGTCGCTGCCGCCGGCCACCGCGTTGCGGATATCCGCAAGTTCGGCAGCCACGAGACGGTTGCCGATGGTTCTGCCTGTCATCTCCAGCGCGCCCAGAACCGGCAACCCCGCCGCGGACAGCACCCTCATGATCTCGCATGTCCTGGAGGTCAGAGACTTGGCCGCCAGCGAGCCGATCACAGGCAGGCTCAAGACCATTGCATCCATCCTCCTGCGACCGGCCTCGGTCTGGAGCCACCGCCACACACCCGCGCACGTGAAGACCAGCCCAAGAGCCGGGTAGTACCAATAGTGGATGAGCATCTCACTCACCCATAGGAGCAGAACTGTGGGCAGCGGGAGCGCAGTCCCCATCTCCGCATAGGATTTCGCGAATTTCGGAACTACCAGCGTCAGCAAAACAATCAACGCTGCACCGATGGCCAGCATGACAAACGCCGGGTACCGAAGCGCCGATTTCAGATCGGTCTTTGCCTTTTCATCCCTCTCCAGGAGGGACGCCGCCGACTCCAGCGTCGTATCCAGCGCGCCCGAGGCTTCTCCCACCTCCACAGAGCCCGAAAGGAGATCCGGAAACGCAGGAGCCTGGCTTCTGAGGGCCTCGGCCAGGCTCTTGCCCTTCATCACCTCCGAACGCACCGCCTCAATGACCTGTTTCTCATCCTCCTCGGACGCCTGTGAGGCAACCAACTCGAGCGACGCGGCCAGAGCGACACCCGATCGATGAAGGGTGGCCAGCGAACGGGCGAAGAAGATAACCTTCTGCCCCTTGAGCGGCCTGGCAGGCAGATGCAGCAGATCCGCGAGCGATCTCGATTTGCGCCTGATTCCAGTGACGATGACGTCACTCGAGCTCAGCTGCCTGGCGGCCGCATCGCTATCACCCGCCTCGATTTCGGCTTCGATTCTCCGGCCGTCGGGCCGGATACCACAGTAGATAAACTTCGCCATCCGTCCACCGGGCTACGAGGTCGAGGCCGTCACCTCCAACACCTCTTCCAGCGTCGTGACTCCCCTCTGTGCCTTGGCCAAGGCGGCCTCCCGGAGCGGGACCATGCCCTCCCCTCTGGCCACCCTCGCGATGGCCGAGGCCGGCGCCTTCTCCACTACCAGTCTTTCGACCCCTTCGGTGATGGTCATGAGCTCAAAAATCCCCACGCGCCCTCTGTATCCTGTACCCCTGCAGGCCTTGCAGCCCTGCCCCCGATAGAAGGGACCCTCGCCATTCCAGCCCTCGTTCCTGAGCTCTTCCAGCACTTCGGGTGAGGAGCTGTACTGGACCCTGCAATCTTCGCAGATCCGGCGCATGAGTCGCTGGGCCATGACCCCCACGGTGCTGGAGGCAACCAGAAATGGCTCCGCACCCATGTCCACGAGACGCATGATACCGGAGGGGGCATCGTTCGTGTGAAGGGTGCTGAGAACAAGGTGTCCGGTCATAGCCGACCGGACAGCCATATCGAGGGTCTCGGAATCCCGGATCTCCCCAATCATAAGAATGTCCGGATCCTGCCGCAGGATCGATCGAAGACCCGTGGCGAAAGTGAGACCCGCCTTGGGGTTGGTCTGGGTCTGTCGCACCCCCGGAATCTGGTACTCCACCGGGTCTTCCAGAGTCATAATGTTCTTCTCCGGGGACTTGAGCGCGGCGAGGGTTGCGTAGAGAGTGGTTGTCTTGCCGCTCCCCGTGGGTCCGCTGACCAGAAAGATCCCGTAGGGCCTCTTCACGAGTTTCCCGTACCGGCGGAGGTTGTCCCCTTCAAAGCCGAGATTTTCCAGGCTCACAAGACTGCGGGCCTTGTCCAGGATTCTGAGAACCACGCTTTCGCCAAAGCTCGTCGGGTAGGTTGACACGCGAATATCCGCGGCGCTGTTCTCGCTCCGGTATTCGAAACGGCCGTCCTGCGGCAGGCGCTTCTCCGCTATATCCATCTCCGCCAGAATCTTGATCCTGGAAACGACCGGAGCGAACAGCTGCCAGTTGGGGGAGGCCATTCCCCTCAGCCGGCCATCAACACGAAACCGGACGCGGAGGGATCTCTCCCCTGGTTCCAGATGGATATCGCTGGCCCCTTCGGCAACCGCTCGCTGAAGAAGCAGATCCACAATCCGGACCACGGGGGCATCTGCGAGGTCCTCCTCCTCAAAGCTCGGCAGGATGTGGCCCGGCACAGATCCGACCGCCGGCAATGCCTCGTCGGACAGCGTGTCGAAGACCTCCTGCCCCGGATCTCCCTTGCCGTACTTTCCATCAATGAGATGCGCTATGGCCTCCGCGCTGGAGAGGACGGGCTCAATTTCGCATCCGGATTCCCGCCGGGCGGTGTCCAGCGCATGGACGTCGTTGGGATTGGCAATGGCGACATTCAGCGTGTTGTCGAACCGGAAAAGCGGAATCAGCTGATACCTTCGAGCGGTCTTGGCGCTGATGAGACCGAGAACGGCCGACTCGATGTCGTACTCCGAGACGTCCATGTACGGGACGCCCAGCTTCTGAGCCGCGAGATCGAGAAGGGTATCCTCCGTCACTCGTTCTTCCTCGAGGAGGCGGCTGATGAGTTCCAGGATGTCCCCCGCCCCCCCCACCTCCTCCGGAGTAACGATCCCGGCATCCAGGAGTTCTTCTTCCAGGTTGATCACTTCGACGAGACTGTGTTCCATAGATTGGCCCCTGTGCCAATGATTGTGCAACAGCTACGCTGTGGCTACGCGATGGCTATGATGACGCAACGGTGACCGGCGTGATCCGGCTTCTGACATTCTCGATGAGCTCAACCAGATTGAAGGGTTTGAGGATGTAGTCGTCCGCTCCGGCCTTGCGTCCTTTCTCTCTGTCGGCCTCGGAGTTCCGCGCGCTGCAGAGGATGACGGGGATGTGGCCCGTGTTCCTGGCGAACTTGATGAGCCTGCAGACCTTAAAACCATCGAACTTCGGCAGCATGATGTCCAGCAGGACGAGATCCGGCGGGTCCTTCCGAACCTGCTTGAGAGCCTCGAGTCCGTCTTCGGCCAACGTTACCTTAAAACCTTCCGCCTCCAGACCCAGGCGGACCGTCTTGGCAATGGTCAATTCATCTTCGACCACAAGTACCCGGCCCATTCCTTTTTCGCCCACGTTGTCCCTCCACTCCTTTCCTGGTGCAATTCGCTGGAAACCCACCCTCGGTATGCGCAAGGACTGTGCCGACGGAATGGCCGGGCTCCATATGCTGGAAAGCTGTGGAAGATTGGGCCGGTATTGCTGGGCAGCGGGATTCATCCCGTCCGGCACAGTCCGGCAGTAGACAGAAATGGGAAATCCGGTGATTCCCACTGGTAGATTCTTGCAGAGTGCAATCCCCGTTTGGTCAGAATCCTTGCATTTTGCGAGGCTTCGCAGGGAACGGGGACAAGGCAAAGGGCGACCCACCGGGTCGCCCTTTGCCTTGTCCCCGTTCTAATGACTCCAACACCCGTAAATTGTAAATGGTAAATGGCGCTCGGAGAACTGCATTGGAACAGATCCCCTACTTCCTTGCGTCCGCCGCCTTCCCCCATTTACGATTTACCATTTACGTCCCTTCCCTGGCCCTAGCCTGGGTTATTCAGGAATCCCGTCGCGAGAGGG
>JAGLYR010000064.1 GCA_023132135.1 Candidatus Eiseniibacteriota bacterium | reverse complement strand
CGCAGTCCAGACACATCCTGCGCCCTTCGCAGCAGGGATTCATGAATAACCCAGGCTAGAAAGTCACCATTGTCTCGATCTGTGTTGTCCGCACCAATTCGAACACGCCGTCGCCATCGGTGTCGGCGTAGGTTCCCCGCATGCCCACGATGATGGACGCTCCGGGAGCGATTTCGTAGCCCAGGTTGACTCCATAGGCAGTCGAAGGCCCTCTCTCGAACTCAAACAGATCCCTGACATGGGTCTGCTGGGCATAAGCCGAGAGATGCGAGATCCGCGGGATCCACGAGGTATCCAGAACGCCTTCAAGATAGCCGGACTCGTCGGCCGTATCTCCCGAGCCAAGGAGCTGAATGCTTCCCCAGATGTCGAGGAGGTTCAGCAGGTTGAGGCCCAGACCGCCGTACCAACCTTGCTTGCTCTCCTGGAACTGGGGATCCTCCAGGAAATCTTTCTTGGTAATATATCCCTTCTCTGCGTAGGGATCCGGCACAGCGGGATTCCGCCGGGCCCGCTCGATATCGTACGTCCGGTTGAAATAGTCTGAGACAAACTGCTTGCCGAAGATGCAATACTCGAACTCAGCCCTGAGCGGTCCGGCGGACGCCCGGAACCCCGGGATTGTGAGACCATGACCGTATTCGTTAATCTGGGCAAACTGTGCGTACAGATCGATGTCCACGAAGCCGCCCCGCAGGAGCGGCATTCCCGCGTCCAATCCCCAGACCAACGCCCCCCGGTCGTGGTATGACGAATCCGGCAACTCCTCTCCCAGACCATCCTCCAACGCTGCATACTGGTTGCCGTCCATCACGGCAATTGCGCCGACCTCCAGGTTCTTGAGCAACGGCAGGTCGCTCATGACCAGCGGGCGATACGCCAGCCGTCCACCGAACACACCGGGCTCATCGAGCTCCCGGAAGTTGGCAAACATGGCTTCCAGGACAAACTGGTTCCGGTTGAGGCCCAGTTCCGCTCCCACCCGGATGGTGCTCGGATACTCCATGATATTGGAGTAGTCTCTCATGATCAGGCCATAGCCGAGGCAGACCTCCTCGAGCGCTCCCGCCCGGAGGTAGAAAGGTTCTCCCTTCTGTGCGTACCGCAGGTAATAGATCTTGTCGATGTAGTCCTGGGGATCGTCCCAGTACCGATCGAGGATATCCCCGTCCGCATCCAGATACAGAGACAGATCGAGACCAATTCCCACCTTGCCAATGGTGAATTCGGGGCGGAACCCAATCATATTAACCAGTTGGCCGTCGATCACAACCGCCCCAATGCTGGCGCCATAGCTCTTCCCGGCCTTTCCCGTGCGGGATTCGTACCGCTCCGGGGCCTCCACCTTGCCCGTCTCTTCACCCGTCTCGCCTTCTCCGCCTTCGCCCTCTACGGGGCCGCCTTCCGGTTCCACAGGAGGTTTCTCCTGCTGGAACGACTCGGTTTCCGATGCGCTCAGGAGATCACTCAGCTCCTGGTTCGTCAGTTCCCTCAGGGCAGGCGCGAATGCGCCCTTGATCCGGGCTGCCTGGCCCCGCAGGATCCGGATTGTGCGCCCGTCGATGAGCGACCGGAAATCGACCTCGCCCCTCAGAACCTGCACCTCGTTGGCGCCGGCCCGGAAGGTGTCCATGAACTCGGTCCCCCGGATGGCCGCCACGGCGATGGGTGTGCGAACCTGGAACTCGTCGCCTGTCAGAACGCGGCCCTTGATCACGTAGAGGGAACCCTGCTCCAGTCCCACGGCTGTCACCGCCGCCTGCAGCGTGTCGGGAACCATCGTATAGAGCTGGATCAGGGTATTCTCCTGCATCCGGAGAAGAGTGCCGTCATCCAACCGGACCTCGGCCCGGGATTCCGACCCGGTCCTGAGGAACATGCCCTCGTCAAGTGCCTGACCAAGCGTCGTCCGGGCGAAAACCGTGTCCGGCGCAACAGCGTAGTGCAGATCCCCTATGTAGAATTCCACCGTCGCCGTCCGGGCCGCATGCGCCGTCGAGACTGTGACCAGCCCACACACGAGCAACAACGACCACATCATGAGCATCCGCATTGTACGCCTCCCCGGTAGCGTGAGTCCCACGTGTCTGCTATTTCTCGTCCATCCTCCAGCTGCCATCCCAGTCGTCCTCCGGAGGATTCTCCCTGAACACCCGGCACCGGCTGAAGAGAACCCGCGAGGGTCCGCCACCTTCGATGTCCAGGACCTTCTCGAATTCAGAAACCGCTATGTCCCACTCCCTGCGCCGGTATGCCTCCAGACCATTGTGGAACATCGACGCGGTGGCCCCGGTTCCCTCTCTTGTCCGTTTCCCCGCCAGCAGCTGGTAAACCCGCACGCTGGCCTGGCGCCCCTTGACCGCAATCAAGTCCAGTTCGCGGGCACTAATCCCCTCGCCGGCAGAGCGGTAGGTCCGCTCGCTGACAAGCACCTGCGTCTCGTAGAACTTGTTCAGTCCTTCCAGCCGGGAAGCCAGATTCACATTGTCGCCGATCGCGGTATAGTCAAACAGGTAGTCCGACCCCATATTGCCGACGGTGGCTTCCCCCGTGTTGATTCCAATTCCAATGTTGAGACGGTTCCACGGAGGCTCCTCCCCGTCCCGGAGCTCTTCCAGCTTCTCGATCATCTCCACTCCGGCCAGGCAGGCATCCCTCGCATGATTAGGGTTGGGCAGCGGGGCGCCGAACACCGCAACTATGGCATCACCAATGTACTTGTCCAGCATCCCGCCATGGTGCGTGACGATGCTGGTCATGACGGTCAGATATCTGTTTAGAAACCGGGCCACTTCCTCTGGAGGCATCCTCTCCGACATGGTCGTGAAATAGCGAATGTCGGAAAACAGGAGGGTCACCTCCCGCTTCTCACCGCCCAACCGGATTTTTCCCGGCGAGCGCGTGATCTCGTCGACCACTTTCTCATCGACGTACTGGGCGAAGTAGCCCCTCATTTGCCTCTTGGCGCGTTCCTCCGTCTGGTACCGGTAGCTGACCACCATCAGGAAGGCGAGGCCCATCGTGACCAGCGGTCTCACCATCGGGATGGTCATTCCCGGCTCCCCGAGAATACCCAGAGACGGGATACTCCACCCGAGGAAAAGCCTGAAGGCAATCAGGATGTACCCGGTCATAACCACCGTCAAGAACAAACTCGACACGATCAGGGAGCGGAACCGCTCGGTCAGGCACACAACGCCCACCAACAGACCCAACCCCAGGACGAGAGCCACCGACCCCACCCCACCCACTACCCGGACAGAGCTCCGGTGAAGGATGCTGTAGATGAGGTTGGCCTGAATCTCCACTCCCGGGAACAGCTCCTGAACCGGGACGGATTTGAGATCCGCCAGAGCGTGAAGGCTGGACCCCACCAGCACGATCTTGTCTTTGAAGATCTCCGCCGGCAACCGCTTCTTGTAAACGTCGTAGTATGGAATGTAGCGGAACGTGTTGAACTTGCCCTGGTAATCGATGTACACCCGGCCTTCGTCGTCGATCGGGATGCAGTACCGCGTCCTCACCGAATCGCCGGGGTCCGTCGCCCAGAACGAAACACCCTTGCCGGGGTTGACTTCCAGGTCGGCTGGATCGACTCCCAGCCGAGCCAGTGCAATTCCGAAACCCAGACTCGGGTAGGTGTGATCATTGAAATTGATGAAGAGCCTCATCCGGCGAACCACCCCGTCCGGATCGGGCTCAACATTGACAAAACCAGTACCCCGGGAGGCATTCAGCAAGTCGACCAATTCATTGTCGAATCGTTCGAGGGTCAGGAAATGCTCTCGTACCTGAGGCGGGAAGTCATAGACGCGGGATCCGACTTCCAGGCCCTCCGGCTCCGATTCCATCCGTGGGAGCCAGTTGAGGGAATCGGCCGGGGAGAGGGAAATCGCATGATGGACAATACCTGCGGCACGGGTGGATTCGATAAGGAGATCGTCGGCCGTGCGCTCGCGGTCCGGGTCGAAGATAATGTCGAAGCCAATGGCGCTGGCCCCGCCGGAGGCCACGAAGTCTATCACCTGTGCGTGGTACCATCGGGGCCACTGGTAGATGCGCCCCAGATTGTAGAGACTGCGCTGATCAATATCGATGATGATGACGTCATCGATAGAGTGGATCTTGAACCGCTCGGCCCGGTACCGGAAACGGAGGTCGTAACTCCCTGCTTCGAACCCATCGAAAGTGGACTTGAGGAAAAGGTGCTCGGTGAGGATAATGACCGCGACCGCGGCCGCAATCCCGATGAGCACACCGATCAGAGCACGATAGCCTGAGGAGGATTTCCGCATACCCATTACCACCTGTAGCCCGGGCTATCCAGAAATCCCGAGAACTTCGTCGATGGTGAAAATGGCCTCCAGGGGAATCCCCTCCGCCGCCAGGTTCTCATCCCCTCCCTCCCTACGGTCCACGAGACAGAGGACCTTGAGAACTTTCCCGCCTTCTTCCTCCACTGCATGGATGGCCCGGATTACGGATCCTCCAGTCGTGATCACATCATCCACTAGAATGGCGCTGGCATCATCGGGCAGGTTCCCTTCGATGAGCTTCCTCTGGCCGTGTTTCTTGGGTTCCTTGCGAACAACGAAGGCATCCAGCGGACAGCCCTGCTGGAAGCTCCAGGCCGCCACCACCGGAACAATGAAATCCGCCCCGATGGACGGACCGCCGACGGCGTTCGCACCTGTGTTCCGGATCATCTCGAACAGGTGCTGTGCGATGAGAAGAGCCCCCTCCGGGTCCATGAGCGTGCGCTTGCCGTCGATGTAGTACTTGCTTGTTCCACCCGCCGAAAGCTGGAACTCGCCCCAGAAGAGTGATCTTTCTCTCAACACGTGCAGTAATCTGGCTCTCGTATTGCCCACGTTTCCTCCGACAGGCTACTCTAGCCTAGATTATGCATGAATGGGTATGCCCACGATGTGCTGGTGCGTTGCCGGGCATGAGAATAGACAATAGAGAATAGACCGCAATAGAGAAGTGTAAAGGTGTTTCTATAATGCTCTTGTCCGGGATCTATTTTCTATTGTCTACTTCTCTATTGCTCTGCCTGGACTGTGTACAAATCCTCCCGGATTTGTGTATAGTCCAGGCTAGCAATCACCGCCCCCGGGGGTCAAGACAATCGGTTCATGCTGAATTCGCAGCCACAGTAGTCCTGCCGGTACAGCCCCATCTCGCGGCTGAGCTTCACCGATCTGCGGAATCCTTCCCTCTTTCTGAAATTCTCATCCAGAAACCTGACTTTCCGGTTCATGGTCGCGCGCCTGCCTATCTCACTGATCCTCTTCGCGTTCTTGTGCGGGCTGATGGAGAGCGTGGTGGTGAACCAGTCCATCCCCCGCGACTCCGCTTCTCTGGCTGTCTCCTCCAACCGGACCTGGAAACAGATGTCGCACCGGGCGCCACCCTCTTTCTCCCATTCAAGACCCTGCACGGCTTCGAGCCACGCGCCGTGATCGTCATCGGCAACGACGAGGGGAATCTCGTAGCGGGCCGCGACATGGCGGGCCGCCTCGAGACGCCGCTCATACTCCTCCCGGGGATGGAGATTCGCGTTGGCGAAGAAGAGAGTGAGGTCGAACTTCCCGCGCAGCCGCTCAATCACAGCCGTGGAGCACGGGCCGCAGCAAACGTGTAACAGGACAGATGGTTTCCTTCGCTCCATGGACTGTATCGCTCCTTCGTGCTTCGTACCTCGTGCTTCGTGCAAGGAAAAGGGCATGAGAACCAGTCCCTAGCCTGCATTATGCATGAACCTCGGCCTGAGACTCAACAGGCAAGAAGGCTGAACCGCGGAACCCCGGATGGGTGAGACGCAGTCTTCCTTGCACGGAGCACTGTCACGCCCCACCCTTGACACTCCATCGCGCGGGTGATAGAGTCCGTCAGCACAGGCGATGGACCGCTGAAGAATACCCTCTCGCCCTGTTGGAGGCATTGTGGAGCGTTTGCGAATTGCCGCTCTAGTTGTACTCGTCGTCCTTTTCTCCTCCTGCCAGAACACCAGCGACCGGGCCGGGTCCCCCGAGGACACGGATAACCCTGCGTACGGCGATGTCCTTGTGATCGGCACGGAAGCCGATGCCGACGCGCTGAATCCCCTTGTTTCCGTCGCCAACACCGGCTCCGACGTCTACGGGCAGCTGTTCTGCCAGCTGGCCCGGATCAAGCCCGACATGAAGGATTTTGAGCCCTGGCTGGCCACCCGGTGGGAATTCTCGCCGGATCGCAGGACCTTGACATTTCAACTGAGAGACGATGTCACCTGGCACGACGGGGAGAAGTTCAGCGCGCACGACGTCGTGTTTTCCTTCGACCTCTATTCCAGCGAGGAGATCGGATGGAAAACCATTCGCTGGCTGGAGGACATCGAGTCGGTCACGGCCGTGGATTCTTTTGCCGTGCGCTTCGACTTCCGCCAGGCTTACCCGGACCAGTTTTTCGACGCATGGATCTTCCGGCCATTGCCCCGCCACATCCTGCAGAACGTGTCTCTGGACGCGATGCGGACAGCGGACTTCAATCGACAACCCATTGGCAACGGGCCCTTCAGGTTCATCAGCTGGATACCCCAGCAGAGAATTGAACTTGCCGCCTACGACGGGTACTTCGAGGGCCGCCCGTTTCTCGACCGCCTGGTCTGGAAGGTGATTCCCGATGCCACGAGCCTTGCGACCCAGCTCGGCAACGGGCAAATCGACCTGTGGCCCGTTGTTCCCTCCGCCCAGAAAGTCCGGGTCAGAGAACTGCCGAATATCAACGTCCACAGTTATCCCTCCCGTGTGTACCATTATGTCTGCTGGAACATCGCCGACCCCCTGTTCTCCGACCGGAGCGTCCGTCGCGCCCTCTCCATGGCCATCGACCGGCAAAAGATCATCGACTCGCTCCTGGACGGCATGGGCCGGCCGGCGATGGGGCCGATTCCCTCTTTCTTATGGGCACACAATCCGGATCTGAAACAGATTCCCTTCGATCCTCAGCAAGCCGTGGAACTCCTCGCCCGGGAAGGGTGGGTTGATCGGGACGGCGACGGATGGCTGGACCGGGACGGGCAACCGTTCGAGTTCGAGATCATCACCAACGGGGACAACCAGATCCGCGCGGACATCACGGTGGTTCTGCAGGAGGATCTCCGGAAGATTGGGATCAAGGTGGTCCCCCGCCTGGTCGAATGGACCGTCTTTGTCGAAAGGCTGACGAGGAAGAAGGATTTCCAGGCCGCCGTCTCCGCGTGGGTTTCGGCAATCAAGGTGGATCTCACTACCATCTGGCACTCCAGATCCATCATGGACAAGTACAACATCGGGCACTACGCGAACCCGGGGGTTGATTCCCTCATCGATCACGCCCGCGTGGAACTGGACCGGGAGACGGCCCGGGATCTGTGGGGCCGGGCACAGCAGATCATCGTGGACGATGCCCCCTACACATTCCTGTTCGTGACCGATGAGGTCGTTGCTGTCGATGGGAGGGTCCGGAATGTCCGACCGACAACCTACTCCTGGGACTACAATCTCTGCCGCTGGTGGGTTCCCACCGGAGAGCAGCGGTATCCGGACTGGTGATCAGCCCGGATTGTTCATGAATAGCCGGGCCACCGTGGACGGCAACGTTGCAGCATTGCCTCAGAGGAACGCTTAGCCCATGGTGTCCTATCTACTGAGACGGTTTCTTGTGGCCATCCCTCTCATTCTTGGAGTGTCCACGATCGTCTTCATCGTCCTCCACCTGGCTCCCGGAGACCCGACTCAGATCTATCTCAACCCGGACATCGACCAGCAACTCCAGGACCAGATCCGCCACAACCTGGGACTGGACCAGCCGATCCACCTGCAATACCTGCGGTGGTTGGGGTCCTTCCTGACAGGCGATTTCGGCTATTCCCTGACACAGCACCGCCCGGTCTCCAGTATTCTGGCTTCCGCCCTGCCTCACACACTGATCCTGTCCCTCGCCTCTCTGGTAATCATCTTCGGCTTGGGCATCGTGACGGGCACGATTTCCGCTGTCCGGCAACACGGCGTCACGGACCATGTGACTACGATCGTGACCCTCTTTTTCTACTCCGTCCCGACTTTCTGGCTGGCCCTGATGTTTATCCTGCTTTTCTCGGAGATCCTGCCGGTGCTGCCGTCCGCCCAGGCTATGTCCATCAACTACGATTCGCTCTCGCTGTGGGGCCGCGTCGTCGACCGTTTCCGTCACCTGATTTTGCCCAGTCTCGCGCTGGGCCTCGGCGGCGCTGCCGGCATTGCGAGGTTCGCGCGCGGAAGCATGCTGGAGGCCCTGAGCCAGGACTACATCCGAACCGCCAGAGCCAAGGGATTACCCGAGCGAACCGTGATCTGCAGACACGCACTCCGGAACGCCCTCATCCCGGTAATAACACTCCTCGGCCTGTACCTGCCGTTCCTTTTCAGCGGGGCTGTGCTGGTGGAAACGGTGTTCTCCTGGCCGGGAATGGGGCGGGTCATCGTAACCGCAATTCTTCAGCGGGATTATCCCGTGGTAATGGCCAACACTTTTCTCTTTGGCGTGATGGTCCTCTTGGGAAACCTGCTGGCCGACGTGCTGTACTGCCTTGTGGATCCGAGGATCCGGTACGCACGCAGGCTGACGTAGCCGGGAAAAGGTATGGGAGAGAACCACAGCATGTTTCGCGGCCGTAGCGGCGCGCTTCGCAGGATCGCGGGGAGCGCGGCGGGCCGGGTGGGTGTGGGCCTGGTCGCCGCCCTCTGCCTGACCGCCATCCTTGCGCCCCTTCTCGCTCCCTACGATCCCACGGCTCAAGTCGACATTGTTACCAATCGCTACGCGTCGCCATCCGGCGATCATCCAATGGGCACCGACAGGTTCGGGCGGGATATCTTTTCCCGCGTTCTCCACGGCGCGAGGATTTCCCTGGGGATCGCCGTCGCTTCTGTGGCCATCGCCATCACTCTGGGAACAGCGGTTGGCGCTGTGGCAGGCTACTGGGGCGGGCGGCTGGACACGATGCTCATGCGCGGCGTGGACATGCTGCTGGCCTTTCCCCGGCTGGTTCTCCTCCTCGCGCTGGCCGCCGTCTTCAACCCCTCTACACTGCTCCTCGTTCTTGTCCTGGGACTGACGGGATGGATGGGGGTCTCGCGCCTGGTCCGCGGCCAGGTCCTCTCTCTCCGGGAACAGACCTTCATTGAGGCCGCCAGGGCTCTGGGATTCAGCCGGGGGAGAATCCTCCTCCGTCACATCCTGCCCAATGCCACCGGCCCCATCATCGTAGCCGCGACCCTCGCCATTGCAGATACCATTCTGATGGAGGCCGGGCTCAGCTTCCTGGGATTCGGCGTCCAGCCTCCCACGGCCAGCTGGGGGAACATGATTGCCGACGGCCGCGCCACACTCCTTGACGCCTGGTGGATTTCCACATTCCCCGGACTCGCGGTAGTAATCACCGTGATCGGGTTCAACCTGCTGGGAGAAGGGCTGCGGGGAGTATTCGACCCACGGAGTCGGGTCAGGTAGAGACCTGCCGCAGAACAAGTCCCTAGTGCGTAGTCCCTAGTCCCTAGTCCAAGGAAAAGGGCATTGGAGGGGTTGAAGCCCCCGGAGGGGGCTACACGGTACATTTCACGATGACCAGCGTCAGGTCATCCGACTGCTCATGCCCCGCGGCGAACTCCCTGACCGCCTCGTGAATCCGTTCCTGGACTGCCTGGACGCCCTCGCCTCTCGAGGACACTACGACCTCCAGGAAACCATCGTCCCCCAGCTGGTCGCCCTGGGCATTCTCCGCCTCTGTCACGCCATCGGTGTACAGGACCAGGAGGTCGCCGGGGGCCATCTCCACCTTCGCCTCCTCGTACGGGAATCCTTCCATCATCCCCAGGGGAAGCCCCCCGGCGTCCAGAAGCTCGGTCGTGCCGTTGGCCCGTACCAGTAGAGGGGGATTGTGCCCCGCGTTCGAAAAAGAAAAAACCCGGGTCCTGCTATCCAGAACCCCGTAGAAAAAGGTGGCGTACATCTCCGCGGCCGTGGTCCGGAGCAGCTGCAGGTTGAGCCGTTCCATCACTCCCGCAATCTGTGACGGTTTGCTGGCGAATGCCCTCAGGCCCGCCTGAAGATTCGCCATGAGGAGCGCAGCCGTCACACCCTTGCCGGAGACATCCCCCACGGCTACGCCCCAGGAACCGGCATCAAAACTAATGAAATCGAAGTAGTCCCCACCCACCTCCCGGGCGGACATTGAGCTGCCAAGCACTTCAAAGCCCGGAAGCCGGGGTTGCTCCTGGGGAAGGAGTCTCTCCTGGATGCTCCGGGCAATCCGGAGCTCCGCCTCCAGTTTCTCCTTTTCCTGAACGGCGATCAGCATCCGCCGGACCTCGGCGCTCATCACGTTGAACGACTCCGCAAGATCCTCGAATTCATCCCGGGAGGTCAGGTGAATCCGGTAGTCGAAATCCCCCGCTCGCACCCGCTGCGTTCCTTTTTTCAGAGCCCCCACAGATCGGGTGATATTACGGACAACGCGCACTCCAACGCCCGCGGCAACCAGGGTGATCACGAGGAACAGCACGGCCAGAATCCCGACCACGACCAGGAGCAACATGTTAATTGTGTTCTCGGGAGCAAAGAGCACCTTGTACAGATTCCGGATGGATGTCCGGATGAGCAGCATGCCCGCGATCTTCTCGACCGTTTCCCCAGTGGTCCAGTCGATCTCGGGCAGGAACGCGCCTCCGAAGTAGAGCCGCCGGTCGAGGAAACTCTCGGACCGCGGGTCGTCCGGAGCCATGGTGGAAATGCTCCTCCACTCCGGTTTCACCTCCAGGCCTTCAGGCGCCTCACCCCGGTGCGCTGTGACCTGCCCCCGCGCGACCGTCAGGTGCAACCAGTATCCGTTGCTGAGTTCGAAGTCCACCCCGGTGAGACGCTTCATCCTATCGAGAAACACCAGGTCCAGGGCAACGCCGACCTCCACCAGCAACCGCCGGTCTCCAAGAGCCAACCCGGTCACACCGCGGCCCCACACGTTTTCCAGCGCGGGCACCAACCCGGCGCGGGAAGCGTCCACCGACCAATCGGGGATCCAGTAGCCCGGCGCGCGCTGCGCCGGCGTCCCGTCGCTTCGCGCCACAAGCCTCGAGGAGTCGGCCTGGACCTGGACCAGGACATACCCCACACCCGCACCCAGTTCCTCCTCGGCAACCCAAGCCGACAGCTGCTCCGAGATTTCCTGGTCCGTAGCAACGGCGCCAGGCTCCAGCGGGACCGTACGGGCCCAGCGGAGGATGCCGGGATCCCGCGCCACCCGCTCGCTCAGGTCGAGACACGTCTCCGCATAATCCGCAGCCAGCTTCTTGGCCAGTGAAGCCCGGTAGCCACCAAGCACAATGTAGAACCCGATGGACAGAATGAGAACCATGAGAATCAGCGGAATGGCTCCGGCGGCCACATAGAAAAGGATGAGCTTGGTTCGGAGTCCCCCGCGCAAGGCAGCGACCCGCGTCATGGGGGAGAAGATCATCTTCAGCTGGAACAGGACCACGTGGGCCACGAGCAGAAGGAGGACGGCCCGCGTCAGACCTGCCGGGAACCGCCCCATCTCGACCTCGAGAACGGGAAGGAGATACTGTTCCACCCCACTCCACGTGACCTTGGCCTGAAAGAGAGCAAGGAGAAAAAAGATGACGAATCCGAAGAAGAAGATTGCTGTCTTGAGCTTTGCGGAAAAGTCCTCCGTCCAAGACGTCCGGAACGACGGCACAAGAGCCAGGACAATGAGCCACATCCACCCATCGCCGCTCGACAGCAGGCAGCTGCCGAGAAGCAGCACCCCGCACATGACACCAGAGATCACTTTCCAGGCCGTTCCCGCTTCATGAAACACCAGACTGGCGAGAATCACGGCCGCGCAACCGATGAGCAAAAGCAGGACACCCTGCAGAACGCCGAAGGCCAGCTGCGAGCCGAAAGAAGAAGCCGCCTGGGCGGCAGCGGCCTCGCCCGCTTCCTTGCTCATCTGCACAACGAGGAGAGCCGCCGTGACAATGAGCAGCCCACTGATCTGCCCAAGCCCCGCCAGTCTCCGGCGAATGGGAAGCTCGTCACTCCACAGGAACACCTCCCTGGACTGGTAGAACATCCAGGAGATGAAGACCAGGTAGAGAATCTCCGTGCCCCACCGGAGGGCCGGGACCCCGCCCACCCGGACCGCTACCAGCCAGATGACCATCCCCAGCCAGGCAAGAAGAATATTCCTTGTGAGAAAGTAGCGCATGCGGCTATCGCCCCCCAGGGGACGTTCAAACCTGTGAGTGTTTCTCCTTGATCGTGTCCGCAAGACCGTCCAGAGCGGTGAAATCTTCCGGCCGCGGGAGACCCTTGCACAGCACCGCGCCAAGGATCTCGACTTTGAGATTCGGAATCAGGCCGGAGATCTGTTCCACCACCTTGGTGCCCCACCCGTACGAACCGATGATGGCGGCATATTTCAATTTGGGCCGCAGCGCGTTTGCCAAATGGGTGGCGGAGAAGACTGCCGGATGCGGCCCCATGTGGACTGTCGGGGTGCCGATCACAATCGTGGCAGCGTCTACCAGCGATATTGCCAGTTTGCCGATGTCGGTTACCTCCAGATTGAATGTCTGGACATTGACACCACGCTCTGCCAATGCGCTCACGAGATAGTCCACCATGGTTTCGGTACTTCCGTGCATCGAGATGTAGGGGATGACGACAAGATTCGACACGCTATCCGACACCCAGTCTCTGTATGCATCGAGAATGCGGGCGGGTTTGTCGTGGATTGGACCATGGCTTGGAGCAATCAGGTCAAACTCGAGATCTGCGATCTTCGTCAGGTTGTTCTGAATCGCCTTGCGAAACGGCATCATGATCTCGCCGTAGTACCGCTTCGCCGCCTCGTACACATATGGATTATCACCCGCGTAGAGCCCGGAAGTGGCCAGATGAGATCCAAAGAAATCACAGGTGAACAGGATCTTGTCCTCCGGGAGGTGCGTCACCATGGTCTCGGGCCAATGGACCCACGGTGTGTAAACGAACTGCAGTGTCTTGTTCCCCAGCGAAAGGGTTTCTCCATCTTTAACCGTCTGGATGTTCTCCGGCGGGACGTGAAGATGATCCACAAGCATGGCCTTGGCTTTTTGTGAGCACACGAGCCTGGCGTGGGGGTATTTCCGCAGTACGGCTGGAATCGTGCCTGAGTGGTCCTGCTCGGCGTGATGAGCGACGATGTAGTCGATGGTCTCCACATCGCTCAACTGCTGCATCAGCACGTTTTCCATAGTTGGGTCGACCGTATCCAGAAGGGCGGTTTTCTCCGACCCCTTGACGAGGTAGGCGTTATAGCTCGTTCCGTCCGGCAGAGGGATCAGTGCATCGAACAAGCGTCGATTCCAGTCCACTGCGCCCATCCACCGGACTCCACTGCAGATCCGTCTCGCCTTCATGATTGTCTCCTTCCCCTGCCATATCAATCGGCAACGTTCCGTTTCTTACTCTACCCCGCCCAGAGACCCGGTGCAAGCGCGCAAACAAGCGAAAGGTGGCCTAGGAAGCGCTTGTCGGTGTCCCCCACCCTCTGCTAGAGTGTTCTCCTGGCATCCAGAAGATCGCCAAGGAGGGAACCTTCCATGCTGGAACGACTCTTCAAACTGAGCGAGAACGGAACCGACATTCGCTCGGAGGTGGTGGGCGGATCCACCACCTTCGCGACCATGGCATACATCATCTTCGTCCAGCCCGCCGTCCTCTCGGCTGCCGGAATGGACTTCGGCGCGGTGATGGTCGCCACCTGCATCTCCAGCGCAGTCGCCTGCTTCGCCATGGCGTTTCTGGCCAATTACCCCGTGGCCCTGGCTCCGGCCATGGGGCACAACTTCTACTTCACCTTCACCGTCTGTGTGGCCATGGGAGTTCCGTGGCAAAAAGCGCTGGCCGCGGTGTTTGTAGCCGGAGCCATTTTCATGGTCCTGTCGGTGTTCCGTTTCCGGTCCATCATCCTCTCTGTCATTCCCCGCTCGCTCCAGAGCGCAATTGCCGTCGGGATCGGCCTCCTCATCGCCTTTGTGGGGCTTCAGTGGGCCGGGCTGGTTGTGGACGCTCCCGGAACTCTCGTCACACTGGGTGACCTTTCCAGCCGCCCTGTGCTACTCAGTCTCGCCGGCTTGCTCGCGACCTCTGTTCTCCTTGTCCTCGGCGTGCAGGGAGCGTTGCTCATCGGCATCCTCTTCACGGCCATCGGCGCAGTGGTCCTGGGCCTGGTTCGATTCCAGGGAATCGCCTCCGCGCCGCCTTCCCTGTCTCCGACATTCCTGCAACTCGATTTCTCAGGTCTCTTCAGCCTGGAACTCATCACGGTTGTCATCGTGTTCCTGTACCTGGACATCTTCGACACGGTGGGGACACTGGTCGGGGTGGCGCACCAGGCCGGGCTGATGAAGGATGGGGAACTTCCCCGTTCGGAGCGGGCGCTCTTCGCCGACGCCACAGGGACAACGGTCGGTGCACTCCTGGGCACCTCGACAGTCACGAGCTACATCGAGAGCGCGGCAGGGGTGGCCCAGGGCAGCCGCACCGGGCTCTCCAACCTCGTGACGGGCGCGCTGTTCCTGATTGCGCTCTTCTTCCATCCCCTGGTCAGTATGATCGGGGGAGGAACGGAGATTGCTCCCGGGACTGTTCTCTATCCGGTTACCGCACCGGTGCTGATCATTGTGGGGAGTCTCATGCTGAAGAGCATCCGCAACATACCGCTGGACGATCCGAGCGAGGCAATCCCGGCGTTTCTCACCATGCTGGGTATGCCCCTGTTCTTCAGTATCTCGGACGGGCTGGCACTGGGACTTGTTTCATACGCTATTCTCAAGCTTTTTTCCGGGCAGGGCAGGAAGGTGAGTCCACTCATCTATGTCCTGGCTGTGCTCTTCGCACTGAGGTACGCATTCCTTGGATAGGAGGTTTTGCAAATGCATTCCGTCATCATCATCGGCAGCGGCCCCGCCGGTTACACGGCTGCCATCTACGCTGCCCGCGCCGACCTCGAACCCGTGCTCTTTACAGGACTGCAGATGGGCGGGCAGCTGACCATCACCGACAAGGTGGAGAACTTCCCCGGGTTTCCCGAGGGCATTCTCGGGCCCGAGCTGATGACGCTCATGAAAAAGCAGTGCGAACGCTTCGGGACCAGGATTATCACGGAGCAGGTAACCGAGGTGGACTTCCGGAACCACCCCCTGACGGTCAAAACCGCGGCCGGAGCATACCAGGCCAAAACCGTGATCGTCGCGACGGGCGCAAGCGCAAGGAAGCTCGGTGTTAAGGGTGAATCCGAATTCACCGGGAAAGGCGTTTCGTACTGCGCGACCTGCGATGCTTTCTTCTACCGGGGCCGCCGTGTGGCAGTGGTGGGTGGCGGCGATTCGGCCCTGGAAGAAGCGAGTATTCTCGCCAAAGTGGCCACCTCCGTCCATCTCATCCATCGGAGAGACCGGTTTCGAAGCGGACCGGCCCTGCAGGCCCGCGTCGAGGCCATTGACAATATCCACCCGGTCATGGAATCCGTCACCGAAGAAATCCTTGGCAATGACGAGAAAGGTGTGACCGGAATCAGGCTCAAGCATCTTCCCACCGGGAAGATATCGGAGTTGGAGATCGACGGGCTCTTTGGCGCAATCGGCCATGAACCCAACACGGCGGTCTTCAAGGGTCACCTGGACCTGGACAGAGCCGGATACGTCAAGACGGACGAACGCCAACGAACAACCGCCCGCGGGGTCTTCGCCGGCGGCGATGTGCAGGACTCCGTGTACCAGCAGGCAGTGACGGCGGCAGCCTCCGGATGCATGGCCGCCCTGGAAGCGGACAAGTTTCTCGCGGAGATGGAGGATCGCGTCTATCCAGGTGATCAACCCTAGCCTGGGTTATTCAGGCTACA
>JAGLYR010000063.1 GCA_023132135.1 Candidatus Eiseniibacteriota bacterium | reverse complement strand
GACACCGTGTTCATCCCGCGGGGCCCTCAATCCATGCTAAAGACGCATGTCCTGCGGCCGATAAGCTAGCTGGAGGCATAGATGATCACGCTCTTCCTGTCTTTCTTCATGTCCCTGGTCAATCCCGCGCCCATCGGGAGGGATCCTGCGCCGGTGGTGACTCCCCCGCCCGTAGTTATGGAACAGGAGATTGCCTCCTCGTCCCTCCTCGTCCGGCCGCTGCAGACGGCGTCGAATTACGACGCGATCACGGAACTGAGGTTTGTGGAGGGCTCTGCGGTCGGTGGAGCCGGGGATGGATGGGATCGTGTTCGGCAGCTGCTGCGTGATCATGCTCCGGATTGCCCGGCGGACCAGGACGCGGCCGACAGGCAACCCTGAGGCGGGACTTCTCCCTGCGTGGACTTCTCCACCATCTCTGTAACGCTGTGCTCTTTGAGGTAGTGGCTGTAAATCTCCCAACGACTCAGCACTTCGTCCACGTAGCGGACCGCGTCTCCCCCCCTGCAGTAGCCGTAACGGGCTCTCTCGTAGAACTCCCGTTGCGAGAGCAGGCAGAGTGCCTCAGCCACCGGTTCCCACCGGGAAGGATCCATCCCCATCTCGGACGCCAGCCGTTGAGCATCCCGGACATGCCCGAGGCCGACGTTGTAGCTGGCCAGGGCAAACCGGAGCTGGTCATTGGAGGATGGGATATCCTGGAACATCCGGCACTGTTTCACGAGGTACCGGATTCCAGCAAAGATGTTCTCGTCGGGGTCGTGGGGGTCAACAACTCCAAGCGCCAAGGCGGTTCTCGGCATGATCTGCAACAGCCCGCGGGCGCCGCTTGAACTCGTGGCCGCCGGGTTGAAGCTCGACTCTTCATAGATCTGGGCCGCTATGAGCAGCCAGTCGACCCCCAAGGCACTCGCGTGCCTCCGGATGTGGTCGTCAAAACGGGAAAGCCTCCCCGATTGCCACGCCACAAAAGCCAACTCCCGGAACCGGCGGTACTCGTCCCCGCCATCGTAGTAGCGCCTCTTGATGTGATTGAAGAAGAAAGTCCCTCGGATGTCCTCCAGGAAACCATTGGCCGCGGCCAGGAGCTCCTCGGATTCCCTGCTCACGGCCCACCGCACCGGTTGGGGCGGCTCCAGCTCGCACGCGATCCTGAGATTCCCATGGAAGCTCATGGCCAGTAGCGCCACGTCCGTTTCGGCAACCGCCGCATCCACGGTCCCGGCCGACAGGTCGGCCAGGATTACTTCGCTCTCGCAGTCCGCCGCAACAGCCTGAATATCAATCAACCCTCCCAGATTCAGTTCCAGAGATCGGAGGAGCCAGAAGTGACGACCCCCTTCCGCCACCCACACCTTGTGACCCGGAAGATCCTCGGGACGCTGGATGGATGCACAATCATCCCGGACCACGAGCACTCTCGAAATCCGCTTGTAGGGTTTTGAGAATACAACCCCGGACATCGGGACGTCGTGCGCCAGAAGAGAGGCGCCCACCAGGTCCCCATGACCATCGAGGAGCCAATCCACCGGATCCGTGCCCGCGGGAGGGACCACAACCTCAAGGTCCACACCCAACCGGGAAGCGAAACCCCGAGCGAGGTCGTACTCGAACCCCATTTGCTCGCCCCGGTAGAGGAAGTAGGTGTTGGGGCTGTTCCGGGTGATGAGCCGCAGAACCCCGCGCTGCCGGATAGCTTCCAGATCACCCGGCGAAGACGGCTCGGAGAAAACTTCCTCCGCCGGCGCCGACGATCCTGCCAGCAGCACCCAACCTGCGAGCGCCACGATCTGAAGAAACCTGTTCATCGAAAGCATGCTCCATCTAAATCAGAAGCCCGGCCTCAATGACCGGGCAAGTCATTTTTCCGTTTTCTCCACAATGCCAAAGACGCCCGGATCACCGGACGCCTGTTCCTATCCAAACCTAGAGCTAGCTTACATCATCGAGACGGTGAAATCAAGCGGAATTCAGCTTTTTTCCGGTTCCTCCTCCGTGAGAGTTTCCCACTGTTCGTAAAGACCGGGAAGCTTTCCCCTCAAAACGCGCTGTTCCTCGACAACGTCCCTGGACAGATTCCCCGACTGGAACACCGCAGGGCTGCTCAGCATCACGTCGAGAGTCTTGATCCGTGCTTCGAGTGTTTCGATCTCCTGCTCAATTTTCTTTAGCTTCTTTTCGCGCTCTCTGGATTTTGCTGGAGAAAGCCCGCCGGTGGGCCGGCGTTCCTTTCGCGGCGGCGGGTTCTCGCAGACGGCAACCTTGGCTTCCCGTGCATCCTCGGCCTCGCGTTTGAGTACATGCCGGTAGTCCGAGTAGTTGCCGAGGAACAGCCGGACCCGGCCGCCGTCGATTTCGAGCACGCGGTTGGCCAGCCGATCTATGAAATACCGATCGTGCGACACGAAGATGAGGGTCCCACCGTACCGCTCGATGGCCGCCGTGAGCACCGCTTGACCGTCCTGGTCCAGATGGTTGGTGGGTTCGTCCAGGACCAGGAAGTTGGCCGCCTCCACCATGAGCTTCGCCAGGGCCAGCCGGCTTCTCTCTCCACCGCTCAGGGCATCCAGGGGCTTGAAGACATCGTCATCACAGAACAGGAACCGAGCCAGCAGGGATCGGACCTGTGGGACCATTTCGACCGAGGCGGCTCCTTCCACTTCGGCGAGGACGGTTTTCCTCCCCCCCAGACACTCGGCCTGATCCTGGGAATACGACCGAACCACATTCCTCCGGCTTGTCCAGCAGGAGCCCTCCGTGGCCTGTTCCCGGCCCATGAGAATCTTGAGGAGGGTGGACTTCCCGGCCCCGTTCGGCCCAAGGACTGCAATGCGGTCCCCGCGTTCGATCGTCAGCTCCAGACCCTGGAACACCACGTTCCCGCCGTACGATTTGCCCACGTTCTCCATCTTCGCGACAATCCTGTCCCCGGCGGCCGATTCCTTGAGACGGAACGTGCTCTCGGCCAGCTCGGGCGGAAGAGGCGCCTCTTCCAGCTTTCTCAGCACCTTGATCCGCCCCTGGACCTGCTTCGCGCGGTCCTTCCGGGACCGGTTGCGATCTATGAAATCCTGCAAACGCCGGCGCTCCTCGAGAACCGCCGCCCTGCGTTTTTTCTGCAGCTCGATCCGTTCCTCCCGCGCCTCCAGGTAAAAGGAGTAGTCCCCGCGGTACTTGGTGAGGGCACCGTGATTCAGCTCCCAGATTTCCGACACCAGACGGTCCAGGAACCGGCGGTCGTGGGAGACGATAATCTGTCCAGCGGGAGAAGCAGAGAGATAGCCTTCCAGCCACTCGATAGCCCGGATATCCAGATGGTTGGTGGGCTCGTCCAGGAACAGGAGTTCGTGGTCGAGAAGAATCAGCTTGGCCAGGGCCAGGCGCATTCGCTGCCCGCCGCTGAGATCCGAAGTGGCCTTGTTCCAGTGGGATCTCCCGATTCCAAGACCGTCCAGGACCTTGAGGACGGCCGATTCACCTTCGTACCCGCCCCGGTGGGCGAACCGGTGTTCCAGCTCTCCATAGCGGGCCAGCAGGTTTTCGGGAACGGGTTCTCCCTCGGGGATTTCAGAGAGCCGGCGGGTGATCCCGGTGATCTCGTCCTCCATCTTCGCAAGATCGCCGTATGCCTCGAGAGCTTCTTCGAGACAGGTCTTCGAGCTGCCTTCAACGCCGCCCTGCGGGAGATAGCCGACCCGCAGGAAGTTCGGCTTTCGGAGTTCGCCGTTCTCCGGCGACTCCTCCCCCGTCATGACCCGGAGAAGGGTCGTCTTACCCGCCCCATTGGGTCCCACGAGACCGATCCGCTCCCCGCGCTCGATACTACCCGAAATCTCATTCAGAATCGGGATGCCGGCGAAACGCAGGCTGATGTCCTTAAAGGAGAGCACCGTTCCTCTCTACTCCCGGAATCCCCCAAGAGATCCGTCTACGCAATCCGCAGCCAGCTCTTGAGATGTACACATTGCGATCTACACTGAGGCCAGCATGCGATCCACGGCCTGCTTGGCGCGGGCAGCGACGTCCGGAGGCACCGTAACGCGGGGTTCCATTTCCTCCAGCGACCAGAGAACCTTCTCGAGCGTGATTTTTTTCATGTTGGGACAGAGAGCCCGGCTGGTCGCGGGATAGAACTTCTTCCCCGGAATGTCCTTCTCGAGCCGGTAGACCATTCCCACTTCGGTCCCGACGACGAATTCCTTCGCTCCCGACTCGGCGGCGTACCGGATCATCCCCCCCGTACCAAGAGCCACATCCGCCAGCCGGATGACGTCCGGTGTACATTCGGGATGCACCATGATCTTCGCATCGGGGTGCTCTTCTCTCGCCCGCTCAATGTCCTCGACCAGGATCTTCATATGGGACGGGCAGTATCCCCGCCAGAGATGGAAGGTGCGCGATGTCTGAGTGGAGAGGAAGTGTCCCAGGTACTGATCCGGTCCGAAGATGATCTCCTGCCCGGGAGGGAAGGACTCGACCACCTTGAGCCCGTTGCCGGATGTACAACATGCGTCCGAGACAGCCTTCACCTCCACCGTCGAGTTGACGTAGGTCACAACCGCCGCCCCCGGATGTTCCCCCCTCATCCGCTCCACATCCCCGGGGGCCATCATGTCCGCCATCGGGCACCCGGCCTCAGGGTCCGGGAGGAGCACGGTGCTCCCCGGGCACAGAATCGCCGCCGTCTCGGCCATGAACCGCACACCGCAGAAGACGATAACCTTCGCCTGGGCCTCGGCCGCTTCCCGGCTCAGCGCCAGCGAATCACCCCGCATATCTGCAATGTCCTGGATTTCCGGGGGCTGGTAGTTGTGTGCCAGTATGACGGCCTCGCGCCGTTTCCTGAGGCTCAGGATCCGTTCTACGATGCTGTCGATGGTCATTCTCCGCTCCTCGGCTACGGTTCGCGGGATTCCGTGACTCTCTCCAGCGCCATGGTCGACAGATCGCCGATCACGTAGGCGAGATCTTCCAGTTGACCGGGTTGAACACACACGGTGTCGCCCAGTCGGGCGTTCCATCGCCCGGAGATCCCGGGTGATTCGTGGATATGCCCGTGGAGCGAGAGTCGGGGCTGATGCGACCTGAGGAACCGGAGGACGGACTTTGAGCCAACCTGCACACCGTTGGCGCACTCGTCCAGTCCGAGCCCGGACGGAGGCATGTGGATCACATAGACCGCCCTTTCCATGTCATTGGGCCGGACGAGGCATTCCATTTCCTCCTCGATCGTGGGAACAGTACCGGCGCGGGCGAACCAGTCGTCGACCTCCTCGAATCCCTCGGGAGTGGACAGCAGGCCTGAACCCAGTTGGGGCTGGAACACATAGTCGTCCGTATCCTTCCGGCAGCGGTCTTTCAGGCGGAAGGGGTAGTCGACCACCCAGTTCATGCCGATGAACTCGAAGCCCTGAGTCTCGAACCTGCGCTGGGCCAGGTACACTACACTCCCGTACTTGTCACAAGTCTCTTCGAAGAGATCATCATGAACTCTCAGATCGTCGTTCCCCGGGTAGCAGAGGTAGAGGATTCCGGCGGAATCGTACCGGGACAGGTGCTCATCCAGAAAACCCGTAATAAAAACACTCTGAGCGGACAGATCCCGCGAGTGTGGAAACATGTCCCCGCCGTTGATAACCATGTCGACGCCGGAGGACCCGGCGGTCTCCAGCACGCGCTCGTATTTCCATCTGGATCCGTGGAGGTCTGTCACAAAGAGGATTCGCATCTTGGTTCCCATTCCAGGATCTTCCGGGCAAGTCCTTAGCCTACCAGCAATCCCGGCGCCAGGCAATTCGATTCTTCGTCCCAGCAGCAAGTGCGCACGCCGGGCTCGGCCCGGCAATCCGTCTTGCTGCAGAGGGGTGAAAGCCGAAAGCCGAAAGGTGAAAAGCCAAGCCTGACACCCAACAATCCACCTTCACCCCGGTCACCTCTCTCCTTCTCTCCTCTCGTCTTCCCCCAATCGTCGGAGCCAAGAGCCTGATATCCGAACCTGCTTCCGGCCGCTGCTGTGAAATGCGGGCTATTGCCCATTTTTCACCTTGTATGTCTGCCCGGGTTCCATAGAATCTGCTGTACAGGAAGGAGTACGCCAGTCCCATGACCTGGTGTCTGGCACAAAGCGCATGTTCAGTATTGCTCACATGACTCTCGGCTGTGCCCTGATCGCGTTGGTCGCCATGGGGAATCCTGCGCTGATTCCCGACGCCGCAGCCCAGACGTCGATCTGGGTCGACCACGGCCTTCCTGATGCAGTGCGGGCGGGCGAGAGTGATCTCGAGCCGTTCTTCCCGGATGCCCGCTACGACCCCTCCATTCCGTCACCCCAGGATGCTCTGGGTTTTCCGATGGGAGCGCGACCAGTCCGTCATCAGGAAGTAATGGCCTATCTGGAAACTCTGGCGGACGTATCTCCTCACGTGCGCCTGATCCCCTATGGGAAGAGTCACGAGGGTCGGATACTGGTCGTCGCCGTCATCACGAGTGAATCGAACATGGCGCGTCTCGAGGAGATCCGGAAGGACCTGGCGCTCCTGGCCGATCCGCGGGAGAGTAATCCGCCGCCCGTGAACGATCTGCCGCTCTGTGTCTGGGCGGGATGCTGCGTCCACGGGGATGAGACATCGAGCACCGACGCCGCTCTGGCCATCGCCTATCATCTTGCCGCATGCCGAGATCCGGAAGTCGCCGAATTGAGGGACAACCTTCTGATCCTGCTCGATCCGCTGCAGAATCCCGACGGCCGCGAGCGGATCCTCGCGCACTGGGAGAGCCTGGCAGGAAGAATCCCCGATGGCGATGATCAGAGCCTCCGCCACCTGGGTCTCTGGCCCGGCGGTCGGACGAATCATTACCTGTTCGATCTCAACCGGGACTGGTTTCTGGCAACCCAGCCGGAAACGTACGCGAAGCTCCGCCTTGTCACTTCCTGGAACCCGCAGCTCATCATTGACGCTCACGAGATGAACGGCCAGAGTACCTACCTTTTCTCCCCGCCGAGAGAGCCTTTCAACCCGCTGGTTACCGACCAGCAGCA
>JAGLYR010000062.1 GCA_023132135.1 Candidatus Eiseniibacteriota bacterium | reverse complement strand
TGGGAGTACTACACGCGCGAGTGGCACGAGGAATGGTTCCCCGGTTTTGCCAGCTCGTGGAGCGGCGGGATAGGTGCGGTGGGGATTCTGTACGAGCAGGCCGGGGTCGAAGGGACGAGAACTGCCCGCTACGACGGTACCGTGATGGTGTACCGGGAAACCGTCCGCCGCCAGATCACCAGCTTCATGAGCAACTTCCGCACAGCCGCCCGCAACCGCGAAGACCTGCTCCGTTCGTACCGGGAGGAGCGGGTGCGGGGAATCTCTGGAGCCGAGGGAGCGCTGCTGTTTGTGACACATTCCCAACCCGCAAGGGAAGATTTCCTCCTCCGGTCCCTTATGGCTCAGGAGATCGAGATCTACCGGTCCACCAGGGACCTGCGGATTTCCGGACTTCGCTCCTTCTGGTCGGACGAGACTGCGAAGGAGAGCACCGTGCCTGAGGGAACCATCTTCGTTCCCTTGCGCCAGCCCTTGCGGCGTCTTGTGGAAACAATCTGTGCATTCGACCCGCAGATGGAGGAGGAATTCCTGCGCACGGAGCGCCGGCGCCTCGAGAAGGAACACAGGAGCAGGCTGTATGAGGCCACCGGCTGGTCGGTTTCCCTCTCCTCAGGACTGCCCGTGTATCACAGCCGTCACGTGCCGTGGGAGCATCTTGACCCCGTAGAGGACCCTCCGATTCGAGATGGGCAACTGGTCAATCCCCGCGCGACCTTCGGGTTCCTGATCGATGGGACGGATGACCGGTGTCTCCGTGCGCTTGCCCATCTCTGGCAGAGCGGATGCACGGTCCATGCGGGATGCAAACCATTCACCGTGGATGGAACGCCATTCGCTCGGGGCACTCTGCTTGTGAGACGCGTGCTCCAGAACGGCCTGAAGCCTCTGTCCGCGCGCCATCGGAGCGCGGACGATCCTCTCGCCGGTATCCTTCGGCGCGTCGCGGCCGAGACGGGGGTCGTCATCACGGGAGTCAGTACCGCTCTCTCCGACTCGGGACCTGATCTTGGCGGCCGCCAGTTCCGCCAGCTCGAAAAGCCACGGATCGGCCTTCTTGCCGGCGACGGGATCTCCTTCATCAGCTACGGCGGGATGGCCTGGCTGCTGGATCACGAAACGGACTTGTGTTTCGCCTCCCTGCCGGCGAGCAACGTGTCGCGACTCGATCTCAATCGCTACAACGTCCTCATTCTTCCCGACACCTGGAGGAGATTGAACATCTACCCGAGCCTGTTGGATGCCCCCGGAGTGCGGAAGTTGCGCGCCTGGGTCCGCAGTGGAGGCACCCTGATCGCTGTCGGATGCGGGACGGCCTTCGTTGCCGACTCCACAAGCAGCTTGGGCAGCGTGCGCCTCCGCCGGCAGGTTCTGGCAACGCTCGCAGAGAAAACCGGGCGGCGCTCAGGCGAAGCAGACGGGACCGAGTCCGGGATCACGTTTCGCGGCGACATCCGCGAGCAGGATTTCCGCCGGGATGACCTCCATTGGGCCAAGGCGCCCGGTCCAATGGACGGGTTGCTGGAAGATGGACTCGCAGCCCTCCGCCGCCCGGAGCCTTTCTGGAAATGGGCCGTCGGGAAATCCGCCGAGGAGCTGGAAGAAGAGGACGCGCGGATGCGGCTCTTTCAGCCGCGCGGGTCCATCCTCAAGGTCGATCTGGATGAGGAACACTGGTTGGCGGCAGGATGTGGTGTGTTCTCAGGCGAAGGAGCGGGATCGTGGATGCCCGTCCAGGTCTATGCAGAGCACGCGTTGGTGGCTTCCGGCCCCGACGATGTGGTTGGAGCGTTCGCGTCCGAGGATAGCCTGCGTTTGAGTGGCCTGCTCTGGCCCGAGGCCCGGGAGCGCTGGGCGCATACAGCCTACCTGACACGCGAACGGGTGGGAAGAGGCCAGGTGATTCTCTTCGTGTCCACCCCCTGCCAGCGCGCCGCTTTCAAGGCGACGGAACGCGCATTTCTGAACGCCGTCCTGCTGGGACCAGGGCTGGGGACGAGCCGGGAATGGCCGTGGTAATTACCCACATCCCAGATTCTCCATCACTGCATCCCGGAGCCTGTACAGGCGGCAGAAACCCAGGATTTCCCACAGGCCGGCTCCCATGGCCTTTCGCATGCCTGCAAACCGCGGCTGTGCCGGTATCCGGCTTCTCCACGCGCTCACGCTGAACCCAACCCGTTCTGTGGCCTCACGGACGGGCCGGATATCCCCGGTGGGGAACCGTTTCAACCTGTCGGCTTCATCGAGAAGATCCTCAATCTCTGCATCGAGTTCCGCCTGCGTGACCTCCTCCAGCGTGTTGCACAACTGCCCGGGCCATCGCTTGATCTCATATCTTGCCAGTTCCATCCGCTAATTCTCCTCTGCAGAGCCGCCAGGTCTCTCTCCCCGTTGTGAGATCGGCTCTCGCGATGGGCAACTTGAACGCGAGGGCGCCGTCTGCTACAGTCCTTGAATCCGAAGGCACGACATGCCGTCGATCATGGATAAGGGGGCAACGCTGTGGCCAATCGCATCGGAATCCGCATGGAAGACAAGAACGAATGGGAGCGCAGGGCCGCGCTGATTCCTGCGGATGTAGCCGATCTCACCGCACAGGGGATCGAGATCTGGGTAGAGCATTTCGCACGGCGCGCGTTCTCCGACGGTTCCTACGAGACGGCGGGCGCTGTGCTTGTGGACGACGCAAAGGCCTGCGGAATGATCCTCGGCATCAAGGAGATCCCTGTGAACTACCTCCGCTCCGGCGGCGCCTACATGTTTTTCTCGCACACAATCAAGGGTCAGGCGTACAACATGGGGATGCTGGCCGCGCTCGTCGAGAGAAAGTGCACGCTTCTCGACTACGAGATGGTCACGGATGATGACGGGAAGCGCCTGATCTTCTTCGGCCGCTACGCGGGCCTGGCCGGAATGATCGACACACTCTGGACTCTCGGGCGGAGACTCGAGGTGCGCGGCGTCACGACTCCATTTCTCGAAATCCAGCCCGCCCACCTCTACCGGGAGCTGGACGAAGCCAAGACCGTGATCACCAGGGTGGGTGAGAGAATTGCCGCAGAGGGTGTTCCGGGGGACCTTGCCCCAATGGTCGTCGGTTTCACGGGCTATGGAAACGTCTCCAGGGGCGCGCAGGAAATTTTCGACCTCCTGCCACACATGGAAGTCCAACCGGCCGAGCTCGCCGCTTTTGTGGCGGGAAACGCGGCGCTCCGCGATAAGCTGGTCAAGGTGGTCTACACCGCGGAGGACCTGGTCGACCGGATCGATCCATCTCACCCCTTCGATCTCCAGGAGTACTACGATCACCCGGAGCGTTATCGCTCCGCGTTCGAGCCACACCTGAGGCTGCTCAGTGTCCTCATGAACTGCATCTACTGGGACGAGCGCTACCCGAGACTCGCCGACGTAGACCAGCTCAGGAACCTCTCTGCCGGCCCCGGAGAACCGAAACTGGTGGCTGTCGGCGACATTACGTGCGACGTGAACGGGTCCCTGGCCTGCACGGTGTTCGACACGGAATCGGGGGACCCGGTGTACATCTATGACCCCGAGACCCGCCGGGCAGTCTCCGGCTTCAAAGGACCCGGCCTTGCCGTCATGTCCGTGGGAAACCTGCCCTGCGAGCTGCCGAGAGGCGCTTCCTCCACCTTCAGCAACGCCCTGAAACCCTTCATCCTCACACTGGCCCATGTGGATTTCGCAGGCCGGTTCGAGAACGCAGAATTGCCGGACCCCATTCGCCGTTCTGTCATACTGTGGAAAGGTGAATTCACGCCCCGCTTCGAGTACATGAAGGAATTCCTCCGCTGAGTCAGGCTGGTGAGAAATGCGGGCTAACGGTATTCTCTGTCCGTCAGCGAAATGGCTGTCAGAAAGAGAGAGGGGGGGCAACTATCGGCAAAAGCCTGTTGCCCCCCCATGTTTTGCGGTTTCGCGGCAGCCAACTAGGCGAGCTCGGCCAACAAAGCCACGAGGAACTTCCAGAAGGATTCCACCGACGGAGCGTTGACTCTCTCGTCGGGCGAATGGGGATTCTGGATCGTCGGTCCAAAGGAAAGCATGTCCATTCCCCCGAACTTCTCCCCGATGATGCCGCACTCGAGACCGGCGTGACATGCTTCAACCTTCGCGGCCTCTCCGAACTCGCGCCTGTGGACCTCCTTTGCGACCTTCAGGAGGCCCGAACCCAGGTTGGGTTGCCAGCCCGGGTATGGCTTGTTCTTCTCAACCTTGCCGCCGGCGAGGGCTACCACTGCATCAATACGGTTCCGCAGGGCTTCCAAGGCCGAAGACACAGAGCTGCGAGTCGACATCCCGACCACCAGAGTTCTCGGTTCCAGATGAACCATGGCGAGGTTCGTACTGGTTTCCACGAGTCCGGCGATCTCGTAGCTCATAAGCTCCACCCCGTGAGGAAGAGCCAGCAGCAGGTCCAGCACCTTCTTCACGGAATCGGAATCCAGCACCTTCGCCGGCTTCTCGTCCACCGCCGTGATGGTCACCTTGAGCCCGGGATCGATCTTCGCCAGCTCCGACTTCGCGATGGCCTCTTCCTTGGCCACGGCATTCATGAAGACCCGCTTCTTGTCCTTGGGAACCAGAACCAGCGCCTCGGACTCACGGGGAATGGCGTTACGCTTGCTGCCCCCATTGACCGCGGCGATGAATATCCTGGTCTTCTCGGCACCGCTCCTCAGCACCCGGGCAAGCACGCGGTTCGAGTTCCCGCGCTGTTCGTGGATATCGATCCCGGAGTGCCCACCCCGCAGACCTGCTACTTTCACATCAAGCGCCACCGCGCCGCGCGGCGCATTCCTTCGCGTGATGGGCAACCGAATGGTCGTGTCGCCTCCTCCCGCGCAGCCAACCGTGAACACACCAATTTCCTCGCTGTCCAGGTTCAGCATTGTCCGGCCCTTCAACCATCCCTTGCCGATCTTGCCGGCGCCCGTCAGCCCCACTTCTTCGTCCACGGTAAAGAGCAACTCCAGCGGACCGTGAACCACAGAGCGATCTTCCGCGGCGGCGAGGGATGCGGCCATTCCAATCGCGTTGTCTGCACCCAGGGTGGTGCCGCTGGCCTTCACCCAGTCGCCCACCAGCTGGAGCTTCAGCGGATCCTTCAGGAAATCATGCTCCACATCGGAGTTCTTCTCACACACCATGTCCATGTGGCCCTGGAGAATCACAACGGGAGCCCCTTCATGCCCGGGAGAAGCCGGCACGCGAACCAGCAGATTGCCGGTCCGGTCTTTTTCGACCTTCCAGCCCTTCTTCTGAGCGTACTCGCTGAGATATGCCGCCATGGCCGCCTCGTTCCCGGATTCATGGGGCAACTTCGTCATTTCTTCAAAATGCTGCCAGAGTAGTCTTGGACTCAGACCCTCGAGTGCCATTGGTCACCTTCCCTTCATGCCATGAACTGAGAACACGCAGACACGAACACTCCCGTGGATAACCCGCCCACGGACAAATCAGCAGTATACGTCCCGTCCCCCGGCCGCGTCAACAGGAACCGCAAGCGATTCGGCGTACGGCACTTCTCCGACTTACGATTGTCGACTAACCCGCATTTCTCACCAGGCTTCTGCTGGGCAGCATCCTGCGCGGCCCTGTGCCTTAGCACGGGGTCTTTTCATGACCCGGCTGAAAGATCTCGGGAGTCCGGCTGAATCAGCCGTACCCC
>JAGLYR010000061.1 GCA_023132135.1 Candidatus Eiseniibacteriota bacterium | reverse complement strand
GATGGATCCCCGCGTGCGCAGGGATGACGATTGGCTTCGGCAACGCAGTCCAGACACAGCCTGAGACCCTCGCAGTAGGGATTCGTGAATAATCCAGGCCAAACCCCTTGCAAGTGTGTATTCTCCGATGTCGGACGGACACAGCCGGGCTCGCAATCTCAACTGATGGCACGCCAATGCCTTAAGCCCGATTCTGTGGCACTGCAAGATCCGACCCCAACTGCCCTGACCTCAACCGCCCTGAGAACTGCCAGGGGCTAGGCGCCTAGACCCCCTACAGAACTCAGAGAACACGGAGCCCTACGGACTGCGGACACCGCGAAAGCCAGCCGAGGAGTACGTGTCACCGGGGGCGGCGGTGACGTGCCGCGTGACGCAGCCCAGGTTATACTCGTCGCTGCTCCACCCGCCGCCGCGCATTGTCCGATAGTTTCCGCTTAGTGGCCCCCGAGGATCCGTCCCACTCGCCTCAACCGTCGCGTAGTAGCTCTCTGAATACCAATCGTTGCACCACTCATACACATTCCCCAGCATGTCGTACAACCCGTATGGAGACAGACCTGACTCGTACGAACCCACAGGAGCAGTCTCTCCAACACAGTATACACCGCCAATGTGGGCGTTCACCCTCCCGCAGGTCGGCACCGTGGATCCCCACGGATACGTCCGGCCATCCAACGATCCCCGCGCCCCCTTCTCCCACTCCGCCTCCGTTGGAAGCCGATAGCCACCTACCCCAGAGTCGCATCGCCACCCTGGTCCCGTGTCGTAGCACGGAGCAATGCCCTCCCTCACACTCCGCCAGTTACAGTACGCCGCCGCACCATACCACGACACCTCCACCACAGGATGATCGCCATACCCGGCTTCCACCGAAAACCCCGAGCCCAAAGGGCCGATCCGGCAATCCGGGTCGCTGATTTCCAGGTAAATCATATGGCCCGAAGACGGTTTCACAATGTTCGAGCCGTTCCAGTGGGCATAGCCGTTTGAAAGCGCCCAGTTCAGCGCGTCCGCATACTCAGCATTTGTGACTTCGTAGAGATCCATCCAGAACGCACTGATGTACGGATGATGCTGAGGTCGCTCGTTGAAAATCGCCCAATCCGAGTCACTGCCCATCGTGAATGTTCCAGAAGGAATCAACACCATATCCTCCGGTAACATCGTTCCGCTCGCCACATTTGACAAGCCAGACCAGTTTGGCACCTCATCCGCCACCTTAAGCGCGAAGTACACGCTGGCCTTGCCGGTCAGACCAGTCACGGCCAGCGTCTCAGGCATTCCGGCTGTCTTGGGTGCGGGCGTGGAGTCGACCTGAGTCGCGGCATCCCACATTGCTTCTGTCAGAGAAGTGGCTGAGTAGCGAATGTCGTACTCAGTTGCAGCTCCTGCCATCCCATCGTCGCCCGAGGCACTCCAGGCCAACGTGGCCGATGAGTCCGTTGTTGAAGCGACCGAAAGGTCTGTCACTGTTGCCGGTGGGGTAGAGTCGGGCTTCAATCCATTCTCGTCATCCCCACACCCGGCGGACAGAGACACTGTCACCCCAAACAGCGTCAGCAACACTGCGACAGACTGCCTCCGCATGGTAATCCTCCTCTAGGAGTCAAGGGACTTCTCTTGCCCCGGTCACCCAAACGCCGGTCGTCGCGCCCAAGCACCAGTTGTGCCACCTTGATCGGGAGAATCCTCCGATTGTGGGGACAGACTACTGAACTCGGCATGCAGAGCTGAACGGCGCGGTCGCCGAGGAGCACCTATTCGCGTTCTGGGAATAGGCCACCAGACTCCCTTGGCGGCTCCGGCACGGGTTGTTCTTCAGTGTCGCCTATTTCGTAGTCTGTCCCCAAGACTCTATTCGCGTTCTGGGAATAGGCCACCAGACTCCCTTGGCGGCTCCGGCACGGGTTGTTCTTCAGTGTCGCCTATTTCGTAGTCTGTCCCCAAGACTCCCGTCGAGTACCTGGTTCAGGATAATCAGGTCGTTAGAAGACCTCGATGGCATAGCCGCTCCTCCCTTGCACACGCAACCATTGGCTGACACACCGGCGGCGCCAGACACCCCCATCGATTGGCACTGGGTTGTCTGCGGACATCCGCAGGGGCACGGCCTATTCTCGCGAGAAGACCAGGGCTGTGTCAAGGGGTTGAAAGCGGTTCCGGTACCCCCTCTCCTTTTTGCATGTCAGCAGGATCGCAGTCGTATTCCGCACTCTGATCTTGGCTGGCAACAGGGAGTTTGGTATCATGTGAAGGACGACGAACAGTAGGGACCTACTAACATACGGGAGACACACGTGGCTTTCACTCCCAGACTCAGAATCACAAACGCTACTACGGCGGCGCTCACGAGGATCGAGCGCGCCAGGGGCTTCCTAGAGGCAGCGAGACTGTCGGAAGACTGGGTCGCCGAAATGCGGACACGTGCCTTAGTCCGAGAAGCTCATCACACAACCCATATTGAGGGAACCCAGCTCACGCTGGAGGAGTCGGATCGCCTACTGGCAGGACAGACTGTGCCAGAAGCTCAACCAGATGATGTTCAAGAGCTTCTCAACTATCGGAGAGCGTTCGATTTCGTGGCGGAGTACCTTGACAGTAGCGACCGAGTCACGGAGGGTCTTATCTGCGAAATCCACAAGCACTTGGTGCAGGGGGTTCGTGGCGACGAGGCTGGGCCGGGACGGTATCGAACTGACCAAAACTACGTTGTCGATCGTGTGACAGGCAGTCTTATCTACAAACCTCCACCAGCCGACGACGTTCGGCCGATGATGGCCGAACTGGTTACTTGGCTCAATGCGGAACAAGAAATACACCCAGTGCTCGTCGCCGCTATCGCGCAGTTCCGACTCCTTCACATCCACCCCTTCGGCGACGGGAACGGAAGAACTTCCCGCCTCCTGTCAACACTTTGCCTGTACCGCGCCGGGTACGATTTCAAGAGACTGTTCGCCATAAGCGAGTACTATGACCGGAATCGACCTGCATACTATGCCGCCATCCAAGGAGTCCGGGACAGCGGTATGGACATGACTGAGTGGCTCGAGTACTTCAGCGTCGGTCTTGCGACTCAGATGCGGGAGATCCAGCAACAGGGGCAATCTGTAATCCGCCGGGACATCGTTCTTTCCGCGGCCAGCAGGGCGGGCCTAAAGGACCGGCCTTTGGCCGTGCTAAGGTTCTTGGTCGACCGAGGCAAAGGAACAGCTTCTGAGTGCGCTGAAGCCCTGCAGGCGAACCGACGAACTATGCAGAGGGACCTGAACTTGCTTGTGGACAAGGGTTTTGCTCACAGAGTGGGGAAGACTCCGACGGATCCTAAGGCTTATTTCGAGCCCATTCTCCAGCAAGCTCGGACAACAAAGGCCCGCAGCTCGGACAAGAAGACCTAGCAAGCTCGGACAGACAACAGGCTAATCCCTTACAAGAGAAGACTATAACCTTGGACACTAGACACCATAGGCTCGGACAACAAGCCGGACAAACCCGTGAGCGTCACGATGTCCAACAGGTTGGGGGCGAGCCACCAAGAGCGGACTCGGTGGGCTCAAGAGCTACGGCCACAAACAGGGATACTATTGCCCGGCGCTCGCAGACCGTTCTCTACGCCCGTGTCTCCCATGAGTAGTCTGATGTCCCGAAGTACCTAATACAGTTGATGCGCAATCTGGTAAATCGTAAATCGGGAGAAACAACCGCGGCCATGAAAGACCCCGGCATCTACTGTCTTCTCCTCCGGCTCCCCAAGGGCCGCCGGATACGCGTCGCGGGACGGGAACGGGACTTCGCCGCGGGCTACTACCTCTACGTCGGTTCGGCGATGAATGGTCTGGAAGCCCGCATCCGGCGACACCTCTCGGCCGAAAAGAAGCAGCACTGGCACATCGATTCCCTCACGCGCCATGCCGCCATCCGCCGGGTGTTTCGCTATTCCACACACTCCCGGTCGATGGAATGCCGCTTGGCTTCCCGACTGGCCAAGCGGTCGCACACAACCGGGATTCCGGGCTTCGGCTCTTCCGACTGCCGTTGCAGAACCCACCTCTTTCATTTCCAGGCTAAACCCGATTTCAACCCCTTTGATCTTCTCCGCCGGACGAACGCTGAACGGGTCGCCAGGATTCTCTCGGACCTCTACTCCGGTCCCAGGGTCTGCAAGTCGAGGGAACCCTTCCGCTCCCTGATCACGTGCGTGATCTCGCTCAGGACAAAGGACGAGGTCACGGATCCGGCAGGCAAGCGTCTCTTCAGGCTGGCCCGGACCCCGGCGCAAATGGCCGCTCTCCCCCCGTCCAGGATCGCCAAGACCATCTACCCCGCCGGCTTTTACCGGGAGAAGGCTCGCACAATCAAGAACATCGCCGGAATTCTCGTGGCCAACCACGGCGGGCGCGTGCCGGACAATCTGGATGACCTCGTGGCCCTGCCCGGGGTGGGACGCAAAACGGCCAATCTCGTGCTCGGGCGAGCTTTCTCAAAACCCGCCATCTGTGTGGACACCCACGTCCACCGCATATCCAACCGGCTGGGTTGGGTTGCCACGGACATCCCGGAGGAGACAGAGACGGCGCTCCGGCATGTGCTGCCGGAGGAGCACTGGATTGCCATCAACGGCCTGATGGTCCGCCACGGGCAGGCAACCTGCCACCCCACCTCACCCAAGTGCAGCGAGTGTGCCATCGCCGGCGATTGCCTCCGCGATGGTGTTGGGCGGTCGCGGTAGCCCGCAGATATCCATTTCCTTGACTGCGCGGTGTGTCCTGAGGTACAGATAGCCTGTACGGCAGAGCTGCTGACATTCTCTATTGAATCCGGCAGGACATCAGAATGAGACAGTTGTCCAAACCGCTTCTACTGCTACTTCTCATTATCGTACTCGGGACCGCCGGCTACGTTTGGCTCGAACACTGGTCCTTCCTCGACTCCCTATACCAGATGGTGATCACGCTCAGCACCGTCGGCTTCAGGGAGGTGGCGCCCCTGTCGCCTGTGGGCAGGGCTTTCACCATTGCGATCATCATCTTCGGGATCGCGGCGGTCACCTACCTCGGCCGGAGGATCATTGAGTTTGCAATTGAAGGCGAGATGGCGGGCATCAGGAGGCATCGTAAGATGACGAACACCATCAAGAAGATCAAGGAGCACTACATTGTCTGTGGGTACGGGCGGGTCGGCCGCTGGGTGGCCCACGAGTTTCAGCGAGAGGCTATCCCCTTTGTAGTGATCGACGACAATCCGGACCTTGAGCGAAGAATGCTGGAAGACGGGGTTCTCTGCATCATCGGCGATGCTTCCTCGGATGACGTGCTCCACGAGGCGGGCGTGACCCGCGCTCTGGGCCTGGTGGCCGTGACCGACACCGACGCAGAGAACGTGTTCATTGCCATGAGCGCCCGCGCCTTGAACCCCGCTATCCGGGTTGTGTCCAGAGCCGACGACGAGCGCGCAGAAGCCAAGCTGCTGCGCGCCGGGGTCGAAGGGGTTATCCGCCCGCTCCAGATTGCAGGAACCCGGATCGCCCACATGCTCCTCCATCCCGCCACCACCGGCTTCCTTGACATCGTGACGCACAGCGGGGTGGACGAGCTGCGGATTCAGGATCTGCCCATAGGGGAAAAATCCCCCCTCGCCGGTCTGACGATCATGGGCGCCGACATTCGCGCCAGGTCCGGCGCCATGGTTCTGGGAATCTGCAGAGAGCCCGGGACAAGCCATCTCAATCCCCCGCCCGACACCCTTATCAACCCCGGTGACCGCCTGGTTGTACTGGGAACCCGCGCGCAACTTGCCATCCTCGAGGACATCGTCTAGCCTGGATTATTCAGGCTACAGCGGCAGCTATCCACAACAGTACTCCCCAATCCCAGTCGCTTGTCACCCTGTCACCTGTCACTTCGTTAGGGCCAGCGCCCCGTCCGTGTGACGCGGGCGAGTGACAAGTGTCGAGGAAATAGGGACGTAAATGGTAAATCGTAAATCGCGGGAAATGGCCGAGTTGCAGATTCTTGCACATTCTCGCCTATTTTTGCTATTATTAACAACAGTTGTTGTTTGGTGAATAGCAGTCACAAAAACTCTGGCGGAAGTGTGGATAGTGTAGATAGGGAATAGATTCCTCTTTCTTATTGACTTCTGCCGGCAGATGTGGTAAATTCCCCTCGTTCTGTCCAGGAACTCGTAACAGATCGACAGCGCGGGAGACAAGATTACAGGTCATCAGGGTCATTCGCTTTCCCGGATTTGGTAGCGCAGTGCTATCCATTTCCGCTTTCCACTCGCATGCAAGAACCCGCCCGAGTCTCGTCCGGGTTTTTCATGCGGCGCTCCCGCAGTCGATGCTCTAGGCAATTTGTAGTAATCCCGGATCGGTTGCTCGTGGCAGTTCAGACGCGGCAACTGCAACTGGCGGGGAGTGAGACTTGGCTACGAGAACCCGCTGTCTTGCCGACAGGCCGGATCATGGCGAGCGCGCTGTCGACAAGGTTCGCTGCCCCAACTGTGGCCTTCTTCTTGCCAAGACTCCCGGCTTCGGTTCCGTGGAAGTCCGCTGGAAAGAACTCTGGCTCAGGGTTTGGGGACGGGTCAGGATTCGCTGCCGCAAGTGCGGAACCATTTGTGATATCTAGTTGTGATGTCTAGAGACCCCAGAGGCTCCAGAAGCCCAAAGGGTACTGAAATGCGTCGGCCGTAGGTTCTCGAGACCCACCGGCCTGCGAAAAGAGATCAGAGGTTCAGGAAGCCCCACACGGTCACCCGCGGGCAATGCCCGCCGACCGTGACGGGGCTTTTTGCATTTCCCGGATCCCATATAGGGGGATTCACCGTGAGATGTTCTGGAGCGAGGCCGCCTGTCACTGTTCTGAGAGCGCTTCGGCGATGCGTCGCTGCTGTGGCTCCTGCTGCCTGCATCTGCCTGCTCTTGCCGGCGGAAACTCCGGCAACATCCCCAACCCTTGTGATAGACCCACTGTTCGTCGACCTGGGTCGCTTCTCAGCCGTTGGTTCCCTTGATTCGGAGATCAGCCTCGGGAAAACGGAGATTCGCGTTCTCTCCAGGCAAGACTGGCGTCTCGAGGTGGCATTGGCCGAGCCGGTCTGCCGCCTGGAAGACAGCCTCCCCCTGGCAACCGCCGACTCCCGAAGTACCGTTCCCCCTGTTCTGCAGGAGATTCTCGATCTCTGTCCCAGCATCCTGACCTCTCACCCGGGCTCTGACGAGTGGTGGAAGATGGAAATCGATTGGCGCGAAATCGGGGCCGCCCTGGAGCAGGCTCTCCACCCGGCGGCTTCTCCCGGAACCTACCAGGCAATGCTGCTCGCTCGCATCTTGGGCAGGGAGGGAGAGCCACTTACAGGTTGTTCGCAGGTAGCAATCCGCTTTGACATCCTGAGATGGACGCAGCTGTCCGCCGACATCCCGGAGATCGAGATTTCCACGGATTTCGCCACCGGCGTGCTCCAGAGCGAACAGGCATCACTTCTGATGACCGGCAACAGTGCCTGGCGCCTCCGGGCGGCACAGGCCGGAGTACTGATCAGCGAAGACGGGGAACGGGAGATTCCCCAGGCAAGCCTCACGATTTGCGTGCCCTCCAGCGGCACAGGAGGGAGTTGGAAGAGCACAGGATCGGGATTCCAGACCCTTCGGCCGCAACCGATCACGATCGGTTGCGGCGATTCGCCAACCGCCTCTGCGGTACCGTGGGAAGAGATCCCGATCGTTGTCCGTCTCGAGTCCGACGGACCTCTCCCTGCCGGGAGATACCGTACGGAACTTGTTTTCCGGGTCAGTGCACAAGAACCCTCACCGTGAGGATAACCGAAGGGGGGAAATCATGGCGATTCTGCCGTCCGAGGTCCATTTCGCGGAGGTCCCGGACGGTCCGGCGTGGGAGGGCAGTCGGCCGCAGCACATCCCCACCTCGACCTCTGGGTCCTGGTGAACCTACCTTCCGCGAAGGTACGGGTTGGGCTCTGGACAGAGCTACTGCAGCCGTCCCCTCCCACATTAGAAAACACCTCACCCGATCGGCACGGAGTGAAGGAATCTGGAACGTGGGGCCGTAAGGGCTCCCACTAGAGAGGAGAAAAGCAATGAAGCGCACTTTGGTAATGATGTGCCTGGCTTCGCTCATCCTTGCGTCGGCGTCTTTCGCCGTTGCAGATCCCTCGGGCGATGCCACTGTGCCTGTGTTCATTGTGATCGATCCAAACATCGCAATCGTACCGCTAAATCCGTACGTCGACATGGGTACCTGGCAGACTGGTGAATTCACCGGGATCATCCCGTTCCGGGTTGATGCCAACACCGAGCAGGTCAAATTCAGCGTGGCCGCCAGCCATCTGTACAAGGGCGGAATCTGGGAGGCTCCGACCGTCGCTCCGATTCTGGTCTATGAGGAGGACGGTATCGCGATCAGCGCCGAGCTCGGAAACCCGACCGGTGGCGATGACCACATTGTCACCTTCCTCAGCGACACGGACATCGATGGGTTCCCCGCCCGGCTGACTGAGGAGGTCACGTTCGAGAGCTCCCAGGCCGGGCACTTCAGCCAGAATGTCGAGCTGACTGTTGGCTGGACCCAGCCCGATCCTGAGAAGCCCATGGGCCAGTACGACGGCAAGGTCCGGTTGTTCGCCTCAGTCGTTCTGCCCTAAGTCATACTTGGTTGGTGAAGTGGTTTGCTGTTGAAGTACTGTTTATCCTGGCCCGATCTGTAGTCGGGCCGGGACAGCTCCGCGCCGATCACAGAGGTGTTTCGAAACAACAGGACCATCAACGTGGGGCCCGCCGCCAGGACAGCGAGCGGGTCCCCGCTGATGGGTTTGATGGATCCGATCGTTGGAATGAGGAGGACATCTGATGACAAGGGGCCTTGGTTTGGGATTGGTTGCCCTGATTGGCCTCGCTCTCTTTTTCCCAGGGCAAACTGAAGCAGCGCTCTCGATCCAGCCGGCGTACGTTCAGCTCCGGCTGGACAGGGGAAGACCTTCAGAGACCATCGCCGTGACGAATCTGCTCGACAAGGATGCCCGCTACCGCATACACGTCCGCCACTTCATATACGGCAAGAACGGCGGCCTGCAGCAGGTGCCTCCCGACGAGCATTCTCTTGCCCCCTGGACAAAGATCAACCCCAGGGAATTCACCCTTCCCGCCAAGGGGCGCCGGATAATCCGGCTCTCGGTCATTCCACCGAAGAACCTTCCGCCCGGAGAATACTGGGGAACAATTGAACTCGAGCCTCTCGAGGGCTCCTTCACAGAGGCCCAAGACCCCGACGGGCGGACGATGAGACTCGAGATCGTGACATCGATTCTCGTGCCCATCGTGGGGGAAGTGGGCGAGATACAGCACTCGTTCGAGATGGAAGACCTCAGTGCCTGGAAAACACAGGAGGGTATCGCAATCACAGCCCATCTGGTGAACACCGGAACCGGGCGGCTTCACCCGATGGGAGCTTTCGAGGTGCTGAATGCGTCAGGTGACATCATCTCCGAAGGACTGATTGGGGACGACACCATCCTGGCCGGGGGGGAGAGGATATTTTCAAGGGTGGTCAAGGGTGATTTCCCTGACCCCTCCTACGCTGTGCGGGTGCGCTACTCGGCCAAGCGACTCGAAGAGTCGGTCGCCGGGCAGACTCGTGTGACCCTTCGGGGGCCAGGTCAGTAACCCCGGGTTTGGAGAAGTGGCCTTCGTGTTCTTCGTGGTTCAAATCTCTCGCCTTCTCCAGCGGCGATCGCTGCGAGTACTCGCTGTGTCCGCCGCCTGTGGATTCCTCTGCCTGCCTCCTTCCGCAGGGGCGGTCGGGCTTGAGCACGCGGCGCCAGTGGATACCGTTGACGCGGCGGCCGGGCTGGACCGGATCACGGGTCCCATTCTGGAGACGACCGTGGTGGGACTGCGTCTCCAAGGCGAACGCCACCGTGATCGCCTCCGGATTCCGGATCTGGATATCCTTTTGTCGGAAGATGGAAGACGACTTCTTCCCCTGCTCCGGACTCTCCGCATTCTGCAGATACAGATCACGGAATCCGGCACGTCCCTCATCCTCCGCCCGGAACGCACTCCTGAGGGCGTCGTCGACTATG
>JAGLYR010000060.1 GCA_023132135.1 Candidatus Eiseniibacteriota bacterium | reverse complement strand
CATCCCTCGCTTCAAGCATTCTTCGTGTCCTTCGTGCTCTTCGTGGTGTGAGCTTCTGACTGCCTTTCTGTTCCCGCGCTTGCGATTCGCATTGCAGCCGCCACACCGTCACCGACGGCGATGGCAACCTGACGGCGGTGCCCGCGCCGGACGTCGCCTGCCAGAATCAGACCGGGAACGCCTTCCGGGCCTGCCCGGCGGATCTCTTCGCGAAGATCACCATCCAGGAACTCCATGTTGGAGTCCCGGCCGATGGCGATCAGGAGTACGTCTGCCTGGTGCCGATTTCCGGTTTCTGTCTCCATCACCAGCTTCCCGTCCCTGTTTGAGAGGGGGACGACACTGGTTCGGGGATGGATCCGGATATTGGTGGTGTCTCGGGCCCTCTGCACCAGAAGACCAAGCGCTCTGGGGCGGCTGCTGTGGAAGAAGATGTCCACAGTGCAACCGTCCCCGGCCAACCCAAGCGCATAGTCGAAGGCTGCGTCCCCGCCGCCGATGATAGCGATCCGATTCCTCTTCCCGGAAGGGATGTCCCTGGGTTCGTAGAATGCGATGGAAAGATCACACCCGCCCAGCCTCGCGGGCGGCAGTTGTCGAGGCACCGTACCCGAGGCCACGATGACGGCGCGAGCCTCCATGACTTCTCCGCCGCCGTCGACGCGGAATCCGTTCCTGGATCTCGAAACCTGGCGAACGTCGGCCGAAGTGATCGTCAACCCGGCCCCAGCGAGCTGTTTTCTGAACAACCGGATCAAATCCGGCCCCGCGACTGCGCCGGGAAAGCCGGGATAGTTCTCCACCCGGTGGGCATTCCAGAGAAGACCGCCGGGTCTGTCGCGCTCTATCAGAACCGGGTTTAGACCCGAGCGTTTGAGCTGGATCCCGGCGGCAATCCCCGCCGGCCCTGCGCCGATGATGATGACATCCTCGCGTCCTGGAGTCATAGCACCGAGTAAGCTAGCCGAATCCCGCGGCTGTGTAAAGCGATTGCGGAAAACCTGGCCACGAAGCCGCGAAGAACATGAAGGGCGGCTAACACTGAGCCGCCCCCTCTGGGTGGACGGCGTGGAAGCCGTCCCTCCAGTCTGAGCGTGCGCATTGCCTATATGGAGGGTCGGGTTCCACCCCGACCACCATCCCTGGAGTGTCTCGTTTTCTGCCTCAGAGTCCGACCCCGCAACGCAGTCCAGTCACATCCTGTGCCACTAGCAGCAGGGATTCATGAATAATCCAGGCTAGCCTGTACGACTGAGGTGCCAGTTCACGAGGGTATTCAAACACTGCATGGCTCGCTCGGCCGTCGGGTACGTCGGCACCCCGCCCTCTTCGAGGGTATTGACGAACTGGTCATACATGTCGCCGGCGTTGACGGACATCACGATAGGCTTGGTGGATTGGCGCGTCTGGCGGATGATGCGGATGGCGACATTCTCCTCGCGGGCGTCCATCTCGTGCTTGCCGGTGGTCAGCGCCGTTGTGTGAGGGACGATGGAGATAAACAGGGAGTCCACGTTGGGATCTGCCAGGAGGAGACGGATGCAGCTCTCAAAGATCTCGTCGTTTGCCATCGGAGTCAGATCAAGAAAGGGATTGATGCTCACAATGCGCGGGAGGGTTTCCCGGAGCTTGTGAGCGGTCTCGTCGGTAAAGGAGGCGAGTTCGAGATCGCCGATGCTGTCGGCCGCGTACGTGCTTTCGAAGCCGGCGTTAGTGACGGCGGCCACCCTGCGGCCCGCGACTTGCTTGTCTCCGGCAAGAGCAAAAACCTTGAGCAGGTCGCGCAGGTCGCCGATGTGTTCGGCTACGATCACCCCGGCCTGGAGCAGAGCCGCCTTGGTCACCTCGTAGTCGCCCGTCATGGAGGCGGTGTGAGATGCCGCGGCCCTCGACCCGGCCTCGGTGCGTCCTGCTTTGTAAACGACGATGGGTTTACCGGCCGAGCGCGCGGCATCGAAGAAGGCCCTGCCGCCCGAAGGGCGGAACCCTTCCACGTAAACGCCGATGGCCTTGATGGATGGATCGTCGTTGAAGTAGGCCACAAGATCCCCTGGATCCACGTCCAGCTGATTCCCGTAGCTCACGAGGGCCCGGAGATACGGTGCATGGCGGAGCTGGTCCAGAAAAGTCACACCCATCGCACCGCTCTGCGTCACCAGCGCGACGTTGCTGTTGGGACTGGGAATGAAGTCGAGCTTCTGCTGCGGAATGAAGAAGGTGTTGACACCCGGTGTTTCCTTGTCCGGCGCGTAGATTACGCCGAGACAGTTGGGTCCCACCACGCGGATACCTGTTCCCTTGAGAGTCTCGCTGATCTGCTGTTCCAGGGTGCTGTCGCCGCTGACTTCCTGGAATCCTCCGGGGATAAGGATTACGGCCTTGACCTTCTTGGCCTTGCACTCACGGACGACGTGGGGCGTCATCTTCGCAGGAACGGCGACCACGACCAGATCTACATTGTCCCGGATCTCCGCCAGCGACTTGTGAAGGGGGTACGCCTTGCCCCGGATCGTCACCGACCCGCCCTTGACATTGAGCAGGTACAGGTCACTGCGTCCGGACTTGACCATAAGCTCAGCGATGATGTTCCCCATCTTGGCGGGGTCGCTCGCGGAAACCCCGACCACTGCGAGGCCCTGGGGCTTGAAGAGACCGCGCAGGTTGGTGACGTCAATCCGCCCGGCCGATGGGTCTGTCTCCTTGCTCTTCACGAAGCTTGCGAGTCCGTCGAGGGCAATAAGTCGTCCCCGGGCGTCGAAAACAAAGGGGTTCACCTCAAACTCGGTGAAGACGAAGGGCGGAGCGCCGGGATTGAAACCGGAGTACAGGTGCGCGAGACGGCTGATCCTGTAGATAGCATTGGCCAACAACTCGACCCGATCCAGCTTCTCTTCCTCCCGGTACTTGAGGAAAATCCGGGTTTCATGGATCAGCGATCGGCATTCGTCAAGGGTCAAGGGCACCAGCTTCACGTTGGGGGGCGAGTAGTACCGGGCGAAGTGCTCGGCGTCGGAGCCCCCCTTGCTGAAGGAGACCAGGGGCCCGAAGGCAAGGTTCTCCCTGAACCCGATCAACGACTCGTTTCCGAGCGCCTCGGAGTAGATTACAGGTTCCACCAGAAGGAACCCGGCGACCTCGGGCGGTGTGGAAAATGATGGGTGGGTGGGGATGTCCCGGGCCATGCGGTCGATGGTGGCGTTGAGGGACTTGACATCGCAGGCGGCCCGCTGCACGCCACCGACCCGGGCCTTGTGCAGAATGTCGTTGGAAACCACCTTAATCACGACGGCAGAGCTATCGAAGGGCGAAAGACGCTCCTCATCGACGGCTTCTCCCTTCCGGATGAAGACGTGACGCGGCGCGGCGAGTTCCAGCAGTTCCAGAATCTCGTAGACCTCGTGTTCGAGGAGATGTTCCCTGCCTTCCCTGTGAGCGCAGGCCAGAATCTCGTCGATACGGTTGGTGATACTGGATGGAATGTCCTTCGCTGTCACCCGTTCTGCCCCCATGTCATGATCAGAGGACAAGACACTAACAGTCCGCACTAGGTGTGTCAACATACGTGTCATGTCAAGCAACTGGAAGCCGCTGCTCGGAACCAGACTATCTGCAACTCCTGCCGCGTTGCTGCAATTGCTAAGAAATCCGTTGCGGTGCAGTTGTTTGCGTCTTCCGGCGACACGCCGTGGAGCCGGAAGGAAATTAAGTTCGTAGTGGTATAAGTGTTGACACTGTCGCATATGTATGCTATTCTTACGCATTGTATATGTTGGGATCGGGCACTCGGATGGGAGAGTGGAATGAACAATTTGGTCAAGGTGCGTCTCACCTCGCCCCAGATCAAGCTCATTGAAAGCGTAACGGCAATCCCCGGCAATCTTGAGAAGTCACTGCGGGAGGCGGTCAGGAGCTCTGCAGGAACCACCCGGCAGATCCCCTACGCAGACCTGGATCAGTTGGCCGGTTGGCTGGCGGCGGAGGCCAACCGCGAGGAAACCCTGCGGCGCAGGCGCTCGCTGGATCGTCTCTACGACGAAGTCCAGACAGCTCTCTGGGAGTTCGACGATCGGCGGATTGCCAGCGGCGAACCCATGCCGGTTGTGCCGAGTGAGAGTATCCTCCTCGCGAAGCCGACGAAACGCGGAAGCCGCCGGAAGAACTGACCAGGAACAGACAGCATCCTCCGTAGCTCAGCGGCGGCCTTTCTCTACAACCGGGCCGTGGCCCAGGCGCTGTGCGAGTATTTCTCCATCCACTCATAGGTCAGACAGCCGAAGCCGCGATTTCCCCAGCCTGTTCCCCACGAGTTCATGAACTTGAATAGTTGAGTGTCGCTATCGTAACCTGTCACGAGAATGGCGTGGCCGCCGCGAAGCCGGCCCGTGGGTTCCGGGACCACGCCGGATTCGAGACGGCTGAAGTTATCGTAGATTGGGACACCACAAACAAACGGTCCGCTGTGGGCGAGTTGTATTTCCATGGCCCGGTTGTCGTCGAGATTGTAGTAACGGCCGATCCGGTGCTCGTGAGCACTGGCGAGGAGGTCATTCCACTTCTCGGGACCGCAGCGCACGAGTTCCCGGGCGAAGGGGTAGAACTGCTCCAGAGGTACTCCGGTTCGATTGAGCACTTTGAACGCACTCCGGATGCTGGTGCCGGCCAGATCGTTGATGACGTTCAGCGGCCAGATATCCGTCTCCTTGGTTCCCATCCAGAGGAATCGGACCGAGAGACGAGGCGCCGCTTTTCCGAGTCCGGTCAGCCACCGCCGGAGTCCGTGGGCCGCTGCCCAGCCGACGCATGAGCCCGTCTCGCCCTGGTCGGCTACGGGTCCCACGTCCCCGGCGTAGTCCCTTCCGGGTGGCACCGGGAGTCCGCGAGCCGCGGGCCCCAAGTACGACGCGAGGTCGTAGTCCCTCGAATCCGGTCTGTCCGGAGTGAGAAGACAGACTCTCTCATAGAACCTGCTTCCGAATCGCACGCGTCGTTTTCTTTTGCTCGCCATGTCGGACCTCCAGGTGAGAAATGCGGGCTAGATCCTCGCGACAATCTGCGGCAGAACGGTCCCCGCGCTGTTGTGGAAAACGACATCGGCCACGCTGTCCATCGGCGTGGGATCGACATTGACGATGATGAGACCCGCACCGTTGGTCTTGGCCATTTCGGGGATGGACGCGGCGGGATAGACAGCCAGGGAACTTCCGACGACAATCACAAGATCGGCGGCGCGCGTCTCGTGGTCGGCCTTCTCCAGAGCGTCCGGCGGAAGAGCTTCTCCGAACAAGATGACAGATGGCCTCAGATTCCCCTCGCACCTCGGACAACGCGGTGGAATCTCCCGGTCGAGAATGGGTAGGATCTCGTCGATGGGGAAAGCGGTTCCGCAATCCATACAGGAAGTGCGGCGAGCCGTGCCGTGGAGTTCGATCACGTTCCTGGATCCGGCGGCCTGGTGCAATCCGTCGATGTTCTGAGTGATCACCGCAGGCAGATGACCCTCGGCCTCAAGCCGGGCCAGAGCCAGGTGTCCTTGATTAGGCCGGGCTTTCTGCAGGAGCGGCCCGCGAAGTTCCCGGAAGAACCGCCACCAGTAGGATGGATCCTTGAGGAAGTAATCGATGCTGGCGTACTTGGCGGGGTCGTACTTGTGCCAGACGCCGCCCGCACCGCGGTAGGTGGGAATGCCGCTCTCGGCGGAAATCCCGGAGCCCGTGAATGCAATCGCATGCCGCGCCTGGCGGATGAGATCTGCGGCTCTTTCCACACGTTTGTCCATGATCTCCTCAGTTTGTCATCCTGTCTTGATGCACGGACCTGCCGGCGAGGCGGAAGAGCCGGAAGGTGGATGGTTGTTTGTTGATCTGGTTGCCTGGTCTGCGTATTCTGTGGACTGAGGAATCGGGGTTCCGGACATCCCCGGGAAAAGGCGAGCCAATGCGCGTGGTCGCTCGCGCGGGAGAACAAAGGAAGAGGTCACTCCCCAAAGCGGCTTGGCAAAAAACTCTCGCCCCCCTATCGTACGGCTGCTTTGAGTCATGACCTCTTCAACTCAAAGCTTAGCAGATTCTGATTGTGTGTCAACATCAATTCGCGATGTTCTTTATTTTTGTGGAGGCCGAGCATGCACGAATTCGGAGTCAGGACACGATCGCGATCGCAGATGGTGAACATCACGAGCGAGGTACAGGAAGCAGTCAGAGAATCGGGCGTGCAGGATGGCGTGTGCATCGTCTTCGTTCCCCACACCACGGCCGGAGTGACCATCAACGAAGGTGCGGATCCCTCAGTGTGTACGGACATCGAGGACACACTCTCGAAAGCCTTTCCCAAGAGCCCGCACTACCGTCACGCCGAGGGCAACGCGGATTCCCACATCAAGACTACCCTGGTCGGACCATCCGCTACGATCCTGGTTGAGGGCGGACAGATTTGTCTGGGAACGTGGCAGGCCATCTTCTTCTGCGAGTACGACGGTCCCCGATCCAGAAAGGTGTGGGTGAGAGTCCAGTGACGGGGGGAAGAGGACGTTGGTTGACAATGGGCGGACAGAGGTGTAGGTTCGCGGTGGCCCCTAGCCTGGATTCATGCATAATCCAGGCAGAGCAATGGAGAAGTCGAGAAGTAGATCCCGGACGAGGGCATTCGGAGGAAACCTGAGATGGAGCTTCCTGGGAACTGTGAACCGATCATGACCATAGGGGTTGCTGCAAAGAGGCTGGGGGTTTCGGAATCGACACTCAGGCTCTACGAACGAGAGGGACTCCTGATCTCATCCCGGACCAGCACGGGACGGCGACTCTACTCTCTCAATGACTTGAAGGTTGTCGATGTCATCCGCACTCTCATCCGGAAACACGGTTTGAACTTCGCCGGAATCCGGGCGCTCGTCTCGAAGCTGCCGTGCTGGAGCATCAAGAACTGCTCCGAGGAGGAGCGGGCGGTGTGCTCGAAGTTCAAGGAAAAGGGTGCACTGACACCCTGCTGGCGCTTGGGCGGGACGGGTTGCAGCGCGACGCCGGAGGAGTGCAAGTCCTGCCCGGTCTATGCCTTCATCCAGGAAAACGTATTCCAATCGCCTCAAGCGGAGTAGGCGCGCCGGGATCTCCGCCGCTGGAGGTACGTGCGGAGGGATCCGGAGAGGAGATCGAACACCGACTGTTCCGTGTAGGCGCGAACGGAGACAAAACACCTACCGCACTCATTCCCGCTGGTGAACTCCCGAAGCATCTCTTCCTGTGTGTCGAAAGCAGTCGTCGGAAAATACGCGCAGGGAACAAGGTCCCCGTTGGGCATCACGCAGGCGGAACGTCGCCCGGCCGCGCAATTTGGAAGCGAACCTCTTTCAAAATACTCGCAGGTCCGCTTGAGAACCGGATCCGGGGTGATCACAGGAGCGCCTCTGGATTTCGCGGCCATGATCTCCCCGAGAGTTCTCCTCAACTGCGCCAGATCCTTGGGCGCCTTGATGTCCAGCCTCTCCTCGCCCGTCCGTAGAACAGTGTAGGCGCTGAAGGATATGCAGATGCCCCACGAACGAGCCAGGTCTATCATCTCCATCAGGTGAGGCAGGTTCTCCCGCTGGATTGCGGTGTTGATGACGATGTCGCCGAAGCCGTACTTCTTCGCGAGGCCGGGCAGAAGTGTGGAGAGATGTTGGAACAGCCCTCGGTATGCCCGGAAAGCATCGTGCCGGTCGTCGGGGAAATCGAGCGAAACAGAGAACTGGTTCACCCCGGCTTCCTTGAGATCCAGGTACTTGTCCTCCGTGAGAAGGACAGCGTTGGAGACGAAAATCAGGTAGGGGAGCCCGTCGGATTGCTTGATGGCGCGGACGATATCCAGGATGTCCGAACGCAGAAGAGGTTCGCCGCCGGAAATCTGCGAAGCCGCCGGTTGAATGGCCTCGACCAGTTCCCGGTACCGTTCGGGTCCGGCCTGCACCTCGTCCGGGATTGTCCCTCCCAGCTGGCAGTGGCGGCAGCTGCAGTTGCAGCTGCGAGTGACCTCGAAGGGGAGGAGAACGGGACGTCTCCGAAGGATGTTACGCAGACCCCTCCAGGCAATCCGCGTGGCCAGACCTCCGCTGATCTGGTAGCGGTGTTCGGGGATCCGTCGCGCGAATGCAGGTTCATCCTGTGAGGGGTGTGCCCCGGCTTGCGAGTCTGCTGTGTTGATCGAACGCATGGACCACCGCCAAGGATTTGAGGGCAGGGTCTGTATTGTGGTTGATCTTGCGGGGGAATGTCAAATACATTGATGAACGCGGTACCCTTCGACCCGACACTTGGTCCCGGCTCTGAGCTGGTTAGAGCATAGTGGTTTGGCGATGCAAGACATCTCCTTCGAACAAGGTCCCATTCGACCACCCAGCGAAGCAACCTCGCTTCTCCTGCGGGTCACGCGTAACTGCCCCTGGAATCGCTGCGATTTCTGCCCTGTATATAAAGGAAGCAAGTTCTCCCGGCGGACAGTGGATGAAGTCCTGGCTGATATCGGGGCGATGGCCCGGGGACTGGACCATATCCGCGCTCAGTCCGTTGCCCGGGGCTACGGCGGGGAATTTCCTCCCGGGTTCCTGGCGGAGCTGTATCACGCCCCGGGTGCGACTCTTCCCATCCAGTCTCTTGTCATGTGGCTCTACCGCGGGGGAACGTCGGCGTTTCTTCAGGATGCCGACAGCATGGTGGTAAAGCCGGAAGATCTGGCGCGCATCCTTCGGGCGCTGCGGAAGACGTTCCCTTTTCTGGAGCGAGTGACGTGCTACGCGCGGTCCCAGACCCTGGCGCGGCGGAGCGACGAGGACTTGAACACGCTGCGCGCCGCCGGCCTCGACCGCGTCCACGTAGGGCTGGAATCGGGAAGCGACCATGTGCTGAAGTCGGTCCGCAAGGGGTGCACGGCGGAAAGGCACATCGTGGGCGGCCGGCGTGTGATAGAAGCCGGTCTCGAACTCTCGGAGTACGTGATGCCGGGCCTCGGCGGCCGTGCGCTCTCGAACGAGCATGCTGTGGAGACCGCCCGCGTCCTCAACGAGATCGATCCTCACTTCATCCGTCTCCGAAGCTTGGCTGTCCCGCGGGGGGTTCCCCTGGCGCAGATGGTTCGCAGCGGCAAGTTCGAACTCCTCCGGGAAATCGAGATCGTCCAGGAGATTCGCACCTTTGTTGAGCATCTGGATGGAATCGGGTCGTATCTCGCCAGCGACCACATCCTCAATCTGCTGATGGAAGTCGAAGGGAAACTCCCGGAAGACAAACCCCGGATCCTCGCCTGCCTGGATCACTTCCTCGCTCTGCCGACGGATGAACAGAATACGTACATCATCGGCCGCAGGAGCGGCCTCTTCCGCTGCCCGGACGATGTGCGGGATCCCCAGCGCCGGAAATGGGCGGAAGAGCGCGCCCGGCGATTGGCGGACGAGGGACGCTTCGAAGAGACCGTTCGGGATCTCATGCGGCGATTCGTCTAGCCTGGACTATGCACGAATCCGGATGGATTCGCACACAGTCCAGGCAGAGCAATAGAGAAGTAGCTAATAGAGAATAGATCCCGGACAAGAG
>JAGLYR010000006.1 GCA_023132135.1 Candidatus Eiseniibacteriota bacterium | reverse complement strand
CGATCCCCGATGTCCCCAGCTCCCATCGCCAGGAGCCTCTCACCGGCCTGGATCCCGTAGTGGTCGCCAAGGTAGGACGCCGCAACTCTGCGCAGGATCTCTTCGACCTCCTCCCGGTTACCCAGCTTTTCCTGGCACCGCGCAGACCAGTACAACGACGCCTTCCGGTAGCCCGATGTAGCTTCGGTGGCCAGAAGAGAGAAACTCGCGAATGCTTCCTCGAATCTCTCATCCCGGTATTCCAGCCAGCCCAGCTTCCAGAGTGAGTCGTGCCGGCGCGAGTGGGACGGATCCCCGGAGATAGTTCCATGAAATGCCGCCAGCGCCTTGTCACGCTTGTTTCGCTCCATGTAGAAAACTCCCAGCGCAAACTGGGCGTTCTCCGCGGCGCGCGTGTCCGGGTATCTCTCGAGAACGTCTTCGCAGGCCGAGAGGAATCGGTGCCGGAACCCTTTTCGCCAGTGGATACGGGCCATCAGATATAGCCCGTCCGGCGCCGCACCCGAAGCCGGATAGCGCTTCACAAGGCTCTTCAGGCACTCCATCGCCCGCCCGTTTTCCCCGAGGCGGAAGTAGATCATGCCACGCTCATAGACAGCCTCGGGAACCAGCTCGCACTCCGGGCTTGATCGCACGATCTTCTCGAACTCCGCGGCCGCCTGATTGAGACTCCCCGCCCGCCTCAGCCTTTCCGCCCGCCCGAATCTCTGTTCCGGCGTCAGCACCGGTGGCACCAGCCCCTGCGTTGTCCGGAGGAACTCCAGCGCCTCGGCGGCCATTGCCGCCTCCTCGCTCCCCGGGTGGTCCTTCCACAGCTCGTAGTAGGCGGCCTGCGCTCCCAGCCAATCGTCCTCAGCCAGGCGGGCCGCCGCCAGGAGTTGGAGTGCTTCTATCGTTTCCTCTTTGGAACCTCTCCTGGCCAGGAATTCATCGAGAGCCTCAGCCGCCCGCCGCCAATGCCCCTCAGCACTGGCCGCCCGGCCCAGTCCCAGCAACGCGCGGCGGGCATGGGGCGATCCAGGGAACTCCCGCAATGCGTCGCGATAGCCGGATTCCGCGTCGGCCGTCCGTCCCTGCTCCAGAGCAAGATCGCTCCGGAGAAGAAGCGCACAATCCCCCAGCAATGGGAGATCCCTTGCAACTCTCCCGTAGGCTTCCACCGCTCCCTCGTAGCCACCCAGCTCGCCCAGAATCCGCCCCACAAGCAACCATCCCTGGACTTCCTCCGGCGACGACTCCAGTCCGTCTCTCAGGACGGACAGCGCCCTTCCGGCCTCTCCTTCTTCCACCAGAGAGCGGGCCCGATGGAGGAAATGCTCTTCCTCATTTCCGCAGACAGCTCCGGCGTCCCGCGTGGCCAGACCAACCAGGAGCAGCACGCACACAGCGTTCGTCCAACTGATGCCAACAGGCAAGCGCAAAACCAAACTCCTTCCATCCCTGCTATCGGCGGCAGCTTACCAGAGTTTAACGGCGCGGTCAACATACCCACCGGCCCGAATGGGCAAAACCGCACACACGCGGAACAAATCCGCCGACGTGGATAGCTTCCGCCGTGCCTGCGCGCGCCAGGCTGCCCTATTTCCTCGACACTCGACACTTGTCACTCGCCCTCGTCACACCGACGGGGGCCGGCCTCAACCCAGTGACAGGTGGCAGGGTGACAAGCGACGAGGCTGGTGAGAAATGCAGGCCAAGATTGGGGAATGCTGCTGTCCGCCGCTTGCGCTCCCCATCAATCACGCCGGTTATAGCCTGGGTTATTCAGGCTAGATTCCTACACCCAGCCAATCTCGAAGCAGAAACTGGAATCGCCCGATGAGGAGAGTAATCCGGCCCATGACAGTGTAACCGAAGGTGGCCCCGAACCCGGCCAGGAGGAAGAGCATGCCGACCCGGGAAACGTGTTTGACCACGCCTGTCCGGCGAGCAGAGAAGTAGAAGTAGACCAGAGTGCAGATGACACCGACGAAAATGACGATCGTCGTGATTGCGTCCCCGGCACTGTTTCCAGCAGCGAAGGGATTCCGGATAGTTCCCCCGACCTGGAGAAGCACCATTGACTTCATCACGGACGGGATAAGATAGCCCGCTCCCGTGGCTACGTAGAAGGCAACCGGGATGTTCCCCCAACCTCGCGTTTTCCGGTTGAGCTTCAGGAACATCATCGCACCGAGGAGCGCCCCGAACACCAGCCAGTAATTGCCTCCCGCTGTGAGCGGATACCAGAACTTCTTGATCAGCCCCGAGTGAGCATACTGGACCAGGTAGTATCCGGCCGAGACGCCAACCAGCAGGTGCTCGGCAAACCGGAACACCGGGTTTTCCCTATAAAGAAAACTGAAGATCGCTATCGTACCCAGAGCCGCGATCCAGATGCCGATGTCGGAGGAGATGTGCATGCCGTCCTGCAATCCAAATCCGGAGTATCAGATGCTACCTTTTCGCTTCGCCCTGCGAGCGAGCAGGTAACCCACATTTCCCGCTATGATCAGCAACACGATGAGCACATGCGCGCACGACTGTGACCCCATCGCGATCGTTCCGTCCGCCGGGAGTCCGAGCATCTTCTCGTACTCCGCCGCTCCCCTGATCCCACCCAGGAAACCCGAGATCTGTCCGGTGTTGTAGTACTGGTAGATGAACACCGACATGACGGCCGTGTTGCCCGAGACCATTCGCTGGCCGTACCGCGCCTGGGCATAGGCCGCCCAGAATTCTGCGTACTTACTCCCGTTGATGCACACCAGGAGATCCACATCATCGTATGAATCCACATTCTTCAGGAGTGGAAGATCCACACTCGGTGTTCCCCATTGATCCTTAGGGTAGGTCGCCTTGATGCTTTCGCCCAGCCTCAACATCGTACCCGACCAGTCAGGGTTGTATCCCAGGTAGATGTAGTCCTCTCCGTAGGCGCGGCCGTACTCGCCCGCCGCCTTCTCCAGGAGACGCTGAGCGATACCGGGAGCACCCGCGTACAGGCTCAGGGCCACTACCCGGACACCCTTGCGGAAACAGTGCCTGAGAACGCCCAGCGTCATCGGGTCCAGCTCGGCCATTGTGTCCGGTTCGTAGTCGATTGCCAGCATCAACACCGCGCTGTCGCTCAACGCCTCAATCTCATCGTGGAAATCCCGCGTTTCCCTCGAGACCACGACCGGCAGATCCAGCGGAACGAGCAGCGGAATGAGCACGACGATTCCGACCAGCAGGAAAATGATTCGCCGATCAAGAGCGGCAAGTTTCTCAGCAATTGATTGCGCGGAAAACATCCGCCTCCTCCGCTTCTCGCCTTGTCGCCTAGTCTCTTCCCAGATACGTCCGCTCCAGACCAATGATGATGCGCAGCGCCGTGGCGATCATCCCCAATCCCACTCCAATCAGAATGCCCCGTTTTGCAGCAACATTAACACTGTGAAGAATCCATTCCGAGGCGCCCGCCAAGCTGAGGGTCTGCCCACCGATGTCCCATGATAACAGGGTCCCGAGTGTCACCCGTCCCAGCATGACGACCACACCCACGGCCAACAGAACGCTGGCGTCCAGGTTTCGGACCCGGAAGGCCCGGTAGGCCGCGCTTGCCACGAAGAAAGCCAGGAGTGAGAACATCGTGGCCTGCATCGGCGCCTGCACATTGTTGAACATCCAGCGGTAGGGTCCGTCCTCCGTACCCCAGACCAGCGCCATCACCACCATTACGGCAAGACCCAGCAATGCCGCCGAGCTGTACCACCCGCCTGCCTGCTTTTGCCTGATCCGCCCGGCATGAAAGCGGATGAGGCTCAGCACTCCCAGTATGAAAGCGCACCCAAGAACGATCTGCTTGATGTCAAGGAGTGTGTTATAGATCCCGGTGACAGCGGGATGGGGAATGAAGAACTGGATCATCATGAAGAGACCCAGGACAAAGGCGATGATGATGGCGGCTGTTCTGCTCATCAGCGTGTTTCCCGCTCATTTCAGAAAGGACCCGATATCCACGCCCAGGACCGCCAGCACGACTCCGGCGATCATCCCGGCGATAAGGATCAGTTTGCCCACGTCCTGTCCCTTCAGACTTCCCAGAAGCACCGGGTCCCGGGACAGATATCCCGCCGCTGCGTACAGCTCTTCCCCAATGAGTGTGTAGTCGCAGGTCGTAATGAAAAAGGGCAGCTGTGTGTCCGCATCGCATCCCGCAATCTGCATCGCGCCGGTGGAATAGCCGGTTTCTGCAAGAATAAGTGCTTCCCCCGCGAAGTTCCCCATGAAGAAGTTGACCGCCGGACGCTCCCGGACCATGGTACCCGCCACCGTGGCCGCGTAGCCGAACTGGCTGTAGGTCGCGTAGTAGAAGTCCTCGTCCCGGTACAGTTCCGGACGGCCCGCAACCAGGCAGGCCTCCCGTCCGATTTCCCGCGTCACCGTCATCACCACGGGATCGCGGTTCGGTACGATTGTGCGGGTTCCATTGGCAGCGGCTCGCTCAACGACATTCCCCAGAATGGCCAGTCCCGCGATGGTCCCCGGTTGGTCCACCTCATCGATTCCCGGCGAGAACACAATGGGTTTTCCCATCTCGGTCGCCCGCCCGATGGCCTCGTCCACTGCCTCAAGGCCCGGGATTCTCCGGATGAACACGTCCGCGCCGCGTCGGGCTCGAATGATGCAAACAAGTACCAACAGGCAGAAGATGGAGATGGCTATGGCGACAGCGATCCCGCCGCCGTCAAACCACTGGGCTGTCGGCGCGACCCACATGGTTTCGGCCGAGTGGGCCAGTCCCGAACCAGGCGGAACCAGCAACCGATACCGGTATCGCCGGCCCCTTTCCAAACCGCTCTTGTCCTCGTATGTGCCATCCCCCAGCTTCGCCCGACCCATCTCACACAATGCGGTGTCGCCTTCGGCCTGCCGGAGAATCCGCACCGGCGTGCTCTGAGGAACATCTCCAGCTGCCATCCAACGGATTGTGAGAGACGAACCATTGTCGTTAGGAGTGTCCTCGGCGCTGGCCAGCCACTGCAGTGGCTCGGCACACTCCTCCGGTACATCTCCCCGGTCCTCGCAGGCGCCCGGAGTAATCAGAGGGCCCAGTCCCAGGGTGAAAGCTAGCGCCGCGACGCGTAATCCGCGCCCAGTCGTTTCAAGCACGCGTCCCGCCTTTTCCAGATTCGAGAAGGCTTGCGTTTCCGGCACCGCTCCAGCAAGTAGGCCGTCCACAGCGGCACCAGGATCGTGCAGTCCCCGTAACAAACCAACGTGTCGGGCAGCCGGTCCGGATCCACCTTGCCCCACGTCACCGCCTCGGAAGGAGTCGCCCCGCTCAACCCACCGGTATCTTCCCTCGCATCCGTGAACTGGATGAAGAAGTCGTGGCCCCTCTCATCCAACCCGAGAACCTCCTGGACGTGGGGTTCTGTTTGCAGAGCGAAATTCTTCGAAGTGCCCCCCCCGAGAATCACGACGGCTGACCGTCCGCCCGAACGCTTGATGTCGTACACAAAAGCAGCGGTTTCATTGACGTCTCTGGCGCCTTCCAGGCCGACCCGCCGCCCGGCCAGCTCCAGCGCGGCCAGGTTCATGCCGATGGACGAGTCGCCAGCGGCTCCCGTATACACGGGGACGTCCCACCTCACAGACGCAGCGAGAATACTCCTCTCCACCGACCGCAGGTCCTTTGCAATGAGCGCCTCTCCCAACAGCCGATGAACATCCGCCGATGAGCAGGGTCCTTTCAGCCTTCCCTCATCGACCGCCGCTCCGACGGTGTCTCTTATGAAGCAATCTGTCTCGAGTAACGCTTCCATTGGAAGGAGAATGTCGCATATGCGGACTTGGCCCTCCTCCAGCAAGCGGGCATCATCTACATCCCGGGGAGCCCGCTGCGGCGGAAAACCGAGAGTCACGTGCAGGTCGTGATAGAGATTCGCACCGGTCGAGACAATCCAGTCCACCCACCCGTGGTCAATGAGAGGAACGATGCACGAGGCCCCCAATCCGGCAGGCGTGAGAGCACCGGAGATGGCCAGGGCAATCCGCGTCCTGGGCCTGGCTATCTTCTCCACAAACAGACGGCAGGCCTCCCCGAGTCTCCGGCTGTTGTAGGCCAGGAAGGACTTTTCCACAACCGAAGCCACGGTCTCCCCGGTCTCCAGCTGCGGAGGCGAGATCACTGACGAGGATCGCTGTCTCCGTTTGGGCAATATCCTCTCCCATGAAGGCGGTAGCGAATGCTACATGGCTTGAGTACACGGTGGGGGCGGTAGTGTCAAGGCAAAAGGCGAATGTGAGGAAAACCGAGGACGAAGCAGGGAGAAGGCCGATGCATGGATCCAGTGACAGGTGACAGGGTGA
>JAGLYR010000059.1 GCA_023132135.1 Candidatus Eiseniibacteriota bacterium | reverse complement strand
GGGACAAACAACTCCGGCGTTGACACCTTTGAGAAGGAGTACTTCCTCCGCCTGACGCCGGATGGAAGGTATGTCGTCGCACTGCACCCTATCCGGTCCACCATATTGGCTAGATTGCTGACCGATGCTGCGCTTTCACCGTGGCCAGAGGCTGCCGCTCGTGTGCTACCGCTGATTCGAGAGCGGGATCTGGAGCGGTTCCTGCTCTTTTCCTTCCTGCACCAAGCCGGCTCGCGCGCTGCCATTCTGGATTCGGTCAACTCCTTCCACCCAAAGACATGGACGGGTGTGCGGGGTTGTGTACGTGCGGTGCTTTGGGTCGGTGTACGGGACTATGTCGATGAGAACGAAGAACTTATTCGGGATGCCTTCGAGCGTTGTAATGAGGGCTGGTGGTTCATGCTCAACTCTGATGTTGCCGGCATCTCGGATTTCGAGTCACCAGCGATGCTCTCGGGTTTAGGTGAAACCGGCCAACGCGCTGCTGAAGCGGCGCACGGGTTCGCGGCTCGGCAAGCGGATCCGCGGGGTATCTTTACTCACTACGAGAATTTCATGCGATTCAGGAGCGAGTCTGTCCCACCACCTGCAACTGATCGGGACTGGCGTTCTCTGGGTGAAGTGTGCTTCTGGCTTGGCCACCTGAGGACTGAAAGCCCAGCCTGCGACTGGTTATCAGAGGATGTGCTCACAGCTGTGCTTCAATGCGATGATATTCAGTCGATGTGCGAGACCTGCGTCGGTGTGTTTGAACTGTGGGGAGAGAGGTATTCGGAGTGGTACGAGAGAAATCGGGAACGAATTCTGGAGAAGCTGCGATCTGCGCTCGGCGCAATATCGCTGGTGGAGGAAAACGACCTCGTAACCGCGGTCTTTCTGCTAACAGGGGAAGAGATAGGTTTGAGCTCGCAGGATCCGAGCACAACACAGACAGCGAAGCCGTCTCTGAATGACCTTGTCGTCTCCAAGCTCCGTGTCATCCGCTGTGTTCTGCCGTTCAAGGAACGATATGGCTGCAAGGGCATTGGGCACCTCACGAGCCTGGTGGATCCTCCACATGACGAATCGGTCAAGACTGGAATCCTCAAGAAGTACCTTCTGCCGCGCTGGGGGCCGGAGCTGAACCACCTCTTCTCACAGCTGGCTGATTTCCAGTTCCGCTTGCCCACCTGGGCGGATCTCTCGAATGAGGTCTTGCGAATCCGCCAGAGCGTACTCGACTCATGCGCTGAGTTGCGGGCGGGGATACTGGGTCACTACGAGAGCAAGAGGCCAGTCAACATCATAGAGGAACACCTTAGCTTGGACAGATGGGAGCGACTCAAGACGGACTGCTTCCGAGTTGCGTTCCTACCGCAATGCGCTGTGGACGAATGGGGACTGGACTCAGCAGGAGATGACGAATTGCCAGCGCAGCGAGCGGGGAAGACGCTGGGACAGCATAAGGAGGCGGCCAGCCGATACAGCAAAGTCGCTCGGGAATATGCGCGCGCCCTGGACAACTTCCTCACCCAGGCACCGCCCGTGCTGGTGTGGAATGGCACGATGGGTAAGATCAAGGGGAAGCAGGAGCGCAAGCAGACAGCGATCCGGCTCAAGAAGGCCGGTATTAACGCAAAGAATCGACGACTAACGAAGGTGAACCTGGCAGATCTGTGCAAGGGCATCGATGGCTTTCAGCTCGAGTTGGGAGGAGTCTTCGCCGAAAGGGTTGAAATCGAAGAGCATGTACGATTGTCACCGCGCGAGATGCGCGAACTTTCAGGGCTTTATCTCCTCTGGCACGAATTCGTGGAGCACCCAGGTTCTACTCGCGACGCGGCTGACCGAAGAACGCGGCTTCAGGTTCTGAGGAATCTTGACACAGAGCGGATTCTGGCCGACCTCCGAACAAAGCTGGACAGGGCTTTGACTCGGATCAGCGGGGACGGTATCGATTTCAGAGTGCTCCACACCCATGCCCGATGGGAATCCAAGCCCACGATGTGGATCGCCTGCGATGCCTCCGATCCCAGCTGCCTTCTGGATGCCTCGAGGGTCGTCGAAGGATGTCTGCGGAGCGCTCTGGCCGCCTGTCGTGACGATGATACGCAGGGGTTCGTTGCCCAGTTGTATTGGCAGCATATTGTTGCCGTTCCTCTGGTTGCCGGCGAGAGCTTGCGAAAGACAGCCTATCCGCACTTGTGGGGCGCGGTACACATGCAGACCGCCGGGGAGAGTAAGGAGTGGCGGCACATAGCTCTTCCCGTTCCAGATGTGACCTGGCAGCGTACTGGACTCGAGCATTGGCAGTTGCCGAGGTTGCGGGAGTTCCAGGAGTTCGTGGATACAGTGGCGCGCCTGTGGGAAATGTGCGGGCACTTCGCCAACCTCGGACGAGATCGAGAAGAGCTCGACGATCTGGGCGCTGGTATTGCGCAGCGATATATCCGGGAGAACCAGGATGCCTTTAGCACGTTAGCCCAGGACGTGATCGACCAGCGTGAGGCACTTTGGGGGCGTTTCGAGACACTGTCAGAAGCGGAACTCAGTGAGAGACCGATGCTGGAAGAGTGCTTTTCGCTAGTAATGACTCTTACCGACAAGCTCGTGCCTCGCGAGGAGTGGAGCGGGGACGAGAAGGTGACTATGAGTGAGCTTGCAGAATGGCACGATCGCTTGACTGAGGCAGTTGGGGTGGTGGGTCTGGCCGAGCTATTCTGGTCAGCAGATGCTCTCGGCCTCACATGTGATCTTGAGCGGCTGGAGAAGAAACTCGGCGAGGCTGAAGCAGGGACACCGGTCAATTCTCACCTAGCGCGCCGGAAGAAGAAGCGTTAGTATCAGTAGTAACGCGGCGAGCGGGTCTGTCGAACGATCTCCAGTCCTTTAAGTGCTCTAGGTTGCACAACCTCGCACGATGTTGACTTCATCCCAGATAGCGTGCTAGTATCCGGTCAGCGACGGTTGGACCGTTGCACGGGCGGAATCTACTATCCCGCATTTCAGAGCAGAGTGAGTGATGGGACGAACCGTCGAGAAGCTATTCGATGATTCCGAGCTTGTCGAGAAGATCAAGCGTCGTCTTCCCCACTTGTTTCACTATGCAGAAAGGGACTCCTCTCGGGCCGGGAAGATCGGCATGGAGGTTGGTTCCCTACGGGAGCGGATTCTGGTCGCCCTGCTAGTTCACAGGTTTGGTCCGGAGAACGTCGAAACGGAGCTTCCGATCACCGAGCACGAAGTGGATGTGAAAGTCTCGGGTGAGCCTCTTTCGATCAAGACGTTGACGACCTCCTCCAATAGAATTGGGGCGGTGAAGGCAATCTGGACGGTTGACGCCGAGCGGGCGAGGAAGTTCGTTCGGGAATTCGAACCATCTTGCGACTACCTTGTGGTGCAGATCACTTGGGGGAAACAGGGTGGACTGTACTACATCCCCGTCGAGGCGCAGCGAGGCGTTATCCAGCATCTGAGCAGTGAGAGATACTTCAAGCTGCCAAAGCCAGGAACTAACCCACGAGGCGTAGAAATAAGCAGGGAGGCGATGCGAGCGCTGGTCGAGCACGGTCTTACGAAGAAGATCGAGATTGAGTGGCGGAGACCCACCGACAAATATGATCCCTACGAGCGGTGGGTGGAAAACTGGAGGATCGACTGAGGTGCCAAAGAATAGCAGCAAGGGGCCACGTAGAGGCACTGCGACGAGCTCGTTTGGGTCTCCGGGCAGGGTGAGCCACGACTCATCCCGTTTCTACAACAGCAGGATGTACGAGCAACTGCCAAACGTGGCGGCGGTTCAATACGTGGAGAACCGAGTGCCGGAGAATGCTCTGGACAAGGTCATCTGTGGCCCCTCAGAGCAGATGAAGGAGCTACCTGACAACAGCGTCCACCTCATGGTCACCTCACCCCCCTACAATGTCGGCAAGGACTACGATGAAGATCTGACTCTGGCGGAGTACTTGGCCTTTCTGAGAAAAATCTGGGAGGAGGTCCACAGAGTACTTGTCCCTGGTGGGAGGGCATGTGTGAACGTGGCTAACCTTGGCCGGCGGCCCTATCTACCGATTCATGCCTCCATAGCGAGCGAGATGATCGACCTTGGGTTCCTGATGAGGGGAGAGGTCATTTGGCAGAAGGGTTCCAGTGCTGGGACCTCCACTGCTTGGGGAAGCTGGATGTCGCCCTCGAATCCCACGCTCCGCGACACCCACGAATACATCCTCGTGTTTTCCAAAGGTGCATTCAAGAGGCCAGCGCCGGATGGGAGGGAAGGGACGATAACGCGGGACGAGTTCCTAGAGTTCACGAAGAGTGTCTGGGAATTTCCCTCCGAGTCTGCGAAGAAGACAGGCCACCCTGCGCCTTTCCCCGTCGAGCTCCCTTACAGGCTGATCCAGCTGTACACGTACAGCGACGACGTTGTACTGGATCCCTTCATGGGGAGTGGTCAGACGGGAATCGCCGCGATCAAGGCAGGACGCCATTATGTCGGCTATGACATCGATCAAGAATACGTGAAGCTTGCGAACAGGAGAATCCAGGCCTTCGCGACCAACCACCTCTCCCCGAAGCTATTCGACGTGGCGGACATGTAGCCGTTGCGGGACCGTACACTTCAGACATCGGATGGTGGGACCGCGGGGCCGGCTCGGCTTGCCAGCTCCCTCTTCGCAGCCGAAGATCGCAGTTAGTCCAGATCCGCCGGAGTCACAGTCATGGCCAGGAAACCGGATCTCTTCACACCCATTGTCTTGGAGGCGAACCTACATCCGTCGTTTCAAGTGCTCAGGACCAGCAGACTTTTCGCCCCCGCCCGCGGCACGATGAGGGAAGTCTTTGACACCTTTGACGATGTGGATGGGAACTTCGTCGAGCAATTCCAAACCTCCGGTTTCAACGCAAGAGTGTGGGAGTTGTACCTGCACGCCTGTCTATCGAGCTCTGGCTTCAACGTGGTGCGTCTCGCTGCTCGGCCGGACTTCGTCGCTGCCAAGGACGACTCTGAAATCTGCGTTGAGGCTGTGACAGCGAACCCTACACAAGGCGAAGAGGCAGAATCGCCCACAGCTAGTGGAGAAGAAATCGAACACGCCGTGCTCCACAAGCAGCAGAACTTGCTCCCAATCAAGCTGGGGAGTGCGCTGTACTCGAAGCTTCAGAAGCGCTACTGGGAACTCGACCACGTCAGAGGCAAGCCGATAGTGTTTGCCATCGAAAACTTCTCCGAAGCTGGGTCTCTGATCTTCTCCGATTCGGCACTCATGACCTACCTCTACGGTTATCGACACGAGTGGGAACACGATTCGCAGGGCAATCTCACTGTCAAACCCAGGCGTGTCGAGACTCATGTCCACGGTGAGAAATCGGTGCCGTCGGGTTTCTTCTTCGAGCCTGAAGGAGAGAACATCAGTGCAGTCATGTTCAGTAACAGTGGGACGGTGACCAAATTCGGTCGCATGGGGCAACTTGGACGACACCGATGTGATAGTATAAGGATGGTTCGCGTTGGAACGTGCTACAATCCTGACCCGAATGCCGTCGCCCCGATGATCTTCGAATACGAGATCGGTGACCCCGACTTCCCTGAAACTTGGGGGCAGGGCTTGTCAATATGCCTCAACCCCAAAGCCCTTAATCCGCTTGAGGCAAAAGAGCTCTTTCCAGACGCAGCGGTTCACGAAATGGACGGGGGTATGATCTACAGTCGGGTTCCTGATTTCCACCCATTCAGCTCCCGGACTGTGACTACTCCGAAATGAGTGGATTGTGAGCAGACTACATTAAGCGGGGATGGAACGGAAGGATCTGGGGGAGCTAGCTGTCCGCTCTCACGCGCAAGCCGAGAGCGCTGGCTCGGGATCATCTCGTCCCGGCGAGTCGCGGGTGAAAGTAGGATCATTCCGAACACAGGCCGGTCTCCCAATCACTCTTTCGCAGTCGCAAGGAGCAGCCGAAGAAGCGACTGCGCTCGGATAATCAAAACGCCCGCCTGTTTTTCCGAAACGCCCGTGCTCAACTCGTGAGTGCCCTTCTGAAGCAGGTCCATCAGTTCCAGAGCAGATGCGACATCTTTCTCAACGAACGAGGTGAAGGGGTCATGGTTGATGCTGCGGCAAACGAACAGAATCCGTGCTCTCCGCGTCGGTCGGTTATTGCTGAAATGACTGGGATCTGATGACCAGAGGCGGATTTCCTCATCTGGCGCGATCTTGTGGAGAACGTGGGTGACCAACTCACGCAGAGAAACCGCTGCATGGCGGAACCGGTCTGGGTTGTCCGACTCGAGGGCTGCCTTGGCTCCTCGCCAAGTTTGGACTAGATCGGGATCCAGGTCTGTGAGGAGCTCATCGAGCGCGTCTTCGATGTCGGCAGCCAGCTCTTTGGCCAGATTGGCTTCCTCGGTCGTCTTCTCCGGAGCTTCATGCGAGATCACTGACAACGCATCTGCCGCGGCGAGGATTTCAACGGGCGGCAGACCTGTCACAAATGGAGGAACGGACAAGATCGATCGGCCAGCCTCCGCGAATGACTGGGTCAGCGCCGAATAGCTCTCCGTGAGTTCAAGGAATGAGCGGCGTATGGCATCCTGCTCTTGTATGGTGGCTTCAACGGCCACTCCGATATTTTCCCAGGAGACTGCGGAAACCACGCGCTGCGCCGTAAGGGACGCTTCAGCAATGCGGGCAAAGTGCGAGCCTACAGCGAAGTGCACGGTATCATAGGTCTCAGTGAGCTCCTCGAGGTCCTTCATCCACTCGTGCCAAGCCCGCGCCATCGCTGTCGTCTGCCTTGCCGTCGCATCGATCTCTCGCTGAAACTCCACCACTACTGGCAGCAGCGCATTGGCGGAATTCAACATGTCGAACGCTGGGGACTGGAACTCCAGGGCATCAAGACACTTCAGGGTCGGGCCAAGAGACGAGATCGTCTTCTCCAGCTCTCGAACAGCAAATCCCACCGACCGCATCCACTCGTCGTGGTCACTCAGGCCTGCATGCAGGTCTGCCATCAACCTGCGCTGCGATTCCTGAAACTGTCTCAGAGGACCAAGGAGATCGTCCATTGTCCGGAGCACGTCAAGATGTCGCCGGAAGCCCTTGTCGGTAGGCATGGGTCACTCGCCTGGTCTCGCAAGATCGGATGTGGATTGACCTGCCACCGATGCCCTAGCGCATCGCATCTTCGAAGCGGTCAGTACAGGCCCAGAGCCTGACATCGGGTTGCATCGTTAGGTTCCACATCCCCCCGTAGCGAGGGTTTCGAGAGGAGTGCAGCTCAGTTTTCCAGCTGAGCCACCTGCTTATCTTTGTCGAGCCACACGTCGGGGTTCGCCAGAGACTCTGGGTGCTCTTTGGCATATGCCCAGGCACGCACCAGAGTCAAGATCGCCTTGGTTGTCTCATCGAACACTTCGACTGACTCAGCACGCGCAGTATCCGGAACGAACTCATCGTTATCGCTGATCTTCGCGGTGAAGCCGCGACCGTCACTATCCGCTCTGGCTGTGACAGCATTGAGGATATGCTGCTCTGACAGATGTACGTATGCACACGCTTCCTTATACGCATTGGGAAGCCAGGGGTGCTTCTGCGCTAGGATCTTCACGAGGTGCGCGTCGGTCATGCGATGTTCCGACATGTCCCTCTGGTCCTTGACGGGGTTACCTTTCAGGACCTGCATAGCGAGTTCGTGTGGGTCAGCCACCAACCACGCCGCTGAGAAACGGAGGTAGTTGTCAATTTGGAGTCTAAGTAGAGGCACGGCGGCAACGAAGTTATGTGATCCGATCAAGTCGCAGTAGCCGCGTATCAGGCACACCGATCGATTCAAGGTTGCCGTTGCCAGGAGGTCAAGAGGGTAAAGGACTCCACCCCCAGCTCTCCAGAGGTGTGGGCCAAGCTCAAGATGCTTGTCTCTGTAGGATCTCAGTTGGGAAATCGCCGACGCAGTGTCGTTCATGGTAGTCGCTTCTTCTCAGAAGACCGTCGCTTCTCTTCTGCTTCCCGTTCAGAACTGGATTGCGCCCGTTTCTGCGCAGAAGGAGAGTAGAAGGGGGGCGCTCGATTGTAAAGCTTGTTCGACATGGCCCAATCGGGGGCGACTGGGCAGGGTCGTGCAGCTTCACGTCGCCTTCGGCCGAGTGGTCAGTGCAAGGTGAATCCCACATCCCACGCTGCGATGGCCGCAAGCAGCACCGAGATGTCCGGCGACACGATACTGATTTCCATGCTGGGTCGAGGAGTCAGCTCAGACTTCCCGAGGCACCTACCTCGCACGCCTCGGAGATCTGTGGTCTGCCGTCCGAGCGTCCCGTCACCACCGGGCACGGACTGGAACGCCTCTCCCCCATCCTGGCCTGAAAGCCCGGCAACCCTGGCCGCCAGGTTCCCAAGGTCCCGCCATCGAAACAAGGTCGCTGAGCCCCGACCTCGATTCCCTGACCCGACACCCTCGGCCTCCGAGATTGCCCCTCAGCGGGCCTGTTTTCCAATCCGGACCATGGGGAAATCGGTCACCACCGAAGGAGCCCTGACCGTCGGGTGGTGGCGAGAACCGAAGCATCTATTCGGCTGCAGCGTAGCTTTGCCCGAACAGATTCACTCTTGACGACTGTGGCCGCGCAGGCGTAGAGTAATAGTGAGAGGCGGGCATACCGTCTCGGACAAGAAGGCCGGGGGAGATGGGAGCGGAAGCTCCCGGAACATCCTGGCCGTTTTTTGTCTGGAGCCTAAACAGAGTGAAACTGGCTGGTTGCTGACCCAGATAACAGCTGTTCGCGATCTGCCACGATGAGACACACGCGGACTGGCACGGGGGTGATCCAGATGACTTCGGGACCTGTGGACAAGGACCGGGCACGGAAGGTCCGATGTTCCAGCGGCCGGAGTACCGGGCCGCGGAAGCCGGCGGTGCTGAAGCTCAGGACAAGGAAACGTGGGCAGAAGAAGCATCCGCCGGCAGTGACGCAGGCCTTCATCATGGCAAGAGCGCGGTTTCCGACACCCGTGAGCCTCGCGGGGACCCTGCGCTTGCTTCAAGAGCAATTCGGCTGTCGAGCCCCTCGATCGCTGACTACACTGAAGAGCTGGGACGCAGACTTCGATTGCGAAATCAGAGACCTAAGGCGGAAGCTGCATGAGCTGACGGCCGAGATCCTCGTGGAGAATGAGAAGGAACGACTACAAACCCTCGGACGGGCGGCAAACAAGATCCTCCAGCTGATCGAAGGAGCCGAGGGTCAGATTGAGGCCAAGGACCTCCCGAAGTTTATCCAATGCCTCATGGACCTTGTTGAGCAGGCCAGACTCGAGCAGAAAAGCACGGTGGGAAGCGAGTCAGCTGGCGGCCAGGTTGGCGGAGGCGACTCCTTCCTGGATGGGATTGTTGATCTCGCCAAGATAGCGGAGACCAATCCAGAGGGGGCGGAGAATATCAGGAATCTCCTCCAGGGAGTGGGCGACAGCATCGTCGCCAGACACCCCGAGATTGCCAGCCGATTGGGCTGAGCGTATCCTCATGATCTGTACGTCACACAGGCCGCAGCCCAAACTGAAAGGTCAAGGCGCTGGTGGAAGATTGCAGGGGAGGAAAATCACGTTCCTGCTAACGGCCCCTTCGACATCCCCTATGTGCCCGCAATGCCTGAGAACTCTGGGAATAGAGCGATGGCACGAAGAACGAGAGACCGCGGGATTCTCGGCGAAGATTGGACACCGCTATCAGGAGTGGTCTCATTTGAGCAGATCCCCAACATGATGTAGCCAGAGATGGGCGGGGCGCTGGTCGTGAGTCCGGGAAGGAGGAACTGCTGGGGAAGGCGTGCGAATGACCGGAAAAAAATCCACACATGGGCAATATTTTGTCTTGACAGCTGGCCGCCCAGATGGATATATGGACTCGATTATGCTCGATCGATCTGGGTTTTACGCTGATCGAGAATAGTGCGATCTAAATAGTTAGATCTTGGCATCCATATTAGATCTTGACTTCCATAGGAGTCTCTGTTATAGTGACCACGGGTAATTGCTGATTCCGATGGCGGTTGGGGGCGCTGCACAGCATTTTCTAGGCATGCCTTTGGCCAGATCTGCTTTTCTGGCCATCAACTGCGCAGCCGAAGTGAAGGGAACAAGCCATGCGTTCTTGCCTTCCGCAGAGCTGCCCAACCGGGATTATGGGAATCGTCGAGCGTGCGTTCACCCGCGGCGGGTAAGTCGCGGTCCTCGCTCGGGATGAGCGAGGACCGTTTTTTTTCGATGGGGCACGGGGCTGCGAAGGCAGGATAGCTGGGGACACAGCTCTGTCTGAAGGGTGAGAAGAAGGGGTAGGGTTTAGCGTAGTGGGCTGCGCTCGAAATCGTTCGACTGGCCGGTCGGGAAACTGCCCATGGAGAGACTCGCTGCGATACATGGTCGGCAGGGCGTTTTTCTCAGGCGCGAGCTACCCAAAGCCAGAGCTTGAACTCGGATGCGAGATGGGTAGAATGATGCGCAACACGCACTGTGCGCTGTTCTTTGTGATCAGCTGTTGAGATTCGATCCCAGCTCACGGCGGTCTAAGGAGATCTAGGAGGGAAGGGAACCCGCGCTTGCGGTGGGCGAGGTTTTTCCAATTGAGAGCCTCGGAATCTCGCACCGTGGGAGAGAGAGTCAGCGGGGGTGCGAGCGGCCCGGAAACAAAGCGCCCTCGATCACGCCAGGTACTGGACGAATTCGGGAGGCGTGTGGTAGGGTGAAGTGTCCCCGGGGATTCGATCAGTTGTACCCGGTGAGCGGGGCTGGCGGTTGGGGAAAGCCCCAAGAGGTAGTGTTCGCAACGGTGTGAGGGGCTCAGGTTTAGCGAACGGGCATGGAGGGGGAGCGCTGAAGACAGCGGGGTGCAGCGGGGTAGGCTTCTTCTGCATAGAGGTTTCTACCTCTGCCTTAATCTGCACTGAGCTCTCGCTCGTGTGCAAGGGAAGTCTGTAGCATCGGATGCTGAGGAGCGTGTTCATGGAGTTTATAACCGCCGTCACGTTTCCGGTCTTCTTGGCATTTGTTGGACGGTTGCCAGCGGAGTTTCGGACCATCCACCAAAGAGCGGACTGGATTCACCGCACTTCCGGGGGCGACATACCGATGCCCGGATCAGGTGCGGATCATCGTGTAGAGAATCATATGACGGCTCATTGGATGGTGTTGTTGGCAATTAGCCTGTGGGCAGCCGTGTTCATGAACGAGACGTTCTCGAGCTTGATTTTGCCGGACAGCAGCTACGCCTTCCGCATGAACCTTCTCGTGTTCATCTGTTGTCTGCACCTAGTGCTCTACTTGCTCATCGCCAAGTTTATGGCGAGCGTTAGTCTTGGAGATCAAGCCAGAGTAAGCAGCAAGGAGAGAAAGAAGAACTTGGAGAGCATCCGGAGAGTAAATGCATTGGGAGTGGTAGTTCTGGGATTATTCTTCCTACTCTGCATTTGTCTTCCAGGAGCGCGCATGTAGTGAGTGCGGCAAAAGGAGCCGTTATGGATCCCGGATTGTATCCGATTTGGAAGGTGCTTTTCGGCGCAGTGCTTGCAGGAGTGATCTACTATTTCCTGGATAGATTTGTGTTCCATGGGGGTCTTGCTTGGTGGAAAGGGAAACAAAAGGCCGCGGGCAAAGAAGCCGGACGACAGCGAGACTTCTCGTGGAAAGAAGTGCTGATTTGGGGATCTGTGCTGGTAGCTCTCTGTATCTCTGGTGGGGCGATCTTCATGAGCGGCCCCATGCAGAGGGTGGCTGATGTGTCGTCGTTCATCACGGAGCAGCGAACAGATTTAGGGATTGATCTGAGGGAGTTCGCGAAGATAGCGAACAGAGTGCGGAGAGTAAAGATCGATGTCGACGGTGGCCATGTCGATGGTAGCCAATATGCCGTTGTTGACGGTGTAGAAGAGAATCATACGTGGATCCTCAATGGCGGAGGATGGGTAGGGAAAGCGGGTATTACGCTCAAGGGACATAGGGAGGAAGCGCCCCCCGGCAAGCACTCAAAGATAAACGTGGAGGTGGGGGTGCACAATAGTCGCGAGGAACACCTTGCACTACTTGTTCTGGACATGTTTGCCGACTCAGACTCAGTGATGCAGAAAGGGCCGAACGAAGGAGAATGGCAGGCCGAATGGGAGTTAGTTGGCGATTCGGGGAAAGGAGTCTCGAAAGTCACGATCCGTCCAAGCGTACACCGGGACAAGGGCCGGCAATTCCATATTTGCCTTCGTTTTGCGAAGCATGAGTCGAGGGAGACAATTTCTACTCAGGTTCTGTATATCGACCCGTGTGATTTTGGGCAGGAGACGCTGGGCTACGTATCGGGGACCTTATCTTGGCCTTTCGACATCGGAGAGCAGTACATCTTGTATGCAGGCTGGGAACGAGAAGATAGCGGTGCCAGTCAAGAGATGGTCTTATCGGAGTGGTCGCTAGAACCTCTGAGCGATTTGAACGTGTGGGTTGAAAGCAAAAGAAGTCTGTCATTTAGGACTGTGGGGGAGCTGAAGCGCCCAGTGGCCTTCTTGTACAAGAGAGGGAAGCCGAAATCGCTTCCAACCGGGCATTCCGTTGCGCAGCATGTCGTCAAATGATCGATCGGCTGCCGCTGGTTCCTTGCCGGGAACTAACGAACACCCACCTGTCAAGTCGTCCAATCCCCTTAGCGCGGATTCCGGTTTCAGAGCCTAGGGACAAATGCCAAAGCGGAGGGAACAACGGTTCAGATCTGTGATCTCTGGCGTATGACCTTATGCTCGCTCCCCCAGGTGGTCCGGCGTATGTTGGCCTTCATCTCGTCTACAGTCTCCCTGGTCCTATGCGCTCCCGTCTCCAAAATATCTCCAAGACGGGGGTGGATTCCAGGGGACTGGAGGGGACTCCAGGGGACTCGAAAGATGGCGGAAGACGGCGGCATGAGCCCTTGTAGTGCCGAAAGACGTGCGCCACCAACCAGTTAGGGAAAACGTTCCTATAGGGTTCGATTCCCGCCGCCTCCATTAGCACGAGCACGAGCGACCGCCGAGGGGAACCCTCGGCGTATTCGCGTGCTGGTGGAGAGCCGAGAGGCGAGATGCGAAAGCCGGAAAGTCGAAGACTCAAGGGCAACAGCTGACAGCGCCTCTCGGCTCGGTCGGCTCTCGGCTTTCGGCTTTCGTGTTTTCCCGGTAGTGTTTCACCTGACGGGGGAGAAAGGACAATGCCATGCCCTTCCTCGTCAACAAACTTCGGATTTACCGCGAAGCCCTGGATTTCGCCATCCGGATCAGCCTCCGAAGTACGCGTCCATCCTATCGAAGGCCCGGTTGATCATGTCTTCGGGCACGCAGAAGGACAGCCGTAGATGGCTCTCCCCTGTGGGTCCGAAGGCGACCCCCGGCGTCGTCGAGACCTTGGTCTTCTGGAGCAGTGTCTTGCAGAACTCGATCGAATCGCGTCCTTCCTCGACGAGGATCCTTGGGAACATGAGGTACGATCCACCGGGCTTGTGGTACTGAAACACGGATTTCAGGTTGTCCAGGCGTTCGCACATCAGATTCCTGGCCGAGAGGTAATGATCCCTGAATGTCGCCACGCAGTTATGCGGCCCCTGGAGTGCGGCGATCGCGGCGTACTGCGAAACGACAGGGGAACAGATGGACAAGGCGATGTGCGCCTTGGTGATTTGCGGGATCATGTCCGCATCAGCATGGAGGTACCCGATTCTCCATCCGGTCATCGCATAGGTCTTGGTGAAGGTGAAGCAGCTGATGGCGTTCCTCTTCATCTCCGGGATCGAGCCGATGCTGAAATGCTTGTGGTCGTCAAAGGTGAAGTACTCGTAGGCCTCGTCGGTGATGACGGCCAGGCCGTGTTCCAGCGCAATCTCGGCAAGTTGGCGGAGCTGGTCCTCGGCAAAGACCGTGCCCGTCGGATTACTCGGGGAGCAGTACAGGACGGCTTTCGTTTTCTCCGTGACGGCCCTCCGGATCGCGGGGAGATCGAGGATGAATCCCTCTTCCTCGATCGTCGGCACGAGGACCGGTTTGGCCGAGGCGAGCACGACCTGGCGGATGTGTGTGGAGTAGGTCGGTGTAGGGAGGATGACCTCGTCCCCAGGGTCGACTACGGCCATGATGGCCGCGGCCAAGCCCTCGATTGCGCCGACCGTGATGACGACCTCGGAGGCAGCGGCATCGATGCGGTTGTCGCGCTGCAGTTTCTTGACGATCTCGTTCCTCAGCTCCGGCAAACCCGACGTCGTGGAATAGCCGCCCACCAGCCCGTCCCGAATCGCTGCAATCGCCGCATCCTTGATGTACTCCGGTGTGTCGGAGGTCGGCTTCGCCCAGGAGAGGAATGCGACGTCCTCCATCTCACTGGACAGGGCCGTCATCATGTGAATGGCGGACTTGGAGATCTCGGTGACTCTATGTGATGCGATCATCTTGCTTGTCATGGTAGGGCGTCCTTTCTGCTGTGCAATTGTCTGTGGACTGCTGGGGTCAGCATAGAGCTACCGGCACCCGGAGGCAAGGTCGAGAAACTGCGAATCTATCACGAAGCCTTGGATTTCGCAGACCGGATCACATTGCTGACCGAGAGTTTCCCCCGGGGCAAGTACTACCTTGCGGACCAACTCAACCGCGCCGCCGTGTCGATCGCGGCAAACATCGCAGAGGGCAACGGCCGGTATGGAGGCAAGGACCGCAGGCACTTCTTCGTCATCGCCCGTGCCTCCGCTCACGAGTGTATACCACTTCTTGAGATTGCCAAGCGGCGAGGGCTCATCGGAGCCGAAACACACAACGAACTAGGCCGTCAGCTCGATGTGATATCGAAGATGTTGTTCGGACTCATAGAGAAGCGCCAGGGATCGAGATCCGAGAGCCGAAAACCGGGCAGCGAAGATTTACTGGCGTAGCCACCCCGCGCGTCGCTGGGACTCCAGGGGACTCGATAGACGGTGGAAAGCGGCGGCCGCTGCCTCTCTGGTGCCGAAAGACCGTGCTGGTGGAGCAATAGAGAATAGACATTAGAAATTAGAGCTCGGAAAAGAGCATCATAGAAAAGCAGCAGACTCTCTATTGCGGTCTAATTTCTAATATCTAATTTCTTCCGAATGCATTTCCCTACTTCACGCCCTTGATCAGCCCCGCGCGCATCTTGCTGATCTCAACGAGCTCATCTAAGGGCACAATAAGCTGACAACGTCCCCCAAAGTGCGTATGCTCTTGACAAGACGAGCGAAATGTGCTATAAGAAAGAAGAGACTTCTACCAAAACACGCGAAATTCATCATGTGTTCTTGTCCCACTGAACACATGCGTATGTTCGTTCATCCTGCCTATGCTGCCTAACTCACAATCGCATTTCAGGAAGGGGGTGGTGAAGGCCTTCGAGTCAGAGGGGCGAAGGCGTGAAACACTTGTTCGCGCTCTCGGCCGATCGCAATCCGGTACGACCTTGGGCGCACCGGGAAGGCAGGCCCTTCTCCAGTCGGCATGGACTTGTTGGCCTGGGTTCGCTGGGGATAGAGACGTGTAAGGAAGCCGCATGCAAGCATGCGGTAGTGGGGACTCTGAAATTCAGAGCGGTTGTCGACAAAGGAGGTGACGAAATGTGCAGGTTTTGGATTCCGGTGGTCGTAGTTATTCTCGTCCTGAGTCCACACCTTTGGCTGTCTGCCGCTGGTCCGCCCGTGGATCAGGACAAGCTCTTGTGGGCACCCCCGTATATTCTCTTCTACGCTGACACTGACATCGACGCATGGCACGACGCCGGCGAGGCTTGGTCGACCGTTGCCTGGCCCTGGATGGTCCCAACGGGCGACCGCAGTTGTTGGATGGCGAGTGCCAGCAACCTGCTGGTGCACGGTGGCTGTGCCAACCCGTGCACGACTTGGATTGGCAGTGGTGGAGCCTCTTCTCCGAACTGGAGCGTCTGGAGATTGATGTACTGGGCAGATGGTATCGGTGGTGACGCGGCTGCAGACAGCATGACCTTCGACGATGGGGGCTGGCAGGATTGGGCTCTCACCTTCGTCGGGGCAGCTCTGCAGGGCCCCATCATGGCGAATCCCGAGTTCGGTGGTGGAGGGTGGATGCACTCCGTCACGAGCGCGCCGGTCAATCCGATCACGTGGTGTCAAGGCCTGCTGACCAACAACATCCCTGTCGGCTTGACGTGCTGGTGGGGGGACATCTACCACTATGAGGAAACAGGGCCTGGCCCCATGGACCAGTACCGGCAATGGGGTTATCACGCAATCACGCTGTGGAATATAACGGGGGGCAGTTCAGGGACGATGCAGATTACGGACTCGGACGACTTCGGTATGATGGGTCATCCTCTTGGTACTCCGCGGACCATACCGTACACATTCGCGCCCTTCAATCCTGCGGGTATGTGGAACATCAACCTGTATCCTGGTGTCACTGCCACTGTGAACTACGCGGTGGCAATCGCGGGTGACCCGCCGACGTCAGTGGAGCCGGCCAGCTGGTCTTCTTTGAAAGCCCTCTACCGATAGACAAGGGAGCAGCTCGTACCTCATGGGCGCGGTCGTGGCGGCCGCGCCCCTCTTCTAGTCGTTTGCGTTTCAGTGATATTCCGTTGGCGCAACTGAGTGGCTGTCCATCTCTTCGTGGTCTCAGACGTGGAATCCGAAGAAGGCCGACCAAAAATCGGGACAGAGGGGTTGTTGAAAAAGTCCCGTCCTCCCGTGACGCGGCGACGGAGTCGCTGCGGTCCCTCGATACACGGCACTCTCCGGCCTTGCGGCGAGCCTGCCGCACTCAGGACGAACGGGAAGGGTGCCAACGAAGGGGTTTTTCAACAGCCCCACAGAGCCCCAATCCTCTAGTTCGCCGAAACAGGACGATGAAAGCTATTGCAGGGAATGCGAGTATCTAATTAGGGCTCTGTCCCGGATTTCGGGCGTAGCCGCCCCGCGCGTCGCTGGGACTCCAGGGGACTCGATAGACGGTGGAAAGCGGCGGCCGCTGCCTCTCTGGTGCTGAAAGACGTGCGCCGGCCAGCACGGTCTATCGCCGGGGCTGAACCCCGGCGTTCTCGCGTGCTGGCAGAGCAATAGAGAGTAGACATTAGAGCTCGGAACAGAGCATTGGAAAGGGCAGTGACCGCTCTCTATTGCGGTCCAATTTCTAAGTGCTCCAGCAGGGTTCCACTTGCGCTCATTGTATGGTATAGTAGAGGAGTGTAACGCCACGTAATCTCAGCTACGTTCAACTGGGGGCTGCGCCGTGAGGTTCCTCTGTGCTCTTCTCCTGCTTGCCTGTCTTTCCGTCCCAATATCCTCCGCTCACGCCGCCACTTGGCAGGTACCCACCGATGCTCCAACGATCCAAGCGGGGATCGACTCCGCAAGCGCTGGGGACACGGTCCTCGTTGCCTGCGGCACGTACTATGAGCATGACATTGTCATGAAATCGGGCATCACCCTGCGGAGCGAGACGGGGGAGCCTGAATGCGTGACGATAGACGCTCAGCAGCTTGGCAGGGTGATCTACTGCGAGAACGTGGACACTACATCAACCATCCAGGGATTCACAATTACCGGAGGGACCGATCCGCTGAGGGGAGGGGGCATGACGTGCGAACACTCTTCTCCGAGAATCACACGGTGTATCTTCTTAGGCAACGTGTCAGAGGACGTTGGCGGTGGGCTGAAGTGCGTGTTTTCCCATTCCACGATTTCCGACTGCGAGTTTCGCAACAACTTTGCGAGCGATAAGGGCGGCGGGATACATGCATCCTCAACCGGTGGTCCGCCCATGAATCTAACGAATGTACTCTTTGTTGAGAACAGCACTTCCGACGAGAGAGATTGTTACGGTGGCGGAATGTACTCCTCGGGTGGGATGGTGCTCACGAATGTGACCTTCTTGAGGAACTCTGCGTGGGGGGGCGGCGCGGTCTGGTGCCGAGGGGCCCCGATCTTCGATCGTGTTGCCTTCATTGAGAATGACGGCGGTTGGGGTGCTGCGATAGAGTTCTACCTCAACTCTCATCCCAGTCTGACCAATGCGACATTCGTCTCAAACTCTCCCGGGTCAGCCATCTATTGTAACAGGGGTACTACCCTCTCGCTGGAGAGGACCATCATCTGCTTCAGTGGATACAGCGCGATCGGGTGCGACGAGACTGCGGTGGCGTCTCTCACATGCTGCGACCTGTACGGCAACGAGGGTGGCGACTACGTAGACTGCGCTGATGGTCAATATGGCATCAACGGCAACATCTCCGAGGACCCGCTCTTCTGCGATCTGGCGAACGGGGATCTGACCCTTCACGCGAATTCACCTTGCGCCCCGTTCACTCAACCCAACCCGGAATGCGATCTCATTGGCGCGTTCCCGATTGGTTGCGGGATTACCGCGGTGGCAGAGCCGCAGCAGGAAGACGCAAGCTGGTCTTCGATCAAGGCGCTGTACCGTTAGTGAGGTGACCCATGAAGCGGTTAGTGCTTTTCCTTCTTTGTGCTGCTGTCCCTGCCCTCTCGTCCACGGCTCAGGCTATCACCTGGCATGTCCCAACCGACGCTCCCACGATCCAAGCGGGAATCGACTCCGCAAGCGCCGGGGACACGGTGTTGGTGGCCTGCGGGATGTACTATGAGCACGACATCGTCATGAAGTCGGGTATCACCCTGCGGAGCGAGAGCGGGGAACCCGACGGCGCGTCCATCAATGGCGAACGCCGGAGCAGAGTCCTGTACTGCGAGAATCTCGACTCGACTACCTGCATTGAGGGATTCCGGATCGCTCAAGGGTTCGTCTTCTCCGGCTCCGAGGTGTTTGGAGGCGCGGGCATACTCTGTCTCAACTCGTCCCCCCGCATAGTGAACTGCAACATCTTCCGGTGCCACTGCGGGGGTAGAGGTTCTGGGGTGGCCTGCATGGACGGGTCGTCCCCCAACCTTGTCAACTGCTTTTTCTTCTTGAACGAGGGCGGCACGTACGGCGCGGGTCTTTTCTGCGGGAATCACTCGTCGCCCTCCTTGACAGACTGCAGGTTTCACCTGAATAGCGGGACCTACGGGGGCGCTGTCTATTGCATCCATTCTTCCTGTCCGAGCCTGACCAGGTGCACCATGTACCGGAATGATAGTGTCTACGGCGGTGGAGTGTATTCTAGTGCGAACGCTTGCCCGGCACTCTGCAGCTGCACCCTCTCGGAGAATTTCGGCGCATTTGGAGGCGGTGGGATCTGGTGCGGACCCTACTCCTCCGTAGAAGCCGACAGGACCGTTGTTGCATTCAGCTCGCGCGGGGAAGCGATCTATTGTCACCCTGGCAATGTGACCTTGACGTGCTGCGATCTATACGGCAACGCCGGGGGTGATTGGGTGGGCGGCGTGGCGGACCAGTACGGAGTCAGCGGCAATTTTTCCGAGGACCCGCTGTTCTGCGAGCCAAGTACCGGCGATTACCACATTGACTGCAACTCACCGTGCGCTCACGGCTACGGCTGTGGCCTAGTCGGCGCGTACGGCATTGGATGCGGTGCGACCCGCATCAAGAGCGAAACGTGGTCTTCGCTCAAAGCCCTCTACCGCCCCTGGTATCGCAAGCGGTGATGGGTCGGAGCAACAGAACAACAAAACAGTGGACCGCAATGGAGCAGACTGTGTTCTTCTACGATGCCTTTCTCCTGACTCTATTGCTCTATTGATCGATTGCTCCATTGCTCTGCCTGGACTGTGTGCGAATCCATCCGGATTCGTGCATAGTCCAGGCTACTCCGCCGTCGGGTCGAGCACGCGGCCGAAAAAGAGAAGAGCGCCCGTCATCCGGTCGCGGATAAGGAACATAAACGGCCGGTCCGCCGTGAAGACGGCCGGCTCGCCGGGCAGGATCGATAACCTCTCGAAGACGATTGCCGTGGCGGCCGCCGCCTCGGTGCCCTTCTCGTCCACAGCGATGAAGGTCTTGTGATAGACAGAGCTGATCCACATCTCGCCAGGTTCGCCCCAGATCCCCGAGAAATCGGCCGAACGCGCAACGAAGGGAGAGGGCATCCGGAGAGCGATCAGTGGGTCGTTGAGGAACATGCTCTCCGATCCGAAAGTGAACTTCGGGATCGTCACCGTGACGGAGGCATCCTCCAGCGAACCGAGCATCGTCTCCAGGCGGTCGGCGTCGAGACCCGCCTCGAACTCATCGAACGTCCCTTTATCCGGAAGCAGGAACACCATCGAGAGTTCTTCGCCCCGGTAGTCCATCTCCAGCGCCTGCCAACCGTCGCCGGCGGCGTACCGGTGGGATTCGGTCGCATGCATCATGGGGACTGTGAGAAGCGTCCCGTCCTTCAGGTGGAACGGCCCGTCGGAGGTCGCGTACTCAGGGAAGGGGTCCGCCCACGGGGCCTTGAAATAGAGCGCGTTCGTGAGGACTGCGACCGTGAGAGGATCGATGGATCCGGGCGGCAGGAGCTTCAGGATTCGCTGCCGTGTTCTCTCGGCCACCCACGCGTTGATGATGCTGCGGGACTCTTCCGGTTCGTGCACGAAATCGAGCGCCCGCATGGCCGACCCGTAGTAGACCGCAAGGAGATCGAGGTAGTCCGGGCGGAACGCCTCCCCTTCCTGGCCCCAGAAGGCGTTGACCAGATGGAGTTCCACCGGATCTTCATCGGGTGTGGCCGGCAGGTTCCGCCTGGCGAGCGCCAGGTCGAGCGCGTTCATGGCGTCGTGAAGCGCTTCACCTCCAAACGGGAAGTGCATGACGTCGGCGATCTCGGCCGCCGTCTGCCCCTTGGCGCCCCCGTATGCCATGGCGAAGGCAATCCGGATGCTGACGGGCGAGATGAGGAGGTTGCCGTCTTCCGTGCGGAACTGCCCGTAGAGGTCGATGGCGAACTCGTGGTTCCCGCGCACCAGCGCGTCGAGCTCGGTCTCGGTGGTAGCCGGGGGCTGGTTCCGCGGCAGATCCGATTCGTACGTCGTCCACGGGGTATCGGTGCCCGGCGTCTGCACCGATTCGCCGCAGCCGGCGATCGCCAGTACGGGCACCGCGAGAAGGAGGACCACCTGCGCGGTTTTCTTCCTGCCGTTCATGGATTCCATGGCTCACCTCCGAGTAAGGACTCCATCTTCCGGGAACCCGGAGCCTCCACCGGGCCTCCGCGAGATGAACCCGCAGGGCAACCGGGGAGTTCCATCCCCACCTTACTCCACCATCCCGCCGTTGACAACCCCCCCCCGATCCGGCGGGTATGGCAAGGGCCCGCCTCCGCCTCGAATCCGGGGCCGCGGTACCGGTTTTGGGGACATCAGACTACTAAACTCGGAAGTCTCTCCGAGCGCTATCTCCAAGAGTTGAATTTGGGTTTAGGGCCTGTCTTGCGTGGCCGGAGGACCCTCCCGAGCATATCCTCCAGACGATGCACGAATTCTTCACTGCCGCAAGGACGCCCGGTGTGAGTGCACTGCCGGATGACCTTGATAGTCTCCTCGCTCTCCTCCTCCTTGAGCCAGGCGGACCAATCTAAGATCACTCCATCAGGGGGGAACCCTTCGGCATCCCGACCCCTCCTCTCCCCCGCGCCAAGTGGCCCCCAGCAATGAGAAAACGACCGGCGGCAAATGCCTCCCGGACTCCAGAGCTTGGAGTCCCGCCGGTCGCTCTTGTGTGTGAATATCTGGCCCCCAGCATAGACATACCGGCCAGGCCAGTCAAGATGCTATTTAGTAGTCTGATATCCCCAAAATTCCGATGGACGCGGGGATCGGCTCAGGGCCGATCCCCGCGCTGCTTTCGGGCCCAACGATAGCGTTGAATTGCACCGGCGGGCGTGTTACGATTCGCCCGGTGTGGGGTGGGAGTCCAGGTAGGACTCAGCCCGGCGCCGGGATGTTCCGATACATGGGGGAGCACCTGCGCTGGGTGAGCACGGCGGGATGACTCGGTGACAAGTCTGGTGGCAAGAGAGTACCGAGAAGAGGCAGACTTACCCGAAGGGTCGAAATGAACCTCAAGAGAATCAGAGAGAAGGCCCTGAGAGCGGCGAGGCTGATGGGCACCCGGAGCATGAAGCCCCGCATTGGGCCGGAGCGAGTGTTCCTACAGATCACCCACGCCTGCAACCTGGCTTGCGAGTTCTGCGAGTCCCACGGCAAGTACATGAAAGCGCCCGTGACCCAGATCCTCACCTATTATCAGGACCGCAAGACCATGGACCGGGAAACCGCCCTGGCGGTAGTCCGGGACCTGGCGGAGATGAAGGTCGAGCACGTGACGCTCTCCGGGCGGGGAGAGCCGGCCATCCACCCAGCCGTCCTCGAGATCATCGATGCCATCCAGCGGTCCGGAATGAAGGCCCAGCTCGTCACCAACGGGGTGGTGCCCGACCGGGAGTTCGCACGGGAGCTTGTTCGCATGGGCTGCAGCTCCGTCAGCTGTTCGGTGAACGCGGCGACGCCCGACACCTACGGCGTGGTGTGTGGTAAGGACAACCTGGCGAACGGGTTCGAGACCGTGACGACCTTCGTCCGCGACTTGGTCGAAGAGAGACGAGCCAGGAAGGCCGCCGTGCCGGTCGTGGAAGTCGATCACGTCATCTACCGGCACAACTACCGGGACCTGCCCGCCATGATCGACCAGGCCTGCGAGGTCGGGATCGACTCTCTGGACGTGCGGATCATGGGTACAGTGGATGAGACCGAGTTCCTCAAGCTTGACCCGGAGCACCGCGAGTGGATTCTCGGCGTATCGGAGGACTTCGTCTCGCGACTTTCCCGATGCCGGATCCGCAGCGAAGTACTCGATTTCCTCCGCACCATTCGCGATGAGGAGCGGAGCATCGAGACGGAGGACAACCTCCAGCGTCGGGTGCCCTGCTACGCGGGCTGGATGGAAGCCGCCATCGGCCCCGACGGCGCGGTCCGTCCCTGCTGCTACTGCGATGAACCATTGGGCAACATCCACGTGGAGGCGGGATTCCGGAACGTCTGGCACAACGAAGCCTACCGGAAGATGAGGGCGGCCGCCCTGCGGATACACGAAACCGGCCGCCCCATCTGCAAGGAATGCTTCACCACCTGCAACATGGGCCCCACCCACCTGCGCATCTACCGCCGGCTTCATCCATTCCGGAAGATCCGCGTGGGAAAGCAAGAATAGGGGGCGGATCCTCGACCCACCCCCTCTCCACAGCTCCGATCGCGCGCTGTTCCTCAGGGAACCAGCATGGCACGTGAACTCTTGGAGGCCGGGAAGCAGTGTGTGGAGCCGCGATCCAGTTCTGCGACTGGAGGCTCGATCTCGGACAACGATCCCGATGGCCGTTGCCGCCGCCGCTTCGGTTCCCTGTCCTCACTATGCCACCGATATCCTGAGATGGCAAGGGCCCGTCTCCGTAATGAATCCGGGGCCGCGGTACAAAGAACCGTCTGTTAGATTCTCCGGCCGTAGCGGAATTACGGGTGAAGGGGCCGCAATCAGGTCCCGGAAAGGGCGGAGGAAGGTATGACCCGGCATCTCCCGAATCTCATCACACCAGGCGATCCACCTATCTCGGAACCGACATCGACGGGAAGATCCTCTGCTGTAAACCGAAGTGATACGGGTTGGAGAACCCGAGCGACAGGAGGAAGAGCGATGAACCGGTTCAGGTCTGTTCTCATGGTGGCGGCTATCCTGTGGATCGCTATCGCTGGTTTCTCGGCGTCCGGCGCGGCCGATGTCCCACTTCCATACCAGATGTCCGCAGAGGGCATGCCGGTCCCTGGAGGCGATGATTACGAGCCCCCCCCGGGGAAGAAGGGTACGTGGCATTCCTACGAGGACCGCTACGCTATCATCGTCATGGGGGGAGATGAAAGCGGACAGAAGTACAGATGGTACTGGGGCGATACGGCGGGTATGTGCTGGGAACTTATCGAGCGTGGATTCACGAATGGTAACATCTTCTTCCTGTCCTACGGCGACAGCGCGGACGCCCATCCGGAGATCGTAGATGGAACCAGCAACGTTGCCAACATCGAGGCGGCATACGCCTGGGCGGCCACGGTGTGCGACGCAGAGGATCTCCTCTACATCTACTGGGTGGATCACGGCGACACCACGATGCAGGTTGACGGCCAGACGGTGCGCGTATGCAATCTGGTTGCCCACGACGGCCGGATCACCGATTCCGAGTACGGTGCTCTCATGGCGCCCATCACGGCGAAGCAGATCATCGGTGCCTACAACCCGTGCTTCAGCGGGATGGTCATCGACAATGTCTCGCGCATGGGTGTGATCTCCATCACCTCGCAGGACTCGACTCATGTGAACAGCTGGGGCTGGGCCGGCCAATGGAGGAAGGCCCTCCGAAACGACCCGGCCGACAACGTCGATACCAATGGGGACGGCCACGTGTCCATGGCCGAAGCCTTCAACTGGATTGGGCCGCTGTCGAGGGCAGCCGGTGAACACTCCATGTACGACGACAACGGGGACGGCATCGGATATGAGCAACACATGCCCGGCTTCGACAATCAGGACCCGACCAAAGACGGCTACATCGGGAACTTCTATTCCCTGAACGGCTGGAAGGACGGCCGGGTGTGGACCGTGGGGCCGAGCGCCAGCAACTTCACCTCGATCCAGGCCGCGATGAACGCGGCCGGGGAGCGAGACACAGTTCGGGTGGAGGCCGGACTCTACTACGAGAACGTCCTGATGACACCCTGGGTGACGCTCGAAGGGGCGGGCGCCGGCAGCAGCATCATCGATGGGGGGGGAGTCGGCCAGTACGTGGTCTCCATGGCATACGGGACAACCATCGAGGGCTTCACCATCCGGAACAGTGCCCCGTACCAGCCGGGCATCTGGGTGCCCGATGTTACGTGTATCATTCGGGACAATGTCATCACCGACAACGGCGGTGACGGGATCACCTCTCTCAACTCGCCCATGGGATATCCGCAAATCGAGCGGAACCTGATCAAGAACTGCGGCGGCAACTGCAGTGGAATCTATCTGGGCAACAGCAGTCCCACTATTCATAACAACACCATCATCGAGAACGATCATGGGGTGGGGTTCTTCAACGGTTCCGAGATCCGCCTCCAGGACAATATCATCTACTTCAACCATATGGTCGGGGTCCACTGCAACCTCTCAACGCGCATCTACTGGGGCTATAACGACATCGAGGCGAGTCACGGAAGCTACGTCCAACACCAGGGCTGTTCCTTCAAAGGAGTGGCCGATTCGGACATCGCCATGGATCCCCTGTTCATGAACCGGGTGTCGGGCGACTATCGGCTACACGCCGGTTCACCGTGCAGGAACGCGGGGAGCGATCCCGGCCTCGACATGGGCGCCTACGAGTTTGTTCCCTCTGCCACCGTAGGTACGCCGACGGGCTTCCTGGCGACGAGCTCAGGGGTAAACGGATCCCTGAATCTAAGCTGGAACGCCGCGTCAGGCGCCCAAGCGTACTACCTCTACTACGGAACAGTGTCGGGGGACTACACTGGGACGGGGGCGAACGGGGGGGCCTCGCCGATTCTGCTCAGCAACGTCACCAGTCACACGCTGTCGGGTCTCTCCAGTTTGACGACGTACTACCTGGCCGTGGCCGCGCGCGGAGCTCCGGGAGCCGAGGGAAATCTCTCCAACGAGTCCTCGGCGATACCGCTGGACGTGATCCCCCCTGGGAATCCGACCTCGCTGTTGGCGACGACTGTGTCCAGTGGAATCTCGCTCACCTGGGTGAACCCGGGTGACAGCGACTGGACCGGCACTATCATTCGCGCCAAGTCTTCCGGGGGATATCCCGTCGACGAGAACGACGGCAGGATTGTCTATTCGGGTAACGGTTCCAGCTGCACGGACACCGACGTGGTAAACGCGACTCAGTACGCGTATGGAGCCTTCGCCCGGGATATCAACGGCAACTCCTCGGCAGCGCATCCGGCCGCCCAGGATACGGCGACCGCGTGGGACCTGATTCCGCCGAGGCCGGCCAGCGATTTCACGGCCCACCCCTACGACGGGGCGATCGATCTGACGTGGAACAAGCCCAGTGATCCGGACTTCAATCATCTTCGCATCCGCAGGAGCACCTTCGGCTATCCGACTGGCCCGAACGACGGCTCGCAGGTCTGCAACTGCACGGGGACGACGATCTGGGACGGCGGTCTGGTGAATGGTACCGAGTACTTTTACAGCGGCTTCTCATACGATGCCGCCGGCAACTATTCTGATCCTGTATACACGAGTGGCATTCCCACCGACACGACACCGCCTCAGTGGATCACGAGCACGGGCGTTCAGGCTGCGGGGCCGGACGTGAGTGAGGTGGCTCTTTTCTGGTACCACGCCACCGATCAGGACAATCCACCCGTCCGCTACAACGTGTACTACAACACCCAACTGCCGGCCACGGACGGGACGAAACTTGCGGACGTGTATCCCCAGAACGGCGCGCCCAACTATGACAACAAGTTCACGGTCACCGGTCTGCAGAACGGGAGGACCTACTACTTCATGATCCGGGCCGAGGACAGCGCTTCTCCGCCCAACGAAGATACGAACACGATCACCGTGTCCGCGATGCCGGAGTACAAAACTCGCGGAACGGGGGTGAGCTGGGACCTGGACAACCTGGTGGATCAGTCCGACGGAGGTATCGAAGACGGCTCCGGTCCGGGCAAGTACGTCATGAACGGGAGTGTCACGATCGTTGCCCCTGATCAGATCACCATCGCCGCAGGAGAAGAGCTGGCCTCCAGTGATGTGACGGGAACCAGGGAACTCATTGTCGAAGGTACGCTCGTGGCCAACGGTATCCCGGGCAACCCCGTTGTCTTCACGTCACTCGGGCAGAGTCCGGGCGACTGGGGTGGGATCCGCCTCTCGGGTCCCGGTGCCGGAACGACCCTCAACGAGTGTGAGGTCGAGTACGCGGCAACAGGAATCGACTGGGACGGAAGCGATCCGACGGTTACCGACTGCTCGGTCCACGACTGCTCCGGGGTGGGGATTCGTCTCCAGTCGCACCCGGCAGAAACCCTGACGGCCACGGGCAACGACTGCCGCGACAACGGCGGCCATGGCATCTCGGTGACCATTGCCGATTCCGTGGTGGCCGATATCTCGTTGAACGTCGTTCGAGACAATTACGGTTTCGGAATCAGCATCGCCGGATTCCGCGGGAGCCAGAGTACCGTCAACGACAACGAGACGGTCGGCAATGGGGGCGGCATCTACTGCGCATTCATCAGCGGTTGGGCCGGGGAGTTCATGGACATCTTCCAGAACGAGATCCACAACAACGTCGGCAATGGAATCAGTATCAGTAACTCGCCGCAGACGCTCGACGTCCACGACAACCAGATCTCGGGGAATCTGAACGGAGTTGCCTTCGTGGGCGAGGGATTCATCAATGCCCGTCCCATGATTCGCGATAACAACATCACGGGCAATCACGCCGACGGGATCGATGTCCGGCAGCAGGCCATGCCCTACATCCTGTCGAACGTGATCTCGAGCAACGCCGTAGCCGGCATCCACAGCTTCAACTGGGCCAACGTACTGGTGGAAGACAACACGATTACGCTCAACAGCTACGGCGTGTTCAACGACTCGCTCGGCTGTGTCTGCCTGGGGGACACCGTATTCTGGGAGGGCATGAACAACCGGCTGTACTCGAATTCCCAGTACGACGTCTACAATGGAACAAACAGCACGGTGAAGGCGCATCGGAACTGGTGGGGCAACGCCGGAACGGCCGAGATGGATGCATCTCCATACCCGGCGAATATCTCGACCATCTGGGACCAGATGGACAACCCGTCGGTTGGTTTTGTGAACTACGCCTCGTGGCTCCACTCCGGAAGCGGCGGCCCGACGATCACCGTGGACACACCCATGTTCCCGGATTCTACGCACCTGAGCTTCGATATCGAGTGGACGGACGACGATCCGGACGACGACGCGGTCGTGAGCCTCTACTACGTGGATGAGAACTATGCAGACTTCATGGCCGAGAAGGTCTCCATCGAAGGCGCGTCCAACATCAGTGAGGACGATCCGACAAACGCATACGAATGGGATGCGTTTCACGTTCCCGTAGGGAGATACTACGTGGGCGGTGTCATTGACGACGGCACGACGATGGCCTGGGGCCTGAGTCCGGAGGTCCTGGAGATCATCCACCCGGACATCGAGGTGGGAGACTCGCTCGTGGTCATCACCGTGTCTGCGGGATCGACGGAGGATGCCGAGATTCAGATCATGAACTCCGGCTCCTATGACCTCACGATGAGCGCGGAGGTCCGGGACAGTCTGGGAGATGCCTGGAGTTGCGTGACCCTCACGTCGGCGGACACGGTGCTTGCGCCCGGGTCCGACTTCATGATGAACGTGGCGTTTGAGGCCGACAGCCTCGCGCTCGGACTCTACAACGGCTCCATTGTGATCGCCTGTGATGATCCCGACGAGGAAGAGGTGGTGGTCGCGCTCGAGATCCACATCACGAGTCCGGATATTGCCGTGGCGGAGACCGGCCACAGCTACGGTACCTGCGCCTGCGGTGACAGTCGTGAGTGGTCCTTCTACGTTCATAACGAGGGGACCGGCAGCCTCTGGGTGGAGGATGCCTGGTGCGACGACGGGAATTTCCATGTGGATCCCGAGGTCCGGGAAGTGAGCGTGGCCGCGGGCGACAGCCTGGAAGTCCGGGTCGTCTTCCACCCCTACATCGCCGGGCCGTGCTCGTGCGTCCTGCACATCGAGAGCAACGATCCGGACGAACCCGTTGTTCTGCTTGACCTCGACGGGATTGGTGAGGATCTGTTGATCTGCGACACAGGTCTCGACTTCGGTACGGTGCACATCTGCCGGACATACCAGGACGGTGTGGTCATCTACAATAACGATACACTTCCTTTCTCGGTGACCGGCGCCTCGGTGGGAGGCGTCTTCTTCGGACTCGAGACGACCGGGTATCCGCACGTGGTGAATCCGGGCGAAGCCCTCGGCATCACCGTGTCGTTCGCCCCCGCGTATGAGGACGTGTTCAACGGTACGTTGACAGTCTACACGGACCATGTATTTGAACCGGAGATCTTTGTGTGGCTCCAGGGCACCGGTGTGCGCCCCGCAATCGACCTGTCGGAAACGGACCATGACTACGGTGCCGTGGCCGTGGGCAGCTCCCTGGATTGGGAACTTGTGATCCGGAGTGCGGGGACCTGTGATCTCACGGTTTCCGGGATCACAGGACTGGCGGTGCCCTTCCAGGTTGTCTCTCCCGGCTTCCCGCAGGTTATCGTCGGTGGAGACAGCGTGGCGGTGACCATCCGGTATTCTCCGACGGAGCAGGCGGGATCTGTGGACACGCTCCACATCGAGAGTGACGATCCTCTCCAGGCCGTTGTGAGCGCCCGGGTGGTGGGACAGATCTTGCTGGTCCCGGAGATCAGCCTGTCGCCGGCCGCGTGGGACGAGATCGTCTTCCCGGCCGGTGTTCAAGAATCCTACCTGCACGTGATCAATACGGGGCAGGCCTCACTCATCTTCAACGTCTCGGCTTTCGAAGCGAAGGGGATGGAAGATCGATCGAGTGAGGAACGGGAGCGTTCGCTGCTTCTTGCCAAGTTCGGTGGAGCGCTCGGCCTGCTCCCTGCAGGGGATGCGGACGGCATCCCCACGAAGGAGAGCAGTGTCCCATGGCTTACGATCGATCCCGAACTGGGCGCCGTGCCCCCCGGAGATACCGTGGTCGTCACGTTGACGGTGGATGCAGGCTCGACTGCTCCCGGATGGTACTCGGCCACCGTGCGCGTTGAGAGTAACGACACGGACGAACCGGTGCTGGACCAGCCTTTCGACATCGGAGTGACCCAGTTCCGGTATGCGAACCATGACGCAGGGAACGTCACCTTCACCGTCACGGACGGCGGCTGCTATGGCTACTGGGACAAATTGCTGGGCGATATCTTCGGAGACGGGTTCCAGTATCCGTCCTCCGATCCGGCAAACTACCTGACCTTCGGATCGTTCTGGGCCGGCACGGCGCCGGACCGGGTGATGGACGGTTCCTGCGACTACGACTGGCAGACCGTCAGTGGGGGAGAGCTGATCATCGACGAAGGTACGCCCGAGACGGGCACTGCCCGGTTCGACGACAGCGGCGCCCCGTCTCCGCTGGGTCTGCTCGTGTCCCAGGAGTCCGTGGCGCGGGCCGACGCTCCCGACGACGATTACGTGATCATGAGCTTCAGTATTGAGAACACGGGGGTCGCAGACATCGATAGCCTCTACCTCGGTCTCTACATGGACTGGGACGTTGGGAACCCGGCGCTGGACACCGGCGGCTACGCGGGTGATCTGTCTCTCGGGTACCAGTACGACGCCGAAGGCTTGGACAGTGCGTACGTGGGGATTGCTCTCCTGTCGCCCGACGTGCCGGGCTCGTTCCGGTTCGTTCACAACCCGACGTACGTCTGGCCGACGATGGGGGCCATTGAGGATTCGAGCAAATGGGCGTTCATGGCGAGCGGCATCATCGACACCTCCCCGGGACCGCCCGATGACTGGTCGATGGTAATGACGGTCGGCCCCGTATCGGTCGAAGCCGGGAATAGCGTCGGCGTGTCCTATGCGGTTGTGGCCGGGATGGGACTGATGGACCTGAGGTCCAACACGGAAGCCGCTCGCGCGGCGCACCTGACCGCCGTCGCCGTAGCGGAAGAGACGATTCTGACTCAGTCCGTGTTGCGGCAGAACCACCCGAATCCGTTCAACCCGCGAACGACCGTTGCCTTCTCGCTTCGCGGCCCGGGACACGTGAGCCTCTGCATTTATGACGTGAATGGCCGGCTGGTCCGGACTCTTGTCGTTGGAAACCGGGGGATGGGTGAGCATGCGGTGGTGTGGGAGGGAAGGGATGATTCCGGTTGCGTCGTGGCCAGTGGGATCTACTACTGTCGACTCGTGACGTCGGGATTCGTGGAGACAAAAAAGATGGTGCTCCTGAAATAGCGGGTAATTCGCGGTAACTCTGGTAGTTCGGGACAGCATGGAGGGTGAAAGAGCATCAAGAACACCTGCCCTCATGCCGATCCCTATGAGACGGGAGGAGATGGCGTGCAGCCTACCCCTCCCGTTTCTGCCTATTGACCTATATCAGGGATGGACAGTGGATTACATGGTTGAGGAACGCACCAGCACACTGCCTCGCGAAGAGGCGCTGAGTCTCCTGGAGAGACTGCGCTCAGGGGAGACGATCCCCAGGTCGGAGCTCGACTTCAGGGGCGTGTCTCTCCCCGGCGCAAACCTCACCGGCCTCCAGCTATCCGGCGCCGATTTCACCGACGCCGACCTTTCCGGCGCAAAGCTCACCGGAGCCGCTCTCTTCAAGGCGACGTGTGTCCGCGCCAGCATGGTTGGAGCGGACCTGGAGGGAGCCGAGCTGGCCGGGGCCGACCTCTCACAGGCCAACCTGGAGAATGCCAACGCCAGAAAGGCCGGCTTTGGCCTCGCGGTTCTCCGGGATGCAAGGCTTTTCTCAATCAACCTGGAGGAAGCCACGCTGACGAAGGCCGACCTGTCCGGCGCCGACGTTCGATGCGCCCACCTGAACGGGGCCCGGATCCGAGAGGCGAATCTGACCGGCTCGGACTTCACAGCCGCCGATCTGCGCGGCGCCGATCTTTCCCTGACCCGACTGGACCGGGCCGTCTTCAACAATACCGACCTGCGGGAGAGCCGATTGCGGGCGGTGGACGGCTTCCAGACCGCCGAATGGATTGGCGCCGATATCCGGGACATCAACTTCGCCGGAGCCTACCGGCTGCGCCGGCACCTCGTGGACGAGAACTACCTGTGGGAGTTTCGAAAGAGCAGCAAACTGTCCGCCTTCATCTATTCCATCTGGAAGCTCACCAGCGACTGCGGGCGCAGCATTGGCAGGTGGTGCATCTGGATCGTCGCCCAGATCCTGTTGTTCGCCGGGCTCTATTCCATGGTCGGGGTCGATTTCGGCCCGGACAGGAGTTGGGTGGCGCCGCTCTACCTCAGCGTGGTCACGTTGACAACCCTTGGCTACGGCGACATGGTCCCCGTTACGTCCGCCGCCAGAATCGTGGCCATGACTCAGGTGTTGCTGGGGTACGTGTTGCTCGGGGGCCTTCTCTCCATCTTGGCAACCAAGATGGCCCGCAGGGGCGAGTGACATGCTCACATTGTTGAAGCGCCGGAAACGAAACCCACGGGCAGAGCTCCGGGAGCTCCTGGGGCGATATGATCTGCCCAGCGTCTCCCCCACCGTGATCAACCTGCTCAGCCTCCTTCGTGATCCCGAAACCCACATGTCCGAGGTGGCAAGCCGGGTCGAGATGGACCCTGGCCTGACCGTGCGGATCCTCCGGTTGATCAACTCCGCCGCCCTTGGGCTGTCCACTCAGGTCAGCAACCTCCAACATGCTGTCGGCCTGTTGGGGCGCTCCCGCCTGGAGTCGCTGGTCCTGACCTTCGCCGCCGCGGACCAGATTCCCAGCCGGATGGAATGCATGGAGACCGGCTGGTTCTGGGGAGCGGCAGCCCGCCGTGCGACCCTGGCCCGGGTACTCGCGCAGCACATGCACGCGGCGACGCAGGCCGAGGCCTTTACCGCCGGGCTTCTCCTTGACATCGCTGTGCCCGTGCTTGCAGGTGTGGACTCCGAAGGCTATGCCACTCTCCTCGATCAGTTGCACGCCAACGACGAAGCTCGGTTGGACGACCTGGAGCGTGAGCTGTTCGGCTTCGATCACGCCACGGTCGGAGCCCTCATGGCGGAGGACTGGGGGCTGCCGGAGTACCTGGTCAAGGCCATCGGGGGCCATCACGGTGATAACGCCGAGTCGGGCGCAGATCCTGCTGTTCGCCTCGTCTCGTTTGCGAAGTACTCCCCCGAGAATGACGGCGCAGAAGCGATCAAGAAGGCGGCGGAGAACGAGTTCGGGATCGAGGAGTTCCTTATCGAAGAGATGATCGCCCGCTCATTTGCTGACGCCGAGCAGTTCGCGGAGATGTTTTTCGATTAGCCAGCACGAGCGAAAGCCGAGAGCCGAGAGCCGACAGAGGAAAAAGATTCTCCTCTCCGGCTTTCGGTTCTCGGCTCTCGCATGTACTCCACTATTCCTTGAATTGCTTCTTCATCTCACCCCACGTCTTTTCCTCGGTGCCCGGTGCCTTGGGGGCGTTGTTGGTGTTGTCCCCGCCGCAGCACGGAAGATCATCGGCGGCGCCGACGCAGATGCGGTAATAGCCGTCGCACGCCTGGACATCGATATCCGTGATGTCCGTCAACCCCATCGCCGCAAGGTGCTCCAGAGCTTCGGCCTCGGCTTCCTCCGCGGTCTTGCCTTCGGAGGCGATTCGAAGCTCGATCGCCTGCCGGAATTCAGCTCCCGCGGGCGGCGGCTCCATCCCATCAACACTGACGCGAAGCTGCATTGGCCCATCCGCGCACATTGCGTCGTCGCAGGCTACCCCGATCTCGATCCGCTTCTCGTCGCCGCTCGTGTCGACGTTCACGAGGCAGGCCTCGAAGCCGGCCGCCTCGATCTGGGCGCGAATCTCGTTTTCAATCTCTTCGTCGGTCATGCCCTCGCTGTTGACGCGAATCTCGACGATCTGGTTGGCAGCCATGGCGTACACGTTTCCTGTGACCTGCTCCGTCAGCGGACGGATCGCCGCTTTTGCAGGAACGCCCTTCTCTGTAAGGGATTTCGCGAAATGCGCCGCCGCGCTCTCCACATCCGAGCGGGGCTGGACGGGGAGCCGGGCAACGATCCTGGAACCGGCCAGGGCGGCTCGAATTAGAACATCGTCCGTATCCAGTGCCTTGCCGAACTGTTCCGCAATTCCCGAGATATCCAGACCCGGCTGAACGGCTTCGGCCAGATCGAGCGTGGCCTCGTATCCCACGGTCCTGGTGTAGGACACTGGCACGGCGAGAAGGACGGCGGCCACGATCAATACTCCCAGAGCTGTGGCCAGAGCCGGACGCTGTCTGAGTGAATGCAGGAACTTCATGAAGATACCCTCCTGGGAAACGCGCAGGTTATGCTCCCAGAGCGCCTGCGCGGTCTGGTCCATTGTCGGTAGATTCCGTTTCGTTGATTCCCGAAGCGCCTTCAGATCCGACTGGATGATATCCGAATCCATGCGCTCGCGGTTCTTGTCGCTGGGGGAGTTCATGGCGTTTCACCCTCCGGGAGGGGCGCACCTCGGTTTCCACACCCTTCTGCCTTCGCGATCCCGGTCACCGGGACCGCCCCGAAGGCGGGCGTGGCGCCAACATGGGGGATCTCTCGCTCAGGGCGTTCCCCTCGCGAAAAAAACTCCAGTCTCTCGTAGTGACGGCGAAGTCGCTCACGCCCCCGAGCCAGTCTGGACTTCACCGCCGAGACGGAGACCATCTGGATGGCCGCGATTTCCTCGATGGAGAATTCTTCCAGCTCGAAGAGGACCACGGCCTCACGTTGTTCCGGCGGAAGGGTCGAGAGTGCCCGGGACATCCGATCGGACCCCCGCCGCTGTTCGTCCAACGCCACACCGTCCTCGCCGACCACATCGATAGATTTTCCATCGTTACCTTCCAGAGGAAGGAAACGACGCCAGAAACCACGCCGCGTTCGATTCCGGTGTACCGAGAGAAGAACAGAGTAGAACCAGGGCCGAAAGCGTGACTCATCCCGAAGGGTCGGAAGCTTCTCGTACGCGCGTATCACGGCTTCCTGGAAGAGGTCGTCACCGTCTTCACCGGACCGGCTGAGTCGCCGGGCCGTTGCTGCGGCCTGATCATGAAAAGGCTTCAATAGCTCGATCAGGCGTTGCCAGGATTCCGTAGGTTCCACGATCCGCATCCATCCTCGGTCAGGGTCAGCACTGTCCGGTGCCCTCAGTACGTAGACACATGTGAGGGGCCCGTAAGTTGCACCAAAATGACCGGCCGGTGCTTTTCCGCCGGACACTCTGCATAGTATACGAGACGATGGGAATCCAGGTTCCCTGTCGCCGGGGTCAGGTCCTGCAATTGAGAAAGGCGGGCTACCGCTTCCTCAGCGGCCTCATCTGTGATATACTAGGCAGTGAAAATGGTAATGGAGAATGCCCCGGAGGGTGCGAAACAGAATGCACGCGGAGCAGGTCCTTTTTCCCATGAGGTGATGACAATGAAACGGATGAGCCGTTTGGCTATCGCGGTCATGATTATGATGACGGGGGTCGTGGTTCTGGGTTTCCGCGCGCACCCCGCCGCGGCCGGACCGAATCCCAACGCGAAGCTGGCCATGCATCTCGTGGCATCAGATGACTATCTCTGCTGTGACGATCTCGCGCCTGCGAGTTCTGCGGACATCAACGTCGCGCTGAGCATAGCGGATCTTGCCGTCACAGACTACTGCGGCTATATTCTCTTCCTCGCCTACGACATTGACCTGTGCATCCACTGCGTCGAATATTACGTCACCGGTTGGCCCATGGGGCGGGGTGCACCTGCCCTGGCGCTGCCAACCTACTGTGAGGAAGCGCTGATTCTGGGGGATCCCTACGAGGCCAACGGTGGGGAGGGTAGCCTTGCCTGTTTTGTGGGAACCACGTGTCTTGGTGATCCTATCTCGCACCTCGCTCCTTTCGCGTACGCGTTTTTTGACCTGTCCTCATACACGGGATATTTCCCCATCGCTCTGGACTACAGCCCCAGTCACTACTCGTATCCCTACGACCCTCACAACTACGTGCTGGGTCCGGGGCCGGATCATGTTGAAGACCCCGTGGTCGAGGAGAAGGGATGCGTGATCGGAAGTAGCGGGTCCGATCAGACGATTCTGCTGGTTGCCCCGAACGGGGGCGAAACACTGCAGGTCGGATCGACTCCCCCCATCGAGTGGGAATCCAGCGGCTTCGAACTCGCGCGAATTGAGTACAGCACCGACGGTGGCGCCACGTGGCGGGACATTTCGACTGTTTCCGCCAGCGCGAGGTTCTACCTGTGGACGGTGCCCGACGAGCAATCGACAGATTGCTTCGTAAGAGTATCCGACGCCGTGGACGGCGATCCCTCGGACATGAGCGGCGATCCCTTCACGATTTCATACGAGTACGCTCGGGTCCTGCGCGTGCCTGAGGAGTACCCGACAATCCAGTATGGGATCTACGCGGCGGCCCCGGCGGATACTGTGGTTGTGGCGCCGGGCGAGTACTTCGAGGGTCTGGTCATGCGAGCGGGGGTCGTGGTGAGGTCAGACGTGGGATCCGAGAGAACCACCATCAACGGAACAGGCCACTATCACGTGATCTATGTTGACACCGATCACGATTGCGACGCGAGGGTCGAAGGGTTCACGATCACGGGTGGAAATGCTTGCGGACCCGGCGCCGAGGAGCAGATGGGTGGGGGCATCATGTTCGTGTGCAGTGGCGGCACGGTCAGCGGTTGTGTGATCACCGGTAACAGGGCGACGCTGCTTGGCGGGGGCATCGCACTCGTAGCCACTACTGAGGTGACCATTGTCGACTGCGTGATATCGGACAACATGGCCGCAGAGGGTGGGGGAATCTACTTCGGTGGCCCAGGCTTGATCACCGTGCGTTCGACGGACATCGTAGACAACTTTGCTTCGGACAGCGGTGGCGGAGCCATTTGCCGGATGAGCTCACCTTCCCTCGAGTACTGCACTTTTGCCCGCAACACTGCTCAGGATGGCGGTGGGTTGAACTGCGGGAATCAATCCAATCCCTTGCTCTCAAGGTGCACATTCACCCACAACGCAGCCTCCATTGGAGGCGGGATCACGTGCAACGTCCTGTGCTGGCCGACGCTTCAGAATACGCTGATCGTGTTCAGCACCCAGGGCGAAGCGGCCTATTGCCACGATTGCAGTTTTCCTCTGCTCCTGTGCTGCGACGTCTACGGGAACGAGGGAGGTGACTGGGTGGGGTGCATCGAGCATCAGCAGGGGAGCAACGGCAACTTCTCCGAGGATCCCCTCTTCTGCTGCGCGTCGAGCGGTGATTACCACCTGCAACCGCAGTCTCCCTGTGCGGATCATCCCATCTGTGGTCTGGTGGGCGCACTGGGTGTGGGCTGCACGGGACCGAGTCGAATCGAGCAGGCGACCTGGAGCGCGATCAAGGCGAAATTCCGCCAACCGGCGCAAGACTGAGCAGGGATCAAGAGCAGTCCCTAGTCCGTAGTCCCTAGTGCCTAGTCCATGGAGAAGGGCACCTAAAGCCCCCGGGGGGACAGAGCGACAAGGCCCACTCCTCTCTCGCACTCGCCCGTCGTCCCCGCGAACGCG
>JAGLYR010000058.1 GCA_023132135.1 Candidatus Eiseniibacteriota bacterium | reverse complement strand
CGACGGGCTCAGGACGAACGGTTTCTTGGGCCAGGCCCCGTAGCAGAAACCTGGTGAGAAATGCAGGCTACTTGGTGGCGAGGCAGTCGAGAGCGTCCTCCAAGAGGGAGTTGAAGGTCGCTGGATCCTCGAGCATGAGAAAATGGCCGTGGCCGGGCATGAGACGCAGCTCGTACCTGTCCACGATCGCAGAGATCCCTTCGACATCAGTCGGGTGCTTGTCGGAGCTGATGCACTGGAGCGGGACCCTCAGCTTCTCGAGCGCCGCGGGAGCCTGCGTGCTGTACCAGATGAGCAATTCGCGCAGGGCGCTGGTCGCGACTTCCGGCGGTGCGGACGCCATGTCCTTGGCGACTTTGTCCACCATGAGGGGGTCTGCCCCGGGCGGGAACATACTCCTGACCCAATCTTCGGTATTCGTGACGAAGTTCACCTGCATCCGGCTTACGAAATCCTCAATCTGCTGCGGGGTCATATCCAGGTACGGTGTCTGGAAGTTGTCCACGCCCACGAGCCCGCGCACGCGCCCCGGCATCCCGAGGGTTGCCTCCACGATAATGGCGCCGCCCATAGAGTGGCCGATGAGAACAACATCGTCGAGGTCCAGCTTCTCCACCACGGCGCGCACATCGGCGCCGAATGCGACCATGCTCCAACGTCCACGGCCCAGGCCCGACTGTCCGTGGCCGCCCAGATCGATGGTGACCACCTGGTGATTCGCTGTAAAATGATCCCACTGGGCGGTCCAGTAGCTACCGTCACAGGACCATCCATGAACAAAGACCAGCGCCGGCTCGCCGCTCCCCCTGGTGCGGTAATGGATTCCCAGGCCGTCGGCGGATGAGACCGTTCCCTCAGCGGGGCCCTGTGAGGTAGATTCACGTTCCTGGCAAGACAGGGCAGCCAGCACGATGAGGATCAGGATCGGAACCATCGGTTGTCTCATGGTCGACTCCCTTCGAGGATGCGATCAGCGGCGGCAAAGCCGGTGCCGATGACGCTGCTGACGGTGCGGCTGTAAGGGTAGACCTTGATGTTCCCTGCGAAGACCATGCCCGGCACGCAGTCATCCAGGTTGGCTGTCCTGGCAGCGAAATCCCGGTCGAACACAGGCGTGGCATGCCGGGAACGGAAGAGCCGTCCCTCGCGAAGCGTCACTCGTCCAAACATCTTCTTCATGCTCCCGATATAGAGATCGAGGATCTCGTCATCGGGTCTTCGAAAGAGAGGATCGTCCGCCCGCAGGTAGTTCGCGCAATAGACGATCGGATGAGAATACTCATCCATTCTCGATTGGTTCACGAATACGCGAAACGTAACGTCATCGTCAAGGATGTTGATCCAGTAGAGAGGGGTCAGTTCCTCCTCGATGGAGAACACCCCGCACGCCACAGCCTGGTACTGAATGGAGGTGCGGAACTCGAAGTTCTTTCGAATGCTCTCGAACACCGTGAGCGGGAGTGTGTTCACTACGAACGGGGCCGTGAACTCCTCGTCGCCACTGTGCACATGAAAGCCGTCCGGGGAGGTATCGATCCGTTCGATCGGTGTACTGACCCTGATGTGACAGGTGTTCCGGATTTCCTCCTCCAGCCGGTCGGTGAGGGTCTGGAGGCTCCCACGGAGGTATGCGAGCTGCTCGCCTCCCCGTGCGCTCGATTTCGCAGACGAAAGCCCCTTGATCCGCCCTTGCAGGAAGCCGGCGGATATCCACGCCGGTGGAATGCCGAACTTATTCATAAGCATCGGGCGCATGATGCGCTCATAGACACTGCGGCCCCATTCGCGAACTACCCACTCCTCAGCGTTCATGCCCTCGAGCGTCTTTCCCTCTGTCCGCTTGGCCTTGAACACACCCCATGCAAACCGAAAGCGGTCCATAAGCGATAGGGGGGAGAAGCGGAGCAGGTCCATGGGTGTGCTGAAAGGGTGAAAGCTGCCATCGATGTAGAATCCCATCCGCGTGTCGGCCCAATGGAGGCCGTAACCCAGGCCCAATTCCTCGATCAGGCTGATCACGTGTCCGTCTTCCGGTTTGATGTGGTGGTAGAAATGCTCGACAGCGACTCCGTCAATGGTGGAGCACGCGGCCAGCCCACCCACCTTGGGCTGAGCCTCGATGAGCGTGCTGGGGATGCCGTGCCGCCCGAGTCGATAGGCCGCTGCGAGTCCCGCGTAGCCTCCGCCCAGGATCAGAACATTGCCGTTTTCCTCATATGGACTCATGTCTCCCCCGGTTTGAAATGTGCACAGGTTCTCCGACCTACGCTGCGTCCTCTGTGGATGGTTTGTCCCTCACGGGGTTTCCCCCGCGAGTGAGACGGCGTGAGCCGGGCATGTGCCAGAGAACCAGACCCGCGAGGCCGGATACCAGGATAACCAGTCCGTACAACAGCGACATGAGAAACGCGATATCGGGCGGTATGCCCCCGAAAGGAAGAAGTGCTACGGCTCCCACCTCCCGGATACCCCAACCGCCGTAGGACAGCGGCAGGTGCATGGAAACAATGATGGGCGGTACGATGACCAGGCAGGTGGCGAATCCAATCGGGCGTCCCAGAGCCCAACCGAGAATCACGAAGCAGGCAACAACCGAGAGGACCACCAGGCCCGAAGTTACCACTTGCTCTACGAACGGGCGTCCCCGCGCAAAACGTCTCATGTCCTGGAGAAGAAGGAAGATGAACTTGAGTGGCCGGGCGAGTTTCCCTGTGAGATTCCGGTTCCCGGCCACGATAACCCCGATTCCGAGGCCCGCAAGACCGGCCAGGGATACCAGGGCGATGGCATGGAAGGGGCGGGTTCTGGTCAATACGGTACCGTAGAAAGGCACCAGGAGGATGGCAGCGAGGAGCAGCGCGGTTAGTCCGAAAGCCCGCCCAAGGAGAACAGCTCGCGTGAAACGAAGAGTGTCGCCGGGCCGGCGAAGCACAAGGAGTTTCACGATGTCGCCGCCGAATCCCGTGGGCAGCAGCTGATTGAACCAGATGCCGATGAAATGAGCTCTCAGGACGGTAGGGAAACCCACGCGGCGCCGGAGTCTGAGCAGGATGTAGTGGAGCCGGAGTGCCGCGACCGCCTGCCCCGCGGCGAAAGTCGCTGCAGCGACAACCAACAGCAGGGGGTTCGCCCCGCGCAAGGTCTCGACGAGATCTCCCCCGGATGCAGCGCTGCGCCAGACAATGAGCAGCAGGACGGCGCTGACGCACAGCTTCAGCATGCCGATGATCTTCTTGCGGTTAGGATCGCTTCTCTCATCCGTCATTGGGGCAACTCCGGTTTGGTCTCTGATCCCTGCGAATCCTTCCGGCGCATCAAGGACGTATCGGGAGTGAAGCCGCTCACGGGTACAGGTTCGAATTCACGCGCCAGGTAGGCCCAGAGTAAAGGCTGTGCTTTCCGGAGACTGCGATCGTCTGTGTTGTCCACGGCGCCGAAAAAGACCAGGGCCCACTGCGTGTTGTTCTTCTCAAGATCCGCGATCATCTCGACCTGCTTTTTCTCCGTGTGGGGCCACAGGAGGTAGGGGTCCCAGATGGGCGCTTTGCGCCCCAGCATGGGGTAGAGGACCGTCTCGTGTGGAGCAATGAGAATGCTCTCCTCCGCCGAGACCCGTTCCTTGACAAGGTCTTGGGTACTGTTCAGCAGGTGCGCCTTACGCCGGGAGATCCAGACCGAATCGCCCCGTATGTCGGCAAGGACGAATTTCTTCTCAGGCAAGCGCAGTCTTTGGAGGACAGATATTCCACCGGTGGCCGAAGGTAACGTAGCAGCGATGAGCACCGCCGGCAGGATTGCCCGCCGGTATTGCTTTCCCGGAATGAACGCCGCCGCCATCAGTCCCATGAGAACTGGATGAATCGCACCGCTGAGGTGGTAGAGCTCAGCGCGGGAGAAGGCATGGTGAGAGTAGAAAAGCCCTACGAACAAACATGCCACGAGCAGGTGCCTTTCTGCAATTCGGTGCCTTGGGGCGAGAAGAAGGTAGGCCACCGAGCCCCCCAGAAAGATCGGAAACAGAAGGAAGCTCACCCCCAGAGACAATTCCGTGACGATGCTCAGGCCTGAGCTCGACAGACTTGCGCTCCACGGCCATGGCACCGGCAGGCCAAGATTCGCGCCGCCTCTGGCGTGGAGAAACACTACTGAGTCGATGAAGCTCGATGCGTATCCCGGGATGAAAACAATCATGGCCAGCTGTGGCGAGTAGCCGACCACAATCCCTACTGTCCAGATCCAGACGGATCTCCACAACGGCAGGGTGTGCATCTTGAAGCGAAGGTAGAGAATGATGCAGGCGAAAGCGAGGAAGCAATAGAGTCCCAGGTTTCGCCCCACAAAGGCGGCCAGTCCCACGAAGATACCGGCAACGAGAAGGTGCGCCTTGGAGGGTTTCTCCAGCAACCTCACGCCAAACCAGATGGCCATCATCGCGACCGCAGGTTCGAACAGCTTGTACACGGGTTGCATCCACAGGGTCATACAAATCCCGCACGAGGCCAGGAGGAATGGGTTCCGGATGACGCGCGTCAGGGCAAGAAGACCACAGAGGAGTCCAAGGAGCTGAAAGACGGCCGAGCTTCTTCGGAGTCCGAGAAGTCCGTCTCCGAAGAGATGCGAGAATGCTGCGCACCAGTAGTACCTCCCCGGATCGTAGGAGCGAAAATCCCGGATTGGAACATCCCCCTCCGCTGTGCGAAGAGTCCCATACCAGAGGTAACCCTCGTCTCCGAGGCTCAGTCCCGTTGTGTCCTGCAGCCAGTGGGCGAGGACCACCAGAACTGCGGAAACCAGGATCACATACCGGAGCTTGGGAAGTCCACGGTCTGTCGTAATCATAGAGCGGTTTCCATGTTGGGTGTCCTGACTGAATTCACTACATCCGGCTGAGGAAGGCAACAGAAACGTTGTCGAGAACGCTATTGACACCTCATTTCCGGTCTGCTAGCCTGAATTATTCATGAATCCCTGCTGTTGACTGGTGAAGGAGGACTTGTGTCTTGAAGGAATATGAACCCAAGGATATCAGAAACGCTGTCGTGCTCGGGCATAGCGGCGTGGGTAAGACCTCGCTGATGGATGCTATGCTCTTCAACGCCGGCATGACGAATCGAGTCGGCAAGGTCGACGATGGCAGCTCCCTCTTGGACTATGCACCCGACGAGATCGAGCGGAAGGTCACGATCAACCTCACGCTGACCCACATGGAGTGGAACGGCTGCAAACTGAACCTGATCGATACTCCCGGATACAGCGACTTCTACGGTGACACTCGGGCCGGAATCCGTGTGGCGGATGCAGCCGTTGTCCTGGTGCGCGGTGACGGCGGAGTGGAAGTGGGGACCGATCTCAACTGGCAGCAGATTGACGAGAATGGTCAACCGGCCATTGTCGTGATTTCCCGGATGGACAAGGAACAGGCGGACTTCGATGCCGCCCTCGAGAGCTTCCGGAGCCGGATTTCACCGCAGGCTGTGGCCGTCTGCATTCCCTGGGGTCGGGCGGAGAACTTCGTGGGCGTCATTGATGTCCTGGCCGGCAAGGCCTACCGCTACGGGGACAAGGACGACGGTTCCATGACAGAAGAGGCCGTGCCCGAGGAGTACGCCGCCCGGGTGGAGGAGTACCGCAGCCAGATCTACGACCGGGTGGCGGAGTCCGATGATGCGCTGTTGGAAAAGTACCTCGAGACGGGGGAACTGTCCGATGAGGACGTTGCCTCTGGAATGCGCGGAGCCGTGATCGGGCGGACCCTGTTCCCCGTGTACTGTGCCGCGGGGTTGGTCAATCGGGGTGTGAAGCAGGTCATGGATGGAATCGCTCAACTGCTTCCGTCGCCGGTGGACCGGGGAACCGTGGTGGGGAACAAGCCGGGTACGGAGGAGAAGACCGAGCTGGAGCCTTTGCCCTCCGGACCGCTGGCCGCTTTTGTGTTCAAGACGGTCTCGGAACCTCATGTCGGCGAGCTCTCTCTTTTCCGGGTCTACTCGGGAACGCTCGGGGCGGGGACGGAAATCTACAACCACACGAAAGACGCCTCCGAGAAGACGGGTCAGATCCATGCTGTGGCCGGGAAGGAAAGGAAGGAAGTTGCGCGAGTGGTAGCCGGTGACTTCGGCGCTGCTGTGAAGCTCAAGAATACGGCGACGGGCGATACCCTTGGTGAGCAGAAGTTCCCCGTCCTTTTGCCGGAAATCAATTTCCCGAAACCTGTCATGGAGACGGCCATCCGGGCGGTCACCAAAGGTGAAGAAGACAAGATTGCCGGTGGAATGGCCCGACTGAGGGAAGAAGATCCCACTTTCTCCTTGACGGTGGATGCGGCTCTGCACCAGACCATCATCGCCGGCCTGGGCGAGCTCCACCTGGAGGTGCTGACCAAGCGGCTGAAGGAACGTTTCGGTGTCCAGGTGGAATTGGTAAAGCCCAAGATCCCCTATCGTGAGACCATCAAGGGCACAGCGCGTGTTCAGGGCAAGTACAAGAAACAGACAGGGGGAAGGGGCCAGTACGGAGATGTCTGGCTCAAGCTGGAACCCCAGGCGCGCGGAGAAGGCTACGAATTCGTGAATGCCATCGTCGGCGGCTCGGTACCCGGCAAGTTCATCCCGGCGGTCGAAAAGGGGATCGCCGAACCCTTGAAGTCGGGACCCCTGGCCAACCGCCCCGTCGTGGATCTCAAGGTCATACTGGACGATGGTTCCTATCACAACGTGGATTCCTCGGAGAACTCCTTCAAGGTGGCCGGTTCCATGGCTTTCCGGAAAGGTTTCCTGGAGGCGCAGCCGTACCTCCTGGAGCCGATCTACCGGATCAAGGTACGGGTTCCGGAGGACTACATGGGAGACGTGATGGGCGACCTTAGCAGCCGGCGCGGCAAGATCCAGGGCATGGATGCCGAGGGCAATTTCCAGGTGGTGCGCGCCACGGTCCCGCTGGCCGAGCTCTACCGCTACTCCACGCATCTTCGTTCCATGACCCAGGGCCGCGGAGTCCACGAGCAGGAGTTTTCCCACTACGAAGAGCTCCCAAAGGAATTGGCGGAGAAGGTAAAGGAAGAGGCTCAGGCGGAGCGGGAGGCCGAATAGGAGCGGGACGAAAGGCATGACGCGAAGCCCCGCCCGACAGCGACCTCCCAGTGGTTACCTGTTCATCCCACTCGCGAGATTCCTCACTAGTGATTGCACTTTCCACATCCTGGCGTTCAAAGCAGTGCGCAACCGGACGAGAGCTCATCGCTCTGTTTCGCGGTCTTGGATTCGAAGCGATTGAGATCGAGTACAGGCTGAACCAGGTGCAGCTTGCAGACGTCATGAGGGCTGTGGATGTCGGGGATATTCGAGTGGTTTCAGTCCACAACTATGTCCCGTTCATCCGCGGTGAGGGGACGGGACCGGATGGGGGGGACCGGTTTCTCCTGTCTGCTCTGGATGAAGACGAGAGGAGAGTGGCGGTTGCGAAGACCACGCGGTCCCTGCGGATTGCGAAGGATGTCGGCGCAGAAGCCGTGGTCCTTCACCTGGGCACTGTTCCTCTGAAAACAGCGCCGGGGTGCCTTATCGATATCGTGAGAAAGGGCAGTGGAGACTCAGCGGAGGCGGATCGACTGAGGCGCGCGCTGAAGAAGGAGCGCCAACTTGCAGGTGAAGCATACGCAGGGCAAGTGTTGAAGAGCATCCTTGATCTACAGCCGGTCGCGGCGGACCTGGACCTGCGGCTGGGGCTCGAGAACCGGTACTACTACAGCCAGATTCCCTCGCCCGAGGAACTGGAGCTGTTCCTGTCGGAAACGGATCCCGGCGTCGTCGGCTATTGGCATGACGTTGGCCACGCCGAAGTCAACAGCCTCATTGGCCTGCGAAATCACACCGATCACCTCGAGAAAGCGCGCGGTCGCCTGATCGGCATGCACATTCATGACATGATTGGTCCCGACGACCACATTGCCCCGGGAACAGGGGAGTTCGATTTCGATACCATCTTGCCTTGGTGGACCCCAGAACTGCTTACAGTAATGGAGTTGCACTCGCGGGTCACCGAAGATGACGTGGTGAGAGGCCGCGAATTCCTGGAAGCGAAGGGACTGGGAAGGACTGGCGCCTGGTCTGCGTGATCTGCGGTTTCTCTTGCGGCGTCCGATCACGTGTGCTAGTCTGGCCAATCGGTGTAGTGGCAGGGTACTCATTCACTTGGAACACAGGAGATCTAAGGGGATGTCCGGTCATTCGAAATGGAACACCATCCGGCGCAAGAAGGAGAAGCTGGATACCCAGAGGGGCAAGATCTTCACCAAGCTGATCCGGGAACTGACGGTGGCCGCCAGGGAGGGCGGGGGCGACATCAACTCAAACGTACGTCTGAGATCGGCCGTGCAGATAGCCAAAGACAGCAACATGCCCCAAGCGAACATTGACAAGGCGATCAAGAAAGGAACCGGCGAGCTGCCGGGCGTGGACTATGAAGAGGCAATCTACGAAGGATACGGTCCCGGCGGCGTGGCTCTGCTCATCGAAGTTCTGACCGACAACCGGAACCGGACCACCGCGGAGCTTCGACATGTTCTCACCAAGAACGGCGGGCGGTTGGGGGAAGCCGGGTGCGTGGCCTGGATGTTCGAGCAGAGGGGCCTCCTCACAGTCGACAAGGACAAGGTGGATGAAGAAACCCTGATGGATACTGTCCTGGATCTTGGAGCGGACGATGTGCGAACCGAGGAGAGCTTCTACGAGGTGAGCTCGGCGCCGGAGTTCTTCGAGACCATCCGGAATGGTCTGAAGGAGAAAGGCATCGACTACGCCGAGGCCACGTTGGCGAAAGTTCCCCAGAACACGGTGACTCCGGAAAACAAAGAGGCCGGCCGGCTACTCAAGCTGATCGGGGTCATTGAAGAGCACGATGATGTCCAGCATGTGTTTTCCAACTTCGACGCGCCTCTCGAACTGATGGAACGCTTGATGTCATAACCTGAATAGCCAGGTCCGCGCAAGCAGGAGTGGACAGGGATCACAACGTCACAGCGACGGGGGCGTTGGTGAGATGAAGATCCTGGGGCTCGACCCGGGTTCGGTAGTCACGGGGTACGGCGTTGTGGAGGTCGATACCCGCAAAGTCTTCTTTGTCACCAGCGGCAGGATTCGCCCCCGGGAGCGTGAATTCCCCGATCGGCTGAGGCAAATCGCCGAGGGCTTGGCAGAACTTCTCGATCGGGAGCAACCCGACGTAGTGGTCATCGAGGACGTGTTCACCGCCAAGAACGTGAGGTCGTCCTTCAAGATTGCCCACGTCCGGGGTGCTCTCCTTCTGGTCTCGGCCCAGGCAGGAAAGAAGATCGTCGAGTATTCCCCCGCGGAAATCAAGAAGGCGGTGGTGGGGAACGGGGCAGCGGCCAAGGAGCAGGTCCAGTTCATGGTCAAGAACCTGCTTGGGCTGGCGGAGCTTCCTACCACGGATGAGGCGGATGCTCTGGCCGCCGCGATTTGTCATTCGCAGCGATTGAATCTGGAAAGGGCACGAGGTCTGACTTGATCTGGCGTATCAAAGGCAAGATTCTGGACAAGGGTCCATCCTATCTGGTGATCGACGTCGCGGGGGTCGGTATCCTCGTACACACGCCGGTCGGTCTCTTTGATCGACTTGGCGGTGTTGGGGACGAAGCCGAGTTGCTGACGCATTTCCACATCCGCGAGGACGCGCTCGATCTATATGGATTCGCAGAGGAAAAAGAACGGCGGCTTTTCCGGATGCTCCTTGGTGTCTCCGGGATTGGTCCCAGGTCCGCTCTGGGCATTCTCTCCGGGATGAACACCGATGTGCTGCAGACAGCGATCCTGAGCGGGGATGTGGCCTCTCTGATCTGCATCCCTGGAGTGGGACGAAAGACGGCCCAGAGGATTGTTGTGGAGCTCAAGGGGCCACTCTCCGAAGGGCTGCCGGAATTGAGCCTGGGAGGAGCGGTTGGTACGGGTGGGAACAAGCTCAGTGGCGCCGTAGAGGCTCTGGAGGCTCTCGGGCTCCGGCGCTCGGATGCCTACCGCTCCGCGGCGAAGGTCCTGCAGGATGCCGGGGAACACATCGGACTGGAGGATGTTGTGAGGTTGGTCCTCTCCGGATCCGCGGCAAGACCGGCAGGTGGAAAGACGGAAGAAACCGAGGCCGAGGTTGGAAAATGACGTCGCGCACCCGAGTCACAGATCCGCATCTTCGTGAAGAGGAAATCGAGTTAGACCGAACGTTGCGACCTCAGCTTCTGAATGAGTTCGTGGGCCAGCACAAGGTCAAGGAGAACCTGAAGGTTTTCATCCAGGCGGCCATGAAGCGCAACGAGGCTCTGGATCACGTTCTTCTGGCCGGACCTCCGGGGCTGGGCAAGACTACGCTGGCCCACATTCTGGCCCGGGAACTGGGTGTGGACATCACCTCCTCATCGGGACCGGTGCTGGAGCGACCGGCGGACCTGGCAGGCATGCTCACGAACCTCGGGCACCGTTCGGTCCTGTTTATCGATGAGATCCACCGGTTGAGCCACGTCATCGAAGAGTATCTCTACCCGGCTATGGAGGAGTATCAGCTGGATATCATGATCGACCGTGGTCCGAGCGCGCGGTCGGTCAAGCTGTCCCTTCAGCACTTCACCCTGATCGGAGCGACTACCCGTGCGGGAATGATCACATCGCCCCTCCGGGCCCGGTTTGGTGTGCACGCGCGCCTGGGGTTCTACAAACCCGAGGATCTGTACACCATTGTCCTGCGTTCTGCGGGTATTCTGGGTGTGCAGATTGATGAAGAAGGAGCCGGGGAGATCGCCCGTCGTTCCCGAGGAACCCCCCGAATTGCGAATCGCCTTCTCCGAAGGGTCCGGGATTTTGCGGAGGTCAAGGCAGATGGCCGGATCACGCGAGATGTGGCCGGTTCCGCCCTTAATCTTCTGGATGTCGATGAGAAGGGCCTCGACATCATGGACATGTCCATCCTCAGGGCCATCATAGAGAAGTTCGACGGAGGCCCGGTGGGCCTCAACACCTTGGCCATGGCCGTGGGCGAAGAGGCCGAGACCATCGAGGAAGTCCACGAACCCTATCTTGTCCAGGAGGGGTACGTTCAGAGAACCGCCAGGGGGAGAGAAGCGACGCAATTGGCATACGAACATCTGAATGCGAAGAGGGATGAGACGCAGAGAAATCTGTTCCAGCCCGGGTCAAGATGAAAAACGTGCAGCGTACCGGGTATCCACGTTTTTTTCCCCTTGCCGCCCGCGTTCCGGTCAGTATCGTACTCACTGTAGTTCTCAATCTTGTCTTTCGACGGTAGTAACCCATGCCCGCATCCCGATTGGAAAGCCTGAGGCTCGAAGACTACGACTATCCGCTCCCAAAGGAACGGATTGCGCAGCATCCTGCCGCGAGTCGGGAAGGCTCGAGACTCCTGGTAGTCCACCGGACATCGGGACAAATCGAGCACCGCCATTTCCCGGGTCTGGACTCGTACCTTCGCCCGGGGGATTTGCTGTCCCTCAACGAAACGAGGGTCATCCCCGCGCGCCTTTCCGGAGAGAAGATGGAGACGGGGGCGAATCTGGAGGTGTTCGTCCTGAGGAAGGTCGGAGAGGGGAAGTGGGAAGCTTTGGTCAAGCCCCAGCGTCGGGTCCGCAGCGGCGTAGAGATCAATCTGGGGGAGGGTGTCCGGGCGAGAGTGGAGCGGTGGCTTGGGCACGGTAAGTTCTTGTTGGACACAACACTTGGCGAGTCGCTTGAAGCAGCACTTGATGTCGTGGGCCAGGTGCCGCTACCGCCCTACATCCGCCGTGATCCTGTGCCGGAGGACCGGAACCGGTACCAGACCGTCTTCGCCACGCAGCCGGGAGCTGTCGCTGCGCCCACTGCGGCGCTGCATTTCACGGAGGCCCATCTGGAGTCCCTTTCGGCGAAGGGGATTGGGGTGGCGAAAGTCGTCCTTCACACGGGGCTCGGTACTTTCCGGCCCATCACGAACAGTGATGTCACGCGGCACACGATGGAGGCTGAGTATTTCGAGGTTGGCGCATCGGTTGTCGATGAGGTCAGGGATTGCAGGGAAAGAGGAGGACGGGTTGTCGCAGTCGGGACGACAACAACGCGGGCACTGGAATCGGCCGCTCGATGGAACGGCGCGGAGATGCTTGGGCCTGCGCGCGGATGGACCGAACAATACATCTATCCTCCTTTCGAATTCCGCGTCGTCGATGCCCTGGTCACCAATTTCCACCAGCCCCGATCTACGCTTCTTCTTCTGGTGTCAGCGTTCGCAGGGCGGGCGTTGATCATGAATGCCTATCACGAGGCCTTGGAGAGGGACTACCGGTTTCTGAGCTACGGGGATGCGATGTTGATCCTGTAGGAGCGACAGGGCGTGGCACCTGCCATCCGATTCGAGATCGAAGCTACCGACGAGCGCACAGGCGCGAGGGCCGGGAAGCTGCACACGCCGCACGGCATCGTGGAAACGCCGGCGTTCATGCCCGTTGGGACGCAGGCGACGGTGAAGACCCTGTCCCCGGACGATCTCCGGACCTGTGGCGTGTCCATGATTCTGGCCAACGCCTATCACCTGTATCTGCGGCCCGGGGCGACGGTGGTGCGAGAAGCGGGCGGGCTTCACCGTTTCATGAGTTGGGATGGTTCCATCCTCACCGACAGCGGGGGATTTCAGGTCTTCAGCATGGCGGACCTGAACCGGATCAGCGACGATGGAGTTGAATTCCGCTCGCATCTGGATGGGTCGAGGCATATGTTTACACCGGAGAGCGTGATCCGGCTGGAGGTGGACCTGGGCGCGGATGTGATCATGCTCCTGGATCAGTGTGCGGCCTATCCCTGTACCCATGTCTACGCCGAGGCGGCAACGGAGCGGACCCTCAATTGGGCGAGGCGGTGTCTGCAGACCTTTCGGGATCTCAAGTCGGGACCAACGGAGGCCGGCCGACCGCAGGCTCTCTTCGGGATTGTGCAGGGGAGTACATTCCCGGATCTCCGAGCGCGGTGCGCACAAGAACTGGCCGGAATGGATTTCCCCGGCTACGCAGTGGGCGGACTCTCGGTTGGGGAACCCAAGTCGGCGATGGAGGACATGGTCGACGTCAGTTTGGAATACTTGCCTGAGGAGAAGCCGCGGTACCTCATGGGGGTCGGTTTCCCGGATGATCTGGTGGCGGGAGTCTCTCACGGGATCGACATGTTCGATTGCGTAATGCCGACCCGGAACGCCCGGAACGGAACCGTGTTCACGCGACGGGGGAAACTGGTGGTAAAGAACGCTGAGTACCAGGCGGACCTCGATCCCATCGATCCGAAGTGTGAATGCTCGACGTGTCGGACATTCTCCCGCGCGTATCTACGGCATCTCTTCCAGACCGGGGAAATCCTGGGTCCGCGCCTGGCCACGCTCCACAGCATTTTCTTTTACCAGTGGCTCATGCAAAAAATGCGGTTGGCGATTCTGGAGAATAGGTTCTATAGTTGGCGACGTGAGTTCCTTGAGACATATGAGGGGGGATGGAATGGGGAATCATGAGGGAGTGTCAATGAACAGTTCTCACGGAAAAGGAGAGATCGCATGCAGGCTGCCGTAGTAATGTGGGTTCTCGCTCAAGAGGCACAGCAACGACCGAGCGCCATCATTCAGATGCTGCCCATTCTGGCCATTCTGGTGATTTTCTACTTCCTGCTCATCCGGCCGAAGCAGCGGGAGCAGAAAGTTCATCAGAAGATGCTGTCCGAGATTACCAAAGGGGATCGCATCCTGACATCTGGTGGAATGTTTGGAAGCGTCGTGGGTCTGAAGGATGACCGCGTTGTCATCAAGATTGCCGACGATGTGAAGGTTGAGTTGCTCAAGTCGGCTGTGGCCCGGAGATTGGAAAAGGGCGAGGGCTAGCCCGGATTGATGAAGGGTTTGGTTTTGTGTGATGGCTGTGCTCAGAATCAGAACGATCGGAGATCCGGTTCTCCGGGAAGAATCGCGGAAGATCGAGAATATCGGCGACGAGATCATCCGGTTGGCCGAGTCGATGATCGAGACCATGCGCGTGTACAGGGGCATTGGATTGGCCGCGCCCCAAGTGGGCGAGTCGGTGTCTCTCGTCGTCGTCCCCTCCAGAGAGGATTGGGAAGAGGCTGAGTCTGTGGCCATCGTCAATCCCGTTCTGAGCCGCCTGAAAGGCTCCATAATGGGCGAAGAAGGATGTCTCAGTGTGCCCGGGTTCTCGGAGAACGTGAAGCGATCCGAGCACTGCGTCTTGACCGGACAGGATCTTGACGGGAACGAGATGCGCATAGAGGCCCAGGACTTCCTGGCCCGCGTCTTCCAGCACGAGGTAGATCACTTGAAGGGTGTGCTCTACGTGGATCGACTCTCACCCCTCAAACGCCAGTTTGTGCTGAAGAGAATCCAGCGGGAACTGAAGGACAGAGAGTAGGTCCGAGACGTGAGCATCCTCTTCGCAGGGTCTCCGGAATTCGCCGTTCCCTCCCTGCGCGAACTCCAGAGGGCAGGGTTGTCCCCGGCGGCCGTGGTAACTCAGCCCGACCGGCCGAGGGGCAGAGGCCGCCGTATCGAGTCCCCGGCGGTCAAGGAGGAGGCTCTGCGGCTGGGCCTCCGGGTCGAGCAACCCCGGAGGTTCTCGTCTCCCGAGTTTCTCGATGTGCTACGTCCTCTGAAACCCGATCTCCTGGTTGTGGTCGCCTACGGTCAGATTCTCAAGCCGGCGGCGCTGGCCCTTTTCGAAAAGGGATGCATCAATCTTCACCCCTCGCTGTTGCCCCGGCTACGGGGCGCTGCTCCCATCAACTGGTCCATTATCAATGGGGACAAGTACACGGGCCTTACCACCTTTTTCCTCAACGAGGAGATGGATGCGGGGGACATCATTTTCCAGGAGAAGGCCGAGATCCACGAGAACGAGACAGCCGGTGAGCTCGGCCGGCGTCTGGCCTGCCGCGGAGCCGAGCTTCTGGTGCGAGCCGTCGGACTCGTGATGGAGGGCCGGGCTGCAAGGATTGCCCAGGACGATTCCCAGGCGACTCTGGCTCCAAGACTCCAGAAGACGGATGGCCGGATCGACTGGAGGGCCGCGGCCCGGAGAGTTCACGGCATAATCATGGGGACCAATCCGTGGCCGGGAGCCGCCACCCAGCGCGCGGGTCTGCCGCTTCTCCTCTGGCGCTCGAAGATCTGGGAGGAAACAGGATTCCGCACTTCGGGTGAGGTGCTGGATGTCCGGCCTGAGGGAATTGTCGTGGGGTGTGGGAAGGGCTCGGTGCTGGTCACGGAGGTGCAGACTCCGGGCAAACGGCGGATCCCCGCAGGTGCGTTTGCGAGGGGGTACCGGGTGGAGAGAGGGGAACGCTGGGGTGAGGAAAAGCCGCCCTCGACCCGGGAAGGGTGAACGGGAAAAACGTCCAGCTGCGGAAAATCGCGTGGGAGGTGGAAATCCCAGCATAGCCCGGAGCCTGGCTCTCCAGATCCTTTGCGAAGTCGAGCGGGACATCCCCCTCGAACGGGCTCTGGACCAATGCCTGGCCGGGGCAACCCTGGAGACGCGCGACCGCGCTCTCCTTACCCATCTGGTTCAGGGGAGCATCCGCCTCCGGCGGTATCTGGATTGGGTCATTGGGCACTACACGTCGAGACCCGTCGAGGATCTCCCGTCTCCCATTCGAAACACGTTGCGACTGGCCGTCTACCAGCTGCTCTACCTCGACCGGATCCCCGACAGGGCTGTGGTGAACGACCATGTGTCCTTGGCCTTCATTCATGGTCACCGGGGAACGGCAGGGCTCGTCAACGCAGTCCTTCGGAGCTTTCTGAGGGCCGGGAAACGAATTCCAGTGGTTCCCCGGGACGACCCGGTGACCGCTATTGGTGTGGAGACTTCCCACCCGGACTGGCTGATCCGGCGTTGGATCCGTCGGTTCGGCGAAAACGAAGCTCGCGTTCTGGCGTCCGCAGGCAACCAGATTCCGGAGATCGTGATTCGCGTCAACCGGCTGAGGGCCTCGCCGGAAGAGTTGCGGGAGCGGCTGCTCCGAGGTGGGGTCGAGACAAGGCAGGGAGAGGCGAACCCGGGGGTCCTCTACCTGTCCGGCGCTCCGTCCTGCGTCCAGGACCTCCCCGGGTTCGACGACGGATGGTTCCAGGTTCAGGATGAGAGCTCTTCGCTCGTGGGTCTCCTGGCGGGGCCGAGCCCCGGAAATCGGGTTGTCGATTTGTGCTCGGGCGTTGGGGGAAAAACCTCTCACCTGGTCGAGCAGATGAGGGATGACGGTCTGGTCGTTGCAGTGGATCGGGCCATGTGGCGGTTGCGCAGACTGCGGGACAACTGCCGGAGGCTGGGAGTAGAGTCGGTGTTTGCCCTGCGAGCGGATGTCACGGTCGTGTGCGTCCAACCCTCGGATGTGGTACTGCTGGATGCTCCGTGCTCGGGGACGGGGGTGCTGGCCCGGCGGTCCGATGCCCGGTGGCGGCGTGAGGAGGCGGACATCCCGCGGTTGGCCCGACTCCAGTCGAGGATGCTGGCGGCTGCATCTTCCCTTGTCAAAGAGGGTGGCTGGCTTGTATACAGTGTATGTAGTCTGGAGCCGGAAGAAGGGGAGGACGTGGTTCACCGATTCATGAGCGAACACGCGGGCTTCCGGCTGGAGAACGCCGGAGGGTGGTTGCCGGGGACGGTGGTGGATGGGGGCGGTTTTCTGCAGACGTTTCCCCACCATCACGGGATGGACGGGATATTCGCGGCGAGGTTAAGGAAGGCGGGTCGGGGAGTCGGACAATGAGTCGCTCGGGATCGCTCTGGCTGGTTCTGGTAGTTGTAGTGGCAGGGCTCTCCTTTGCAGGGGGGGTGGTGGTCTTCAACTTCGTCATGGCCTACTCGGTTGGGCATGGAGAGGAAATAGCGGTTCCGCAGCTGGTGGGGCTGGGACTGGATAGGGCGAAAAGAGTGGCGGGGGAAGCGAACCTCAGAATCCACAAGGTCGGCGAGCGCTTCAGTGCAAGTGTCCCGCCCGGGTTTGTCCTGGAGCAGAATCCTCCGGCGGCTCGGAGCGTCAAGCAAGGCCGAAAGATCTCTGTGATCGTGAGTGGTGGGACGGAGACGGTTGAAGTGCCGGGGCTGGCGGGGCAATCCGCGCGCCAGGCAATTGTCATGCTGGATGCGGCAGGGCTGGAGGCAGCGGAGATAGCTGAGTGCACTTCGAGGCGGGTTGGAAAAGGTTCTGTGATCACGAGCAGTCCCCCTCCGGAGATGGTTCTGGAGAGGGGAAGCCGCGTGGACCTTCTGGTGAGTTTGGGAGCACCGCCGCTCCGCTTCATGATGCCGGATCTCGAAGGCACAGATGCTGACCAGGCTCGCATCTACCTTGAGACGCTGGGTGCTCACGTTTTTCGGTCGAGGCAGTTCAGCCCGCACGGCGAAGTTGGACCCTTGCGCGTACTGAGGCACCGGCCGCCCGGCGGCCACATGGTGACGGCGGGCGACACGGTGAATCTGGTTGTCGGGGTAAGGTAGCCGGCCTGCCCGAATGGAATCCGCGGATTCCGTTGCAGTGTCATACTGGAAGGAGTGCCAACCGTGATCGTGCCATCATTGCTGTCCGCGGACTTCTCCCGTCTGGAACAGAGCTTGAGGGCCGTGGAGCGAGCCGGGGTGGACATGGTGTCCGTCGATGTGATGGACGGACATTTCGTTCCCAACATCACCTTCGGGCCTATCATTGTCTCTGCGGTGCGGAAGCTCACCCACCTTCTGGTGGAAGCCCATCTCATGATCACGGATCCTATCTCGTACATCCCCGAGTTTGCGAAGGCTGGGGCCGACTACATTTCCTTCCATGTCGAAGCCGACGGCGATCCGGGGGAAGCCGTTCGGCTGGTGAAGAAATCGGGCGCGAAGGCAGGGGTTGTGGTCAAGCCCAAGACCGGCCTGGACAAGGTCGAGTCAATCCTGGACCAGGTCGACCTCCTGGTGATCATGACGGTCGAACCCGGGTTCGGCGGGCAGGGATTCATGGAGGAGATGCTGCCCAAGATCGAGCAGGCGCGGACCCTCCGGGAGGAGAAGAGCCTGCGGTACCTGATCATGGTCGATGGGGGTATTCATAAGGACACCGTGCCGCTCGCTGTTTCGAAAGGCGCCGACCTCCTGGTGGCCGGGTCGGCCGTGTTTGGCGGGGACGACATCGAGGGGGCTGTGCGGCGGCTGCAGGACGCAGCGGGCCTGGGTGATTGATGTATTCCTGCCGGCCCTCCCGCACGGGATTCCCGACAACCCGGGAATGACCGGGTCGGATTCCGCAAGGATTTTGGTTGCGCCGGTGTAGTTGAAGTGCTAGCATTGTGAGTTTGTAGCGGGGAGAATGGATACAGTCCCTCTGGTGGGCGGGATGCATGTTTGAGGATCTGGGTGAGAAGCTGAACCGCTCCTTCAAGGGTCTTCTCGGTCGCGGGAAGCTCTCGGAGAAGAACATCGAGAGCGGGCTCAGGGAGATTCGCCGGTCGCTTCTGGAGGCCGATGTCCACTACAAGGTGGCCAAGGATTTCATCCAGGTGGTCAAGGAGCGGTCGGTCGGACAGGAGGTTCTTGGAAACCTAAGGCCCGGGCAGCAGGTGGTGAGGATTGTCCACGAGGAGCTCGTCCGCCTGATGGGGTCCGCATTCACGGACATCTCGCGTTCCCGTTCAGCCCCCACCGTGATTCTGCTGGTGGGTCTGCAGGGAAGTGGCAAGACGACTTTCGCCGCCAAGCTGGCCAGGCGATTTCAGAAATCCGGCCAGCAGCCCCTGCTTGTGGCTGGAGATACCGCAAGGCCCGCTGCTGTGGAACAGCTGAAGATCCTGGGTAGTGAGATTGATGTCAGGGTCTTTGAGAAGGGGAGTGGCGCCGATCCGGTTGAAGTTGCAGCGGAAGGGGTCAGGGAAGCACGACGCCTGAATTTCCCTGTGGTGATTGTTGATTCCCGCGGTCGTCTCCATGTGGATGGGGAGCTCATGGAAGAGCTCCGGAAGACCCGCGACGCGATTGCTCCCCAGGAGACCCTGCTGGTGGTCGACGGGATGAGTGGGCAGGATGCGGCGAGGGTGGCGCGCTCGTTTGCTGACGATCTCGGGATCGACGGAGTGGTGCTGACCAAGCTGGATGGAGATGCGCGGGGGGGAGCTGCACTGTCGGTGCGGGCGGTCAGCGGCAAGCCCATCAAGTTCGTGTCTGTGGGGGAGAAGGTCGACCAGCTGGAACCTTTCCATCCCGATAGGATGGCATCCCGCATCCTCGGAATGGGCGATGTGCTGACCTTGGCCGAGAAGGCTCAGGAGGTCTTCGACCGCAAGCAGACCGAGAAGATGGAGCGGAAGATCCGGGAGGCGAGTTTTACCCTGGAGGATTTCCGTGATCAGCTCCGGCAGGTCAAGAAGTTGGGATCACTTGACGATCTGGCCCAGATGATCCCGGGGATGGGACGGGTCAAGGGGTTGGAGGCCGAGGAGGGCAGGCTGACGGCCATAGAGGCGATGATCAATTCCATGACCCCTGAGGAGCGCAGAATTCCGCGGATCATCGATGGATCGAGGAGGAAACGAATCTCCCGAGGCAGCGGGACACAAGTGAAGGATGTCAATCGGCTACTGAAGGAATTCGAACAGGTACAGAAACTGATGAAAACTATGAGAAAGAGGGGCCCGTTTCGCATGCCGATGTCACTCGGCTAAGGAGGTGAACGTTGCGTGGTCAGAATTAGGTTGAAGCGGGGCGGGAAGACAAACCGCCCGTGCTACCGGGTTGTTGTCATGGATGCCAGGACTCGCCGGGACGGCAGGGTGATCGAGACCGTAGGTTTCTACGATCCTCTGACAACACCTTCCACTATCCGGATTTCTCAGGACCGTGTCCGGTCATGGATAGAGAAGGGCGCACAGCTCTCGGATTCCGTGAAGTCGCTGATGAAAAAGGCTGAGTCGCTTCCGCAGGAAGAAGCGGTTGCTGTTCAGGAACCAGTGCCACCCCTGCTCGGTTCGGAGGGCTAGCGTGGAGCAGTCGGGAATGAAGGACCTCATCGAATACATAGCGGTTTCGCTTGTGGAAGCGCCGGATCAGGTTTCCGTGGAGAAGACCAAACGCGACCAGACAACGGTGTACCAGCTGCGCGTTTCTCCTGAGGACCGGGGCAGGGTAATCGGCCGGCAGGGGCGCACGGCCCGTTCTATCCGGACTGTCCTGAGCGCTGCCGCGTCCAGAACCGGGAAACGCGTCGTTCTGGAAATCGTCGAGTAACCCCTGGGTGGAGATGCCGGAATGGCTCGCGGGCGGACGGTGACGCTGGGAGAAATCACGAAGCCTCAGGGTTTAAAGGGAGAGGTTCGCGTCAACCTCTCCGGTGGATCTGTGGATGTGCTTGAGCACGTAGGGCGAGTGACGGCCGTGAAGGGGAATGCCTCGTCCCGGGTGCTGGAGCTCGAGTCTGTCCGGATCCACGGGCGCACGGTCATTGTGAGATTCACAGGCGTGGGGGACCGGTCCGGTGCAGAGGATCTCGTCGGGTATGAGCTCCAGGTTCCTGAAAGCGAGATACCGGATCTCGGGCCTGGACAGTACTACACGTACGAGCTCGAGGGTCTGGAGGTGGTGACGGAGTCGGGTGATCGTCTGGGTGTTCTGGAGGAAGTTCTGGATCTGCCCGCGCACGATGTGTACCTGGTGCGGGACGAGCGCCGGGAAGTACTGCTGCCCGCCACCGAGGAGGTGGTCAAGAAAATCGACCTTGCGAACGGGCGCATGGTTGTCCACCTCCTTGAGGGACTTCTGGAGTAGGGGGCGGGAGGATGCGGATCGACGTGATCACGATCTTCCCCGAGATCTTCCAGGGGTTTCTGTCGCAGAGCATCCTCGGCTCGGCTGTGGAGAGGGGGTTGGTGGACATCCGGCTCCATCCCCTCCGTGCTTTTGCCGACGGCAAGCGCCAGAACGTGGATGACTATCCCTTTGGTGGTGGCGCAGGGATGGTGATGAAGCCGGAGCCCATCGTGAAAGCCATCGAGCAGCTGCTGGGAGAGGGGCAGAGCGAAGGCGGCGCCAGGGTTGTCCTTACGAGTGCCCAGGGGACCCCGTACAAACAGGAGACGGCCAAGGAGTTCGCCCTGGCTTCTCATCTGATCTTCGTTGCAGGCAGGTACAAGGGGATTGACGAACGCGTTATTGAAGGCTGGATTACAGACGAGGTGTCTACCGGGGACTACGTCTTTTCGGGGGGAGAAGTTCCCGTGATGGCTATCATCGACTCAGTGGTTCGGTTGCTGCCGGGTGTTGTGGGGAATTTCGAATCTGTTGAATCGGACTCATTTCATGACATAATTCTCGGCAGTCCCCATTACACTCGACCTGCGGAGTTCCGGGGACGCGCTGTTCCCGAAGTGCTGCTTTCTGGACATCACGAAGAGATTCGGCTTTGGCGGCGGCGTGAGGCACTCCGCCGGACCTTGAGGAGGAGGCCGGATTTGCTGGAGGAGGCCCGCTTGTCGGAAGAGGATCAACGCCTGCTGGCGGAGATTCGGGCCAAAGATGCTGCTGAAAACAACAACCGGCCTGCATGATGCAGGCAAACCGCTGACACAGGGGGAAATCATGGGATTGCTCGACTCCGTCGAGGCGAGGAACTCCGACAGGAATGTCACGGAATTCAAGCCAGGGGACACGGTGCGTGTACAGGTGCGCATTGTGGAGGGTGAGAAACAGAGACTCCAGGCGTTTCAGGGAATCGTGATCCAGCGCAAAGGAGCCGGAGTCCGGGAAACCTTCACGGTGCGGAGGGTTACCGGAGGGATTGGCGTGGAGCGGATTTTTGCGCTGCGCTCGCCGAACGTGTCGCAGATCGAGGTACTGCGGAGGGGACGAACCCGCCGCGCGAGACTCTACTACCTCAGGGACCGCAAGGGCAAAGCCGCGCAGGTCAAAGAACGGCGCAACTAGCCTGGATTATTCATGAATCCCTGCTGCGAGGGGCGCAGGATGTGTCTGGACTGCGTTGCGGTGCCGATTTCGATCCTTGGCGGAGCGTGGCTACGCCTCCGGTCGAAATCGAC
>JAGLYR010000057.1 GCA_023132135.1 Candidatus Eiseniibacteriota bacterium | reverse complement strand
GACGGGATTCCTGAATAACCCAGGCGATAACCCGGGTGATTGATGCCCGCATTGCTCACCAGGTGGTCTGATGGCTGAGGCGCTCAGAGAACTATTCACTGTGGCTACAGCGCGCCGCACGTTGGAACGGCTTGGCTGGGCGCCCGATGACGCGTTCCTCGGGGCGCTTCTTGCCGATCGGCGTGCCGGTGTTCGAGCTTTGGGCAAGAGGGTGCAGTTCCTCCGGGCAAAAGCCCAAGCCGAGCGAGAGCACATGCAACAGATGCTCCGGCTTGAGGAGGCTCAGTGGAACCGGGGCGTGGGGATCGTGGCCGGAGTGGATGAGGTGGGACGGGGCCCTCTGGCCGGCCCTGTAGTGGCGGCGGCTGTCGTGGTGGACCGGAACGTCGATCTGCCCGGCGTGGACGACTCCAAACGCCTGAGCCCGGCTCGGAGAGAAGTGCTTTTTGCTGAGATCCTGTCGAAGTGCAGGGCCATGGGCGTGGGAATGGTCTGGCAGGATGTGGTTGATCGAGAGAACATCCGGCAAGCGACGTTCATGGCAATGCGCAAGGCCCTTGGGCGGTTAGGTTGCGATCCGGACATAGTGTTTGTTGACGGGGAGCGCATTCCCGGACTTTCTCTCCGCCAGATGGGAATCTGTCGTGGAGATCAACAGTCCCTCTCCATCGCAGCCGCTTCCGTGGTGGCGAAGGTCGTGCGGGACCGCATCATGGTTGTGCTGGACCGGAAGTACCCGGGGTACGAGTTCAGCCGGCACAAGGGATACGGCACCGAGGCACACCGGGAAGCTATTGCGCGGCTGGGGCTGTGCCCCATCCACAGACGCACTTTCTGCGGGGCGTAGACTGCGAGGGCGCGAGAGGGCGAGAGGGCAAGGGCGTGGGGGAGTGGGGAGGGAAAATAGGGTGGCAAGTACGGTCGAGATGGGACGAAGAGGGGAAGAGGCAGCAGTCCGCCACCTGGAAGCAAGGGGATACCGGATTATCGAGAGGAACTACCGCTGGCATCGGGCCGAGATTGATGTGATTGCGCAGCACCGGGGCGTGCTTATCTTCATTGAAGTCAAGGCTCGCAGAGGCGAGAAATTCGGTTCTCCGGAGCGCGCCGTGGACCAGAGAAAGCAGAGCCAGATTGCCCGGGTGGCGGCTCACTACCTCCGGGTGCGGGGGCTTGAAGGAACGGACTGCCGGTTCGACGTGTTGGCCCTGATGGAAGCACCTGATTCCAGCGGCTGGTTCATCGATCACATCCAAGACGCGTTCTGGATCGAGAAACGCTTTGTCGTGTAATCGCCGGAGCCTGGAGTGGAACTTCTAATTACCATCGGACTCTTGATCCTCGGCGTGAACGCACTCGTGGTGCTCATGGTTGGGGTAGTTCTGGTCACAGACAGGATTCGGGAGTGGCGAAAAAGGCGAACAACTACAGGATGATCATGACATGAAAAGGAACAGAGACGGACGCGGAGTCAAGATCGTGATGCTGGCGACAATGGCCGCTATCATGATAGCCATGTGCATGGGGTGCGGGCGGGACGAGAAGCACTTCAGAGAGGGCGAGAGGCTGGCGGTCGCGGGTCGGCACGACCAGGCTATCCTGGAGTACCGGAAGGCCATCCGTCACAACCCCAGGCATACACGCGCCCACAACGCGCTGGGTATCATCTATGGCGGACGGGGGCTCATGGATGCCGCCATTGCGGAGTTCCGGCACGCTGTTCTCTCTGACACCAGCTACGCCATGGCCCACTACAACCTGGGCAATGCACTGAAAGCCAAGGGGCAGTTCGGTGAAGCCTTGCTCAGCTACAGGCGTGCACTCCTCCAGGATCCTGATCTGGCTATGGCGTATCACAGCATGGGCAATCTCTTCTTCCAGATCGGGGATCGTCCCCAGGCAATGCAGTACTACTCGAAAGCCATCGAGCTCCAGCCGGATTACACCATGGCCTACCACAAACTGGGTGAGCTGTATGTCGTAGAAGGAATGCAGGAGGCGGCGCTGGCGGCTCACCGGAGGGCGCTGGAGCTGAGTCCGGGAGTACCCATCGTGATCGTGGGTCTGGCCAACGCGTTCGCCGCCGGCGACGCGCCGGACTCCGCCATTTACTACTACCGGCAAGCCTTGGAAATCGATCCCAACCTGGCCGCTGCCCGGCTGAGTCTTGGCGCAGTGCTCAAGGACATCGGGGATCCCGGCGGGGCCGTCCAGCAGTGGGAGAAAGCGCTGGAGGTTCTTCCCAAGGGGGCCTTTGCCGACTCCGTCCGGAAGAACATCGACCGCACAAGGCAGCAGTAAGTGTGGGCGCCGGGCTCGGCCCGGCAATCCCTCTTGCCGCACCACACCTTTACCCCAGATCCCGTCCCCCATCAAGATACTGCCAGGACTTGCCGATCCTGAACATGGAGTTCTACCTCTAACTTCGAGAGGGATTCCCTTGCCCTTAAGTTTCCTCACGCGATCCGGGCGGAAGACGCGCTCCGAGCTGGACCGGCTGCAGCACGAGAACGAGCAGCTGCTCGCCGAGCTGGAGGAAGTGTACGTCCAGCTGGATCACGCGCTTGGGGCGGCCAGGCAAGAGGCGTCGACAGCCTACGGTGAGGTTGTGCGGCGCGCCCGTTCACTGGAGTTGGCAAACAAGCAGCTGCGGGATGTCCAGGAACAGATGCTCCTCTCGGAGAGAAACGCGGCCATGGGGCAGATGGCTGCGGAGATTGGTCACGAGCTGAAGAACTACCTCGCTGTGATGAGGGGACGAGCAGAGATGATACCCGTTGCCATGGAGAGGAATCAGATGGATGTGGCCCGGAAGGCGGCGATCATCATTCTCGATCACGCGGACCGGATGGAGCGGCTATCGAAGGGCCTGATGGACTTCTCATCTCAGAAGACCGAGATCTGCGCATGCAGGATCAACGATGTGGCGGCCAGAGTTATCCACTTCCTGGAGCCCGCGGCATCCAGCCTCGGGATCCGGTTCCTCGCTGTGCTGGACGAGAATCTGCCCGCGATCGAGGCAGACGGAGGGCAGATGGAGCAAGTGATGCTGAATCTGCTCAAGAATGCGGTGGATGCCATGGGACGCCAGCCAGGACAGGTCGTTGTCTCGACCCGGTATGTTGAGCGAGAGAATGTAGTTGAGATCACCGTTCAGGACGAGGGGCCTGGTATCCCACCGGAAATAGTCCGGCAGATCTTCGAGCCCCGGTTCAGCAGCAAGAAAGGTGCGCGCGGGTTCGGGCTGGCCGTCTGCTGCCGCATAGCGAAGAACCATGGTGGGAGTATCGAAGTGGAAAGCGCAGAGGGGAAGGGGACCGTGTTCCTGGTGACGCTCCCGCGCGAGCAGAAATAGTCCATGCTCACTGGGCAGTCTTTGGAGGGGTTGAAGCCCCCGGAGGGGGCGGCTCAATGCTAGCCCCGGGTGCAACGAAGTGGAACCCGGGGGGAAGGAAGAACACGAACAACCATCCTCCAGCCACCGGGTCGCCCCTACGATACCAGCTCCAGAGCGCGCTCAATCTGCTTTGCGAAAGCCTCCTCCGAGGTTCTCGGAATCTCGAGGATCACGGGCTTCTCTGCCAGGTGCGGTGCGAGGGGCTCAAGGTCAATAGCGCCTTCCCCGAGACCAATGTGGTCGGTCTGCCCCTTGCGGTCGTGCAGGTGGAAATGATGGATCCATGGGCCGGCTTCCCGGACGAAGGCGGCCAGAGAACCATACCGCTCGAAGGGCATGAACTTCTCGATTCGGAAGGCCCCGTTCCAGATCCTGTCGAGGCGGGGAAGAATGCGGGCGGCGATGGATCGCGGACCCCACAGGCGCTGGTAGGCGTGGCCGACGTCGATGCAGAGACGGGTGCGATCCGCATCCAGCGCCTCGATGATCTCCAGCAATCGGTCAAGCCGGACCAGGCGCGCTCCGTTCTCGATGCAGAGCACCATACCGTTCGCGCCGGACCATTCTCCCACTTGCCGGAAGATGTCCAGCCAGAGAGGTCGTTCCTTTTCCCACGGGAAGGAGGGGCGAAAGCCGCTGGCATGCACGACGACGTAGGTCAACCCCATCCGTCCTGCAACCTCGATGGCCCGTTGGGTCTGTCTCAGGGATTCATCGCGGATCCCGGTGTTGGTGGAAATGAGGTTGAGGTCGACAAAGGGAAGATGAGCGCCGCGGTGACGGAATGGAGCGGCGAAAGTCCGCAGTTTGTCCTCGGGAACGTCCCGAAGCCAGTCCATATCCGGCCCCGGACGCGCCTGAAGGTTGATTTCGACGGCCGTGAGATGGAATCGATCCGCGAGACGCCGGCAGATTTCCAGTGCCTCGTCCAGAGTGAAGTCATGAAACGCGCCGAGTGAGAGCCCCAGATCCATGGATGGAAACCTATCAGTGACGCGAGTGAGTGTCAAGCGGGGGGATAGAGCCAAGGCGAGGGAGCGAGGGCGAGAGGGCCAGACGGCGAGGGGGCCAATCTGGTGTTGACATGGAATGCCTGGTTCATATATTGGCTACATAGTCGAAGGGCTCAATATCTGCGAGTGCCGGGTTGAGCGTAGTCGATGCTTCATTTCTGAGGAGTCAGGTCAATGGTCCACCTGCCGAATGTGAGCCCGAAGAGATTCCAGTACCGGGTGAATGTCAAATGGGCAGAGGACAAGCGCGGGCGACTCGAATCTGAGGGCAAACCCGATGTCGATGTAGCTACGCCGCCGGAGTTCAATGGGCACGAGGGTATCTGGAGCCCGGAAGACATGCTCGTTGCTTCGGTAAACTCGTGTATCATGATGACGTTTCTGGCAATCGCAGAGAAGCGCGAGGTGAGGTTCCTGTCCTACGAGAGCCAAGCAGAAGGGACAGTGGAGATGGTGGATGGGAAATTGATGTTCAGCAGTATCACTGTCCGTGCCAGGCTTTCCGTTGAGTCGGACGGGATGAAAGCGAAGGCACTGCGCGCCATGGATGGTGCCGAGAAACGATGCCTGGTCTCCCAGTCTTTGCGTTCGAGAATAAGCTTGGAGCCTGTAGTGGATGTAGTTGGTACGAGTGGAGAGTAGCAACCTGACCAGGAGGTACAAAAGAATGGTTATCACTGTCGCCAGCGGAAAGGGAGGCACCGGAAAAACGACATTCGCGGTGAACCTGGTGCATGCTCTGGCCTGTCGCGGGGAAAACGTGCGGCTGCTGGATTGCGATGTGGAAGAACCGAATGGCCACTTGTTTGTTCAGCCTCGCTTTACTGAGGAGAAGGCCGTTACAGTACTCAAGCCCGTTTGGGACGAGACCAGGTGCACGGGTTGCGGCAAGTGCGGTGAAGCATGCAACTATAACGCCATAGCCGTGGTCAAGGGGAAGGTGCTGATTTTCAACGAGCTTTGCCACTCGTGCGGAGTCTGTTCCTATGTATGTCCCGAGGGAGCCCTGACGGAGCGTCCCACGCCGATCGGAACCGTTCAGGCGGCAACAGACCATAAGCCTTTCTTCTTCGCTCATGGTCTTCTGAACATCGGTGAAGCGCTTGCCCCTATCGTTGTTCGGGCCGTGAAGCAATATGCGGATCCGCGGTCCCTCAACATCATCGACGCTTCACCGGGCACGGCCTGTCCCGTGGTGGAGGCTGTAGGGGGCGCTGACGTGGCGCTTCTCGTTACCGAACCCACTCCTTTTGGTCTCAACGATTTGAAGCTCGCTGTCGGGTTGACACTCAAACTGGGGGTGCCCACAGCGATCATTGTCAATCGTTCCGACGGTGAAGACAAGATGATCGCAGATTACGCGGCACAGATCGGCCTGCCGATAGCAGGCCGGATTCCGTTCAAGAGGGAATATGCGGAGGCGTACTCCAGCGGGCAAATCCTTGTGGAACAGTTCCCTGAGCTGCGCGAGAATCTGCTGGCCATCTATGACAATCTTGCCGCGAAAGTAGTGGCTGTGCCTGCGGAGGAACTTCTCGAACTGGAAAAGGGAGAACGGCCGCCATTTCCTGTGGGCTCAGCGCAGGACTACAAGGAGATCACAGTCATCAGCGGCAAGGGCGGAACAGGAAAGACCACGGTTGTCGCATCGTTGGCACATTTGGCAAAGCAGCAGGTCCTCGCAGACAACGATGTGGACGCGGCCGATCTTCATCTTCTCCTGGTGCCCAGGGTCTATGAAGTACACGATTTCAGCGGTGGTACGAAGGCAACAATTGAGCCTGACGAGTGTACGGGATGCGGCGAATGTGCGGAGGCATGCCATTTCGCTGCCATTGAAAAGGATGGTCCCGCAAATGCCAAAACGGACGTTACATACCGCATCGAACCACTGGCATGCGAAGGATGCGGGCTATGCCCTCTGGTTTGTCCTGTGAACGCAATTCGCACAGAGGAGAGCATGACCGGACGCTGGTACGTATCACATACCGATTGCGGACCAATGGTGCATGCGAAATTGGGCATTGCGGAAGAGAACTCGGGGCGTCTCATCACCAGGGTGAGGAATCGCGCTGCCGAGCTTGCCAGGGAGTTGAAACAGGAGCTCATCCTGGGCGATGGGCCTCCGGGAACGGGTTGCCCGGTAATAGCATCGGTCACAGGAACTGATCTGGTTGTCATTGTCACGGAGCCGACCGTCTCGGGCGTCCACGATATGGACCGGGTGCTGAAGCTCAGCCGGCATTTTCGAGTTCCGGCGGTTGTGGTGATCAACAAAGCCGATCTCAATGCCGAGCAGGTCCGCCGCATCGAGGAGATGTCGGCGCAGAGCGGATCACGCGTCATCGGCCGCATTCCCTTTGATCACAATGTGAACGACGCTCTGATGGCCGGCAAGACGGTCGTGGAGTACTGCAAGGGCGGCGCCGAGGAGGCGATAAGAAAGATATGGCAGGAACTCCGGAGGGAGCTATCGGCGCCGCAACGCAGTGCAGATTTCTAGCTTGGATTAGGACAGGAGAATAGACAATAGAAAATAGACCGCAATAGAGAAGTGTGAAGGTGTTTCTATGATGCTCCTGTCCGGGATCTATTCTCTATTGCTCTGCCTGGACTGTGTACAAATCCTCCCGGATTTGTGCATAGTCCAGGCTAGTGTGCCATTTCGAATGTCCGCGCCAGGAACGCCCACCGGTCGGCAATGCTTTCAATCCGCATCCACGTTGGCATCCCGGCGCCGTGACCGGCGCGCGTCTCCACACGGACCAGGACAGGGTTCTCACATCCCTGGGCGTACTGTAGCTCGGCTCCGAACTTGAAGCTGTGCCAGGGGACCACCCGGTCATCATGGTCCGCAGTCGTGACAAGGGTCGGAGGATAGCAAGTTCCCGCTTTCACGTTGTGGTAAGGCGAATAGGCAAACAGCGCGTGGAATTCATCTTCGTTTTCGCTTAGCCCGTAGTCGCTGGACCACTGGCGGGCATTTGCACACGGCGTGTGATACCGCAACATGTCGAGCACTCCCACATCGGGAAGCACTGCCCCAAACAGATCGGGCCGCTGTACCATTACCGCCGCCGCCAACAGACCGCCGTTGCTTGCTCCCATGATTGCCAGCCTGGGAGTCGAAGTGTACCTGTTCTCGATCAACCACTCCGCAGCGGCAATGAAATCATCGAACACATTCTGTTTCCTGAGCTTCGTTCCAGCCTCGTGCCACTCCTCACCGTACTCGCCCCCACCGCGGAGATTGGGGACTGCCACTATCCCGCCCATCTCCATCCACACCGCCCACGAGACGCGGTAGCGCGGTGTAAGCGAAGCATTGAATCCGCCATACCCGTACAGCAAAGTCGGGTTCCGGCCGTCCAACTCAATTCCCTTCCGGTGTATGATGAACATCGGCACCCTTGTTCCGTCTTTGCTCGTATAGAAAACCTGTCTGGTATCGTAGACCTCCGGGTCGATCCCGGCGTCCGGCTGGCTTGTGATTATCTCCGACAGGGGGCGGGTTTCACCTGTGTGGACGTCGTACCGGAATATCGCTCGTGGCTTCGTGAAGCTGGCAAAGGAGTAGAATGTCTCCGGATCATCCGCGTGCCCACCAAAGCCGGACACACTGCCCAGTCCGGGGAGATCGATCTCACGCGTGAGAACACCTTGGGAATCGAACACCCTCACGAGAGCATGGGCATCCTTCAAGTATTGGGCCACAAATCGGTCACCCACGTAAGTTGCACTCCGAAGGGTCTCCTCTGCTTCGGGGACGACATCACGCCAGTTCGGAGACTCGGGGGTGTCAACGTCAATTGCGATTACCTTCCAGAGAGGCGCGTCGCGGTTTGTCCGGAAGTAGAACAGCGTCCCATCGTTGCCCAGGAAATCATACCAGGCATCCCAGTTGTCGAGCATGCGGACTACCGGAGAGTCCGGAGTTCCCATTTCCTTGTAGTAGAAAGCGTTGGCGGTGTATCCCTTGAATACTGATATGGTCAGGTATCTCCCGTCTTCAGTCACGGTTCCGTATGGATCCTGCCCGGATTCACCAGGAATTGAGTAAACCAGTGGGTCTGTGACCTGTTCATCTCCCACCGTATGATGATAGATGGACACACCTGCGGAGGCGTCCGCTTTGCCATCCGCGCCTTGCGGATAACGACTGTAGTAGAACTCCGCGCTGTTCCGTGTCCAGGACACATCCGAGAACTTGGTGAAACCGAGATGGTCCGGGAGATCCTCGCCGGTCCCAACGTCGCGGATCTTCCATGTTTTCCAGTCGGAGCCACCGTCCGACACCGCGTAGGCGATGAGCCGCCCATTCGGGCTCACCGAGTAGGAGGCGAGCGCAATCGTCGCATCCTCACTGAAGGTATTCGGATCGATCAGAATACGCGGCTTCTCCCCGAGCGACTCGGCCGCGTAGAGAACACTCTGGTCCTGCAGCCCACTGTTGCGGGTGAAGAAATACCTGCCACCTTCCGTAAAGGGCAGGCCATAGCGCTCGTAGTCCCACAGCTCTGTCACCCGTTCCTTGATGGCGGTACGCTGAGGAATGCTCTCCAGGTAGGGTCTCGAGATTTCATTCTGCGCTTCGACCCACTCGGCTGTCTGCTCGGAGTCCAGTTCCTCCAGCCACCGGTATGGATCTGCAACCTCGACCCCGTGGTACACATCGACTTGAGACACCCGCGGGGCAGGGGCGTACCGGAAGAGATCTCCGTTCTTGACCTTCTCTTCACCCTCCGATGCCCCGACTGAAGATGCTGCGAGCAACAGGGCGGACACTCCAACCAGGAATATTTTTTGCGCAACTTCGGCTGACGCTTTTCGCATGATTCCCTCCATTCTGAGGACATAGTACACGCGTAGCCCGCGTTTCTCACCAATTTTCTGCTGCGGTTCCGGCGACACGGTGTTGAAAATGGACCAGGGGGACCGGAAACCGAGAGGGGTTGTGTTCTTCAGATGCCCGGTGTAGTATTTCCCCGGAGTTTCACTACGGGGCAACGGATTCACTCGCAGAGGTGCGGGTTTCGGAGGGGGAAATGAGTGATTTCAAAGATCGCGTGATTCGAGCGGCCAAGCTGGATGTCGGTGTATACGAGGAAGTCGAGGCGGACAAGTCCGCCCTCGGCCAGGCGATGCTCGTGGTAGTACTGTCCAGCCTCGCCGCCGGGGTGGCAACGATCGGAGGACGGGGTTTCGGAGGCATGGTTGTCGGAACCATCACCGCTCTCATCAGCTGGTATGTCTGGGCGTATCTGACCTACGTCATCGGGACCAGGCTCTTGCCGGAGCCGCAAACCCGTGCGGATCACGGGGAACTGCTGCGCACCATAGGTTTTGCCAGCGCTCCTGGGATGATTCGTATCCTGGGCATTATTCCGCTTTTGGGAGGAATCGTCTTCTTCTTGGCCTCGGTCTGGATGCTGGCCGCCATGGTGATTGCCGTGCGGCAGGCCCTGGACTACACCAGCACACTCCGCGCGGTGGGAGTCTGTGTCATTGGATGGGTTGTCCAGGCGCTCATCTTCGGTTTGATGTTCGCACTGTTGGGGCGGGGGGTGTAGCTGGAGAAGAGGTGAGGAGCGTGCGGCGGCAAGGGGGATCGGGGGACAGCATGGCGGAAGACACCCGGGCGAAGATCGAGGAGCTGGTCGAGCGGTTCGACCGGAACCTGGAGGCGTACAAGCGACCCGGCTACAAGGAAGCATCCCTCCGGCGGGAGTTCATCGATCCGTTCTTCGAGGCGCTTGGCTGGGATCTCTACAACCGGCAAGGCTGGGCGGAGCAGTACAAGGAGGTCGTGCACGAGGACGCCATCAAAATCGGGGGAGCTACGAAGGCCCCGGACTACTGCTTCCGCGTCGGTGGCGTCCGCAAGTTCTTCCTTGAAGCGAAGAAACCCTCCGTGAGCGTGAAGGACGAGCCGAGCGCGGCCTATCAATTGCGCCGCTATGGGTGGAGCGCCAAGCTTCCTCTCTCCATCTTGAGCGACTTCGAGGAGTTCGCTGTCTACGACTGCCGGGTCCGACCCAAACTCAGGGATAAGGTCAGCACCGGCCGAATTCAGTACATCACCTACAACGAATACCCCGATCGTCTGGACGAGATCGCCGAGGTTTTCGGCAAGGCGGCCGTCCTTCAAGGCTCCTTCGACAAGTACGCGGAGAAAGGCCGGAAGCGCGGCACGCAAGAGGTCGACGCGGAGTTTCTCAAGGAAATCGAGAGCTGGCGGGTCGCCCTTGCCCGGAACATGGCGCTCCGAAATCCACGGCTCACCCTGGAAGAACTCAACTTCGCCGTCCAGAGGACCATCGATCGGATCATCTTCCTCCGGATGTGCGAGGATCGGGGGATCGAGGACTACGGCCGGCTTCAAGCGCTCCTGAACGGAGTCAGGACGTACAAGAGACTGTTCGAGATCTTCCACGCTGCAGACGACAAGTACAACTCGGGGCTCTTCGATTTCAGGCGGGATGAGTTCACCCCGAAGGTGAAGGTGGATGACAAGGTTCTGAAGACGATCTTCAAGGGGCTCTACTATCCGGAGTGCCCTTATGAGTTCTCGGTGCTCGGCGCGGATATCCTGGGCCATGTCTATGAACAGTTCCTGGGGAAGGTCATTCGGCTGACTCCCTCCCATCAGGCGAAAGTGGAGGAGAAGCCCGAGGTCAGGAAAGCGGGCGGCGTCTACTACACGCCGACCTACATCGTCGATTACATCGTCAAGCACACCGTCGGCAAGCTCTGCGAGGGCAAGACACCCAAGGAGATTACTGATCTTCGCATTCTCGATCCTGCCTGCGGATCGGGGTCCTTCCTCCTCGGCGCCTACCAGTGGCTCCTCGACTTCCACCGGGACTGGTACCAGAAGAATCTGCTCAGCACCATCGACGCCAAGGGCAAGATCCCGGCGAAGAATCTCCGCGCCATGGTCCCCGGACCGAAGCCTCAGATGCCGATCTATCAGGGGCCCGGAGGACAGTGGTTGCTCACGACGAAGGAGAAGAAGCGAATCCTCCTGGCGAACATCTACGGCGTAGACATCGATTCCCAGGCCGTCGAGGTCACGAAGCTCAGCCTTCTACTTAAAGTTCTCGAAGGTGAGAACCAGGACACCCTCCAGCGCCAGCTCGCCCTCTGGCGCGAGCGGGCTCTTCCGGACCTTGGGAACAACATCAAGTGCGGAAACTCCCTCATCGAGCCCGATTTCCAGAAACAGGGGGACCTCGGCCTCATCACCGACGAAGAGTGGAAGCGAATCAATCCCTTCGATTGGAAGAGAGAGTTCGCGGACATCATGAAGCGCGGTGGGTTTGACGCGGTCATTGGCAATCCGCCGTATATCAGGATACAGACAATGAGAGAGTGGGCTCCGGTTGAGGTTGATCTCTACAAGGAAGGTTACCTCTCGGCGGCCAAGGGTAACTATGACATCTATGTCGTTTTTGTTGAGCGCGGTCTAGCCCTATTGAATAAGCAGGGTTGTTTTGGGATGATCCTGCCCCACAAGTTCTTCACTGCGAAGTACGGCGGTGCTCTGCGTTCAATGATCTCTAAGGGCCAGCATCTGGCAGAGGTGGTGCATTTCGGAGATCAACAGGTGTTTGCAGGTGCGTCGACGTACACTTGCCTGCTGTTTCTGGCAAAGACTCCTGGCCAAAACTGTCAGTTTTTCAGAGTCGATGACCTAGGTCAGTGGAGAGCAACCGGGAGGGCGACAGCGGGCGACGTTCCTTTGAAGTCGGTCGATGAGAGCGAGTGGAACTTCGTCGTGGGGAAGGGAGCGGAGATCTTCCACAGACTTGGGAAGGCGCCCACGAGGCTTGCCGATATCGCAGAGCATGTATTCCAAGGTCTCGTAACGAGTAGTGATCCCGTCTACATCTTGGAACCTCTCGGACTAGAAAGCCGAGGCCGCATTAGAGTCGCCTCGAAGGCTACCGGCAAGGAACATCTCCTTGAATCCGAGGCAGTCCCGCCTCTATGCAAGGGATCGCTTGACATTCGCCGGTACTCCGCTGGTCCCTCGAAGCGAATCCTCTTTCCCTACGACCCGGTTGCCACAACCAAAACAGGGAAGGTCACCTTAATTCCTCCCAGTGCGTATCAGAAGAAATTCCCGTTGGCATGGGAGTACTTGCTTGAAAACCGAGAAACGTTGCGAGGCAGAGAACGGGGAAAGATGAAGCATTCGGGGTGGTATGGCTACGTATATCCCAAGAGTGTCACGCTGTTCTCAAAGCGCAAGATCCTCGTCCCTTCGATAGCTGCGGGTGCATGCTATGCTCTTGACGCCGAGGGCAAAGCGTATTTTGTTGGTTCGGGGGGAGGGGGTGGAGGTGGATACGGTATCATACTGAAGAGCGGATGTGCTGTGGGGTATGAGTACGTGCTTGGGTTGCTCAATTCACGGTTGGTCGACTACTACCTGAAATGTATAAGCAGCCGGTTTCGAGGTGGCTACTACGCATACAGTCGCCAGTACATTGAGCGACTACCTCTCATGTTGCCGGATCCGACGAGCCGAAAGGACCAGGAACTCCACGACAGGTTGGTGTCGCTGGTTCGCAGGATGCTGGATCTTCATGAATCGTCAGCTGGGAACTCAGCTCCAGCCGCGAAAGCGGCCCGCGAGCGCAAGATCGACGCCACCGACAAGCAAATCGACCAGCTCGTCTATGAACTCTACGGGCTTACGGATGAGGAAATCAGGATTGTGGAGGGGGAGGGGTAGGGGTGAACGGCGCGGGTCACTCTCCAAGTCGGACCATCGACCGCTGGCACAGGTGGTGACATGTGCCCATAGTACACATGGTTGCCAGACATGACGAATGAGGAGATTCTGGAGAAGTTATTGGAGTTGAAGCTGGAGAGCGTGTGGAAGGGCTGAGGAAATCAGCTACGAGGTGACTGCGGGGCCGCGATGGCGGGAATCCGGTATCGCCAACTCTGGATACCGAAGAATGTGTATCCTGTTACTGGGAAGCCGCGTGATTGAAAGGGAGAAAGCCAACAACGGCATTGAGGGCGACGAGTGATAGCACGCCGAGCGCGCTGCCTCTCGGACCTTTTGCCAGTAGTTCGGCGGCTGATGCGAGACATGTGGACGCTTGAGAAACAGGAGACAATTCTCGCCTGGGCCAGGCATCTGTTCTGGGCCGATCTCGCGCGCCGGCACTTGGACCACTACGCGGGCGGATCGCGTCTGAAAGAGGAATGGCAGGACTGGTGGCATTTCTTTGCGCTCTTGTCGCAGTGGTATGCCTCCGAGTACGTCGTCCTTGATGGATGGCGGGAGGCCGATCTGCACGACCCAATCATTGATCAGTCGCTGGTTCGGCAGTCGGACCTTGTTGGCATGCTCCGCCGATACCGGAACAGCGTGTTTCACTATCAACCGAACCTGATCGTGCCCAAGTTCATGCAGCTCCTCGAAGAATCCGAACGGTCGGTGTTCTGGGTACACTATCTGCATAGCGAGTTCGTTCGTTACTATTGGTCATACGTCAACGATTTCCCGGGGACTCCGGAGCAGCGCTCTGAGTTCAGGGAGAGTGTCCTTGCGATTGTCGGCTGGATTCCCGACGGGACAGTGGAGGCCAAAGCCCACAGACTGCGTCAACTTGCGGCCACGGTTGACGAGGGCACTGCGGGGGACATGAGCGATGCGGCGGAGGAACTGCGGAATTTAGCGAAAGCCGCGCGAATTGTGGCTGCCGAGGGGCTGGCACACTATCGCAAGCAGTGTAGATCTTTCCTCTTGAGAAGTGAATAGGTGACTATCAGGATGCAAAATTACCACTTCCGCCGGTGCGGCTCAGCCGCGGCGAACAAGCTGATGTCGAAACACGTCGTTGCGTGGCGCGATGACATGTCGAGTCGTGCCCGACGCGTCGATATCTTTCCCATGGAGACCCAGAATGTCGAATGACGCGCACTGGGCCGCAGCCCGAATAACGGAAGCCCGGAAGCTTCATGCCTCTGTAACCGAGGCAGTTTCTGCCCGGATCGAGGAGCTGCTGAACGGGCAACTCAGCGAGCGGCAGCTCCGCCCGACAGAGCTCACAAGCGTTGCGGCGGCGCTTATTTCTGACATGGTCCCTCCCCCGCCCAAGTTGGAGACGAAGCAATGAGGATCAAAGCTATCCAGCTGTCTTGGTTTCGCGGAGCCGCCGATCCGGTTTCGCTCAAACCGGACTGCAAGTCGATGGTCGTCTACGGAGATAATGGTTCCGGGAAGTTGTCCTTCGGGGAGGGAGAGGGGAGGGGGAGGGGACGTAGTTAGCTTTATTAGCTTATTGGGCTGTCACCAGGCACCACCGATCCAAGATATGGACAGATGGTGCCGAAAAGACGCACAATAAGCTAATAAAGCTAACTACGTCCCCTAAAGTCGCCCCTTTCAATCAACTCCGGATCCTGCTGGACCGCTTTCGCCGTGAAAACGCTGTTACAGTTCATCCGGTCTGCCTGAGGGCCAAGAGTGAGAAGGAAAAGGGTGTGGACGTCGCAGTTGCCGTGAAGATGCTCGAGATGGCCCGCATCTGTGAAACCGTGGTACTGGTGTCTGACGATACGGATCAAGTGCCTGCCCTCGAAGCTCTGAAACGCCAAGGCACCTACATCTGCACCTGCGGTTTTGGAGAGGATCACCCGGTGGAACTTAGGAATCTAGGTTTCCTGTTCATCGATCTCCAGTCGCACATTGAAAGCCTGTTCCAGCCACCCGGAGGACCCTTTGGTGCTAGCATCGGAGATCGACAATGAGCCTGCGGACTGTCTGGGCAAGTATCGGTGGACTGGGGACGCAGCACTGATTTCGAACCTCGGCGGTCTCAGAAATCGGTGTTGTATGCCAGATTCTTGAGATCCAAACGGGGTAGGAAGATCTTGTTGCAGAATTGGCGCGTGCCCAATACGCGGGTCCAACCAGATACGGCGCGTCGCGCTAGGCAACGTCACGATTTCCCCGACTCACCACTGGCCATATACGAGGTACGCGCGTGACTCTGATTGATGCCCTCACACCTCTCAGGAAGGCAGGCGGATTCTCAAGGACTGACGATGCGAATCGCACAGTCTCATATATTCCCGGGACTGCTCTCCTCAGGCTTGAGGATTGTGCAGCAATCGGGGATGGTTGCGCTGATGATTGGCTCGCGGTCGCGAGAGGGAAGGATATGGATGAGCTCCGGGGGCCCGATCGCCTCGACCTCGTCTTTGTGCGCCACCTCTTCACATTCACGATCTTTACGCTGGCAGGCTGGACTTGCCTGAGCGGCATCCGGGAGTACTGCTGTTCTCCTGCCCGGGAACTTGCATACCCCGACCCCAACTTCCAGAAGACTGTGCGGCCGGCAAGCGGCATAATTGCTGATCTCAGGACACTTCGGAACAAAACCGTCGCTCATATCGCCATGTTCGAGCCGGTGAAGGACGATACATCATTGCGACGAGCAGCTTACTTTGAATAGCACTACGGGATTCCTACTGGATCAGACCTGACGGCACTTACTTTTTGCCCTGGCGGCCTCGCGCATTCCCTGCCGGACGGCACCACTGTGATGTCGGACCAAGTGAAGCTTCCTTCGCTGCCGATCCTGCGTGAACGTGTGGCATGCGAGTACCAGGAGGCCGCGGAGGAGATCGCCATTGCCATCTCCCAGATGCGAAAGCTGTTGCCGGGGCGGGTTGGAAGCATTGAGTGGAGACATGTGCCCGTTGGTGGTTTGTGAAGACTCACAGACAAAGGGGACGCTTTCAATCTGTCTAACTCGAGAGTGTCGGAGAAGTGTTAGGGCCCACAGGGACAGCCACCTATTTTGTTGAGGTATTCCGCGATCTATTGAACTACAACCCGTTGAGGTGCCAAGCGCCCGAGGTGCCGCGGCTGCCAAGGCTCGTGCTCTCATTTGAATCTGCTTGGCCTGCAGGCAAATACACGGATCTGCGAGAATCTCGTGCTTAATACTTGATGAAAATGGGTGGCTGTCCCACCGGGGTCAGAGTCTTGGTTGTATCTGGGAAGGTCAGCTGGTGGCGATTTGTCCCATCAGCATTCATGAGCCATATCCGCTGGCTGACGGTATCGGCCCCGATCTCCGAGTGCCACGCGAAAACGATCAGCTCCCCGTCGGGAGACCAGGCAGGGCTGCGGCCGTCTCCGAGGGATCTCAGGTTGGATCCATCTGTATCGACGATCCAGACCTTCCATTCTCGCTCGAAGATGATGGAGCTGCCGTCCGGGCGCCAGTGGGGGCTGAGTGTCGTGGGGGTCCTAGGATTGTTGCTCGTGACCTGGCGACGGCTTGACCCGTCTGAGCTTACGATGCAAACTCCGGCGTAACAGCAAACGAGTTCGCTACCGTCGGGAGACCAATCCGGCTCGAGCCCGGGTCCAAGCCAGGTCTTTATCCTGGTGATTCGATTCGAGACACACACTCCCCACGGACAGCACGTCACTCTTGCAAGGGCGATCTTGTTTCCATCGGGCGACCAATCCGGCCAGTGCAGGCCCAGACTCGAGAAGATGACACCGACACTATCGGTCTCAAGATGATATGTGCAGGTTGCCGCCCCGTACGAGTAAGCAATCTGGCTGCCATCTGGAGACCAGTCGGGGTCCCAGCCGAAAGGTACGAGCAGCCGCCGGTCCGTACCGTCCGCGCGGATCACGTAGATGCCGTCCACTCCCTCAACGTAGTAGGTTCCACAGGTGGTGATGTGATTGTAGGCGACAAACTCTCCATCCGGCGACCATGCGGGAGCATACTCGACGGCCGAATGACCCTCACAGCTGGGATCGATCCCTGTGATCGGCTCGTTGTGTTGCTTGCTGTCTGAACAACCACAAACCAGCCAAGCTGACAGGAACACTGCGCACAAGCACACCCTATGCCGTAGGACCGGCCTATCCTTCGGATTTGATACTTCCGTGATTGTTCCCGCGTGCCGCCCCATGCTTTCTCGACCTTGCCGAGGTTTGCTGGTCTGTCTTCTGCTCAACGGTCTTGTCCTGCTGTCTTGTTGCTGTGACACCGTTCAATGCTACCGCCAAGGCGGGAACGAGGGATGCCGCATGGCTAGGATAGCACGGGTTGTCCTTCCGGCCTACCCCCATGACGTGAGTCAACCAGGGGTAAGGATCCACTTGCAGGGGAGAAACAACCGTTCCGGCTGGCCATCGATTGGAGGGATCTGCTCCTCACTGATCCGAGGGAGACCCCGGCCACCAGTCCCCAGTTGCCATTACTGGTCGGCCCGACGGCGGATTCGGCTGTCGGACAGACCCCGAAGTCATGGCATCCGGAAAAGTGACTTGGCGCTGCTGGCTCCCGTCGGCGTTCATGATCCAGATCCTCTGCTTCACGGTGTCGCCCAGGGCCTCAGAGCGCGCCGCAAAGGCGATTGTCTCCCCGTCCGGGGACCACGCCGGGGACCGCCCCTCCCCGAGGAGTTGCAGGTTGGAACCATCCGCGTCAATACACCAGATCTTCCAGTCTCGCTCGAAGACGATCCGCTCACCGCCAGAGTGCCAGTGTGGGGTCTGGACGGCATGTTCCCCACAGCGGTACGCTGTGATCTTCCGTCGGGTTGAGTCTTCGGTACTCACCGACCAGACATTACAATCATGGACAAAAACGAGGTACCTGCCGTCCGGCGACCAATCTGGTGAGTAGCCCGGCGCAAGCCAGGTTGTCTGCCCCGTGACCTGGTTGGAGATGTGAATTCCGGAAGGACAGCACACCGTCCTTGCGAAAGCGATTTTCTGCCCGTCGGGGGACCAATCGGGCCGGTGCATCCCGGAGGATCCAAACACGACCTTCATGCTCCCTGTCACGAGATCGTAGATACAGGAGCCAGACCCGCAGGAATAGACGATTGCATGGCCGCTCGGAGACCAATCTGGATCGAGTCCGTAGGGCACAAGCAGCCTCCGGCCGGTCCCGTCCACGCAGGTGACGTAGGTGCCGTCCACCCCCTCCACGTAGTGGTTTCCGCAAGTGGTGAGATGATGGTACGCGATGTACTGACCATCCGGTGACCACGTAGGGCCATAGTCCAGCGCCGAGGGAAAGGTGGGGTCGGGATCGATATAGTAGTACGCGGGGTTCGCTGTCTCATGGTGCGAGCAACCCGCCAGGAAGAGCGCCATCATGAGCAAGGCGGTTGCGCGCCGCTGGCGGCGGCGCATGTCAGCCGCAACTGTACAGCGGACGTCCGCCCGGCGCTCGAGTCGCGCCTGTGGTCCATAGCCATCGGGAACCATGCTGATTACCCCCTTCAATTCTCTGCGCGGTCTTCCTTCGGGCGAGACCGCGCGACAAGTTATCACATCCTACCGCGCACAAAGGTTCCCAAAGCATGCCGATTCCCAGCAGCCTCTGGGCATCCGATGCTACCGCGCGAGCACCATCTTTCGAATCTCCGAAGAGTCACCCGCCTCCATCCTACAGAAATACACGCCGCCGGCAACCGTCCGGCCCCGCCTGTCCCGCCCGTCCCACGAGACGGAGTACTCTCCGGGGATCTTGCGTTCGTCCACGAGCCGGATCACTTCCCGCCCAAGGACGTCGTAGATGGTTACCCGCACGTGACAAGGCTCCCTAGTGGAGTATACCAACAATGTCGCAGGATTGAATGGATTGGGATAGTTCTGCGACAGCCCTGTTTCGGCTCCTCGGCCCATCTCACTCGCTACGCTCCCCTGCGTCCAAACCGGAGGTGGCATGACACTGTACCCGAAAACGACGTGGGCAGGATCCGTGGGGAACCAGCCTATCGGGGTTGAATCGAAGTCGAAGCCCTCGTAGACATAGGTCTCGAGCTGTGCTTGCGTGGGGGTCACCGAGTTCGGCACGACTCTGCAGTACTTCCAGCTCAACATCTGACCGGTCAACGGGAAGGGGATGGTTCCGACCGTGGCGTCGCGATTGTCACCCCACACGCTCGGGGTGTCGCTGAAGGCAAAACTCACTGTTCTGGTCACCCGATACCGCCGGAAGTAGATCAAGTCGGGCGGGTCTGCCCACCAGAATCCCCAGCCGGTTTCGGTCCCCGTCCCTCCAACGACTTGGTCTCGGGAAATCTGATCGAAACCGTTCGGTTCATCACAGAGATACAGGGCCTTGAAGGCATTCACACGGCCGGCCCCGGTGTAAGGATCCCAACCCGGACAATAGCCATAGATCGGGTCCTCGTCCTTCTCGTCAGCGGAAATCGTAAGGAACGCAGCGACGTCGTCCACATTCATAGGGCAATTGGGCTCCGAGATTCTGTCGCAGTAGCTCAGAACGAGCGCCGCAATCCCGGAGACGAATGGCGCCGCTGCCGATGTTCCCCCGAATTTCCCGCAGTCGCTGTTCGGCCAGGTGGTCCAGTGCTTGAGACTCGGAGCGACGACGTCGATGTGGCTTCCAACCCTCGAGGACCACAGATCGTCTCCGGGTGCGAAGTCGGGGGCATCCTGCCACACTCTATGGTCGTCCCGATCCGTCGCGCCGACACTCACAACGTCCCAGAGATACCGCGCAGGGAATCGGGCGCGGCCCTCCTGTTGGGACCCATCGTAGCATCCGCCCAGCTGGTAACAGTTACCCATGGCCGCTACGAGAACAATGCCCACTTGGGCACAGTTGTGTACCGCAACCTGTTCGACGTACGCCTGCGTGGACGATTCATAGCTCATGTTCACGACGGACGCACCGTGGCTTCGCGCGTAGTCCAGTCCCGCCGCGATCGTGGCCGCGTCGGACTCTCCAACATCTGGGAACACCTTCACTGCGTACAACGCACATCCGATCGGCCCGGTTCCCTCTTCGTTGCCCCAGCCCCCGGCGACACCCGCGGCGCCCCCATGGTACACCTGCCCGCAGCCACCGCCGTTGCATCTGTTGTTTGTGAGAGCCCCGGCAATTCCTGCGACCTTCGTCCCATGACCCCGGGCATCTGTCGGCAATCCCCCGGGGTTGTAGAAGTTGTACCCCCCGGCAACCTTGTGGCCAGGTCCATAGGCAGCCCCGAGGTCCGGGTGGAAGTGATCCACACCCGTGTCGTTGATGAAGATCCGGACCGTCTGCAGGCCAGTCTCGATAGTCCACGCCGCAAGGGCATCAATGTCCGCGTTGGGTGTCCCCCCGTGCTGCCCGGTGTTGTGCAGACCCCACTGCTTCGGCACCACCGAGACGTACTGGTCATTCGGTACGGCCGCGAGGGAGTATCTGTAGTTGGACTCGGCATAGATCACTTCCGGCAAGCCACGAAACGTCCTCACCGCGGCCAGAATGTCTGTCTCCTCCGGACAGTGCAGCCAGTAGAACTGAGACACATCCTCGACGCGGACCAGGTTCCCGTTGCGGGCAGTGGCAAGCGTGTCGTAGGGGACGCTCTCCTTGAAAACCTTCTCCACCCGGAAGACCTCAAGGCTGTCTACCAAGGATTCGACGGCAGGCGCCATGTAGGCAATGTCCTCTCGGTCGGCGGTGTCCCTGGAACCGCCCAAATCGATTGCGCCGTGGCGGAAGTGCACAATCACACTCCCGGGCCACAAGCCTGCGTCTTCGTCGCTCGCAGACCCTTCAACCTCGAAACCGGCCTCCAGAAGCCCGACGCTGCCCCCGGACTCCGCCACGAGGTTCCACACGCCTGTGTCGCCGCGAGCCAGACTGAACGAACAGAAAGCGGTGTTCTCTTCTACCGTCTGCCCAAGGTTGGCGGGTATAATTGTACCGTCCGACCGCCTGAGCGAGAACACGGTCGCAGCCCCGAATCCAGATCCCGAGATCTCGACAGTGACAGTCTGATTCCCCGACGCGAGCGCGGGTGCGATCCCTCCCAATAGGAGTGCGTCTCCGTCTGAACACGCGAGCGAATCATCGGACACCCCGCCGATCGTACAGCCGCTGAAAGCAATAGCAGGGTCCTCCCTGTACTCCACGGTGCAGTCAAGCACGTAGTTATGGGGATCCTGCGGATACGAGAACGAGCTGGCTTCGTACTCCAGCGTAATCGGCAAGTCCTCTTCGTCAAGGGGCCCGAACGAGCAGTAGCCAATGAGCACGATTCCGTTCTCTGAAGCCTGCTCGCAGGGGAAACTGGTGATCCCTCCGCCGTCGAGGTGATTGCCGAGCGTGAGCGCGTCATCGGGGCACCAGTATGGACCGCTGAGAGCGGGCGCGCCGCGGCCTGTGGGCCAACCGGTGACGGCGAACTCGGCGCCGGTGATGCCTTGGACGTCGTAGGCGACGAAGGCAACGTAGCCGTAGCCATTGGCGGCGAGAATCTCGGCGATGGACACGTCCACGTTGATGGAATCACATGCGACGGGAGTGAGGTCCGGACAGTAGAGGTACTCGTCTGAGGCAACAACATGCATGGCGAGTTTCGCGTCAGGATTGCTGCCGGCTAAGGAAATCGGGGGGGGCAGACAGCAAAGAGAACAGCGGTGACAACGGCGAGCTTGGACGCGGACATGGGGCACCTCCGGCGGAAGGAAGCCTCTACGCTAAGGCCAACGAAGAAACCCGGTCGCGGTGAAGCGGCGATTATGGAGGTGTGGGGTCTCTCCTGATGCTTGTCTATTTCATACCACATGCTACGCGGATGTCAACGGCGATTTCGGGGCTGGCGGCGATTCCGGAATCGCACGCAGCCCGATCACGGAGAGCATTCCCCCGGTCACGCCGTTGTCCCGACCCCCAGTGGGACAGTCGTCCATTTTCATCAAGTATTGCGCACGAGATTCTCGCAGATCCATAACAGTCTCCATCATAGCCTGAATAACCCAAGCTAGTTGCTGTAGGTCTATGACAGCGCTGCGTCCTTGAAATCGGGCTCCCGATATGGTATAATCCACAGTGAGATAGTATTTCCGGGCGATCCGCAAGGAGCGGGTCACGGAGAAGTCTACGGGAGCCACGGCCCGGACGGGCCGCAACGGGAGAGACCCTGCCATGAAGCGAAGCATGTGTGTGTTGCTGGCGTCATTGCTCTACATCGCTCTTGGGTCCGGAACGGCCCTGGCCGAGTGCTGCATCACTCCGGACAACGGCACGGGAACGGTCACGCTGCCGGCCCAGTGTCCCTACGACAATCCGTGGGAGCCGATGATGATCATCGATGGTCTTCCTCCAGGAACGACCATCGAGCTTCACGGTCCGCTGTCGCAGTTCGTAAATCTGGCGAACTTCCCCGGTGGGACGATGGGTGGGGAAGTCGCCCATTTCGAGGCCGTGTTTGAGTGGGAACTCGTCGGCACCGGAGACCTGACGGGTTTCTTCCGTACTATCTTCCTGCCGGTGGTGGGGGAGATGCACTTCGGGCCCCGAAACCCCGGAGACCCGGTTCAGTCTTTTGATGCGGATCTGTTCCGGCTCGAGGGTGAGATGGTCGGGGACCCGGACTTCGACATGCTCAGGATCGTCGCGGGGACCGACTTCGGTCTGCCGGGCCCCGGGCATACCAACCTCTATCAGCTTCCGAGCGGCGATTTTGCCGTGGACAGCTTCTTCGACATCACCTA
>JAGLYR010000056.1 GCA_023132135.1 Candidatus Eiseniibacteriota bacterium | reverse complement strand
GTCGACTGGGCGCGGCTCCAGTGGCCGCATACCATCGACGACTACGCGGGAGCCATCTACACTGTGTACGGGCGGCTCTCCATCTCAGGTGTGACGGAGCAGACGACCGGCAACGACCCAATACCGGGTGTCATCCTGGCCGACGTGGGCTATGGCCCTTCGGGATCGGATCCGTCCAGCGACCCGTCCTGGACCTGGATCAACGCCGTGCCCAATCCCGCCTGGGACGGCGCCGCCGCGGGAGAACCCTATAACGATGAGTACATGGCGGATCTTGTCGTGCCGTCCACCCCCGGGACCTACGACTACTGCTATCGGTTCTCGGGGAACAAGGGCTACGACTGGACCTACGCCGACATCGACGACACCGACAACGGCTACCAGACCGAGAACGCTGGCAAGATGACCGTGCTGGATGAAGATGTCTGCTGCTCGGCGCCCGACAACGGCACCGGCACCATTGATTTCCCGCCCGACTGTCCCTACGACCACCCGACAAACCCGATGAAGATCATCGACGGTCTTCCTCCCGGAACCACGATTGAACTCTGGGGTCCGCTCGCGGATTTCTACAACGTGGTCAACGTTCCCGGCGGGATCCTGGGCGGTGAGATCTGCACCTTCGATGCCTCGCTCCAGTGGTCCGCCACGGGAACGGGCGATTTGACCGGATTCAACCGGCAACTCTGGATGCCGGTCACCGGAGAAATTCACATTGGCCCGAGGAACCCGGGCGATCCCGTTCAGCTCTTCGATGCGGATCTCATCCGTCTCGAGGGCGAGCTCTTCGGCGATCCGGACTTCTGCACGCTCCGGATTCGGGGAGGAACCGACTTCGGACTTCCGAGCCCGGGCCAGACGATTCTGACCGAGCTTCCCAGCGGCGACTTCGCCGTGGACAGCTTCTTCGACATCACCTACGAGATCGAGTTCGAGGGTTGTCCCGGAAGCCAGCTCGACGGGTATGCCGGGATCACGACCGACACGGTCCGGAAACTCACGTGCCACGATACGACCTACAGCGTCGATTGGTGCCGCCTCCAGTGGCCGCACACCATCGAGGACTACCCGGGCTCGCAGGTGACGATCTACGGGCGGGTCTACATCGCTGGGCTCACGGACCAGACTCCGGGCAACGATACGGTTCCGGGTATGGTGATCGCTCAGTGGGGCTTTGGCCCGGGCAGCGATCCGTTCGAGGAGCCTGCAGGCTGGCACTGGACCGATGCGATTCCCAACCCGGGCTGGGACGCTATCGCCGCGGGCGAGCCGGACAACGACGAGTACATGGCCGCCGTGACGCTGCCCAACCTGCCCGGCGACTACGACTACTGTTTCCGCTTCTCCGGCGACGGGGGACTCGTGTGGGTATACGGGGACAAGGACACGGGAGTTCCCGGTGAGGACGGCAGCGAAAACGGATACCAGACCGAGAACGCCGGGAAGATGACCATCTGGGAAACCTGCTGCCTGGCGCCGGACAACGGCACCGGCACGATCGACTTCCCGCCCGACTGCCCCTTCGATCATCCCAACGACCCGATGATGATCATCGACGGTTTGCCCCCGGGAGACACGATTGAGCTCGACGGGCCGCTGACGAACTTCATCAACGTGCATAACACGCCGGGAGGCATTCTCGGTGGCGAGGTCTGCACCTTCGATGCCCAAATCGAGTGGGTCGTCACGGGGACCGGCAATCTCCAGGGATTCAGCCGGCACCTCTGGATGCCGGTCACCGGAGAAATCCACATCGGCCCGAGGAACCCGGGCGATCCCGTTCAGATTTTCGATGCGGACCTGTACCGTCTGCAGGGCGAGCTCTTCGGCGATCCGGACTTCTGCACTCTCAGGATTCTGGGAGGGAGCGACTTCGGGCTCCCGGGTCCGGGCCATGCGACGTTGACCCAGCTGCCCAGCGGCGACTTCGCGGTGGACAGCTTCTTCGACATCACCTACCAGATCGAGTTCGAGGGTTGTCCCGGAAGCCAGCTCGACGGATATGCCGGAATCACGACCGACACCGTCCTCAGGCTCACGTGTCACCAGCCCCGAACCGTCGACTGGGGCCGCCTCCAGTGGCCGCTCACCATCGAGGATTACCCGGGCACGCAGGTTACAGTCTACGGCCGGGTCTACGTGCCGGGTCTCACGGATCAGACCCCCGGTGTGGATCCCTTGCCGGGCCTGGTCCTCGGCCAGGCGGGCTTCGGCCCGGGGAGCGATCCGTTCGAACAACCCGCAGCCTGGACGTGGACGGACGCTGTCCCGAATCCGGCCTGGGATGGAATCGCAGCCGGCGAACCCGACAACGACGAGTACATGGCCACCGTGACGCTGCCCCTTGCGGCCGGGGATTATGACTACTGCTATCGGTTCTCGGGCGACGGCGGGACCACCTGGCTCTATGTCGACAAGGACACCGGCGTTCCGGGCGAGGACGGCAGCGAGAACGGGTACCAGACCGAGAACGCGGGGAAGATGACCGTGTACGAGGTCTGCTGCATTGAGCCGGACAACGGTACGGGCACGATCGACTTCCCAGCCCAATGCCCGTACGACAATCTGGACGAGCCCATGATGATCATCGACGGTCTGCCTCCGGCCACGACCATCGAAATGCACGGGCCGCTGACGAACTTCAGCAACGTGCATAACACGCCGGGAGGTATGCTCGGTGGCGAGGTCTGCACGTTCGACGCCATGCTCCAGTGGGACGCGATCGGGACCGGCGCCATGACCGGGTTCACCCGCTCTCTCTGGGTGCCGGTCACCGGAGAAATCCACATTGCCCCGAGAAACCTGGGCGATCCCGTTCAGATTTTCGATGCGGAGCTGTACCGTCTGCAGGGCGAGCTCTTTGGCGATCCGGACTTCTGCACTCTCAGGATTTTGGGAGGGGCCGACTTCGGGCTCCCGGGTCCGGGCCAGACGACGTTGACCCAGCTGCCCAGCGGCGATTTCGCGGTGGACAGCTTCTTTGACATCACCTACCAGATCGAGTTCGAAGGCTGCCCCGGAAGCCAGCTCGACGGCATGGCGGGAACCACGACGCACACGGTCCGGCGCACGACGTGCTGGATGCTGACGGGCATCGAGGAAGAGGCGCCCGCGCCGGAGAAGCCGACCCGTCTGCTGCTGGCCCCGGTGAGTCCGAACCCGTTCGCGGTCTCAACGCAGATTTCCTACTCCATCCCGGCCGGTGCGGCCCGGTCGTCCGTGACGCTCAGCATCTACGATGTCACCGGGCGTCGCGTTCGCCAGCTGGTGGACCGGGACCAGGTTCCGGGCGTCTACCACGTGTTGTGGGACGGTCGCGACCGGAACGGCACGCCCGTCGCCTCGGGCATCTACTTCTGCTGGCTGCGCACAGGAGGGGAGACGACGTCAAGACGGATGGTGCTGCTGAGATAACGAGTAACGAGTAACGACCAGCGTGGTATTTTGGGATGGGTTGTCTGGCCCGGACTATTCACAAGCCGGGCCGGCAACTTACATTCGGAACAGCACGGACTCCCTCTCAAACCACTTCTTCACGAAGAGAAGGATCAGCGCGGCGAGTACAGCCATGGAAAGCCCTGCGGTCGCAGCGTAGCTCCACTCCAGAGTCCCCGACAATGCAGTCTTGATTGTGAGGCTGACGTTGACGATGGGAATGAGAGCCATCCGGTGGCTCAGCTTGATCCCGGGCACCAGGGAGACAAACGCCGGGAACAGGATTATCATCATGAAGGCGGTTATGTAGTTCTGCGCTTCCTTGAAGGATCGGGCAAACACCGAAATCGACAGGAGGACTCCTCCGAAAATGGCGGCGGTGGGCAACATCATCAGGAGGATCAATCCCACCGTGGCCGGATCGAACTGGAGGCCAACGAGCGTCTCTTCCTCACCTGCCCCACCCATGATTCCCGCCATGTACTTGACCCATGCAAGGAGGCTTGCCAGTGACAGGGCGGCGGCAATGATCCCCGTAGTCAGAACCACCAGGTACTTGCCGATTACGAACTCACCCCTGGATGCAGGAGACACCAGGAGGGTCTCCAGCGTCCCTCGCTCCTTCTCGCCCGCGGCCAGATCAATGGCGGGGTACATGGCGCCCGTGAAGCACATCAGAATGATCAGGTAGGGCAGCAGACCTCCGATGCTCTGACCGGCGAGCTTCCTGGCGGAGGCCATGTTCCGCAGAACACTCTCGAAGGGCAGGATAACCTCCTCCGGGATGTCCCTTTGTCTCAGGCGGTCCCGGACAACATCGTCTCTGTACGATTCCAAAAGCCCGCTCACTTTGTCGGCCGCCATGTCCGACCGGATCTCCGCTTTGTCGTAGGCAATCTCGATCTTCGTCGGCGATTCATCGAGCAATGCTCGTTCGAAACCCGGGGGTACGATCAGAACCACATCGAGTTCGCCCTCATCGAGTGCCTTCATCCACGCGGTTGAGTCCCTGTCCGATAGCGCCGCCCGGGTTTCCAGGGACAGACCTTCTGCCTCACCAAGGTTCCGGCCCAGCTCCTCCGGGAGGTGCTCGGCCCCCATCACAGCCACGCGCGACGTCTCCTCCGCAACCCGCTTGAATTGACTGATCATCAGATGTGTTGAGAACATCATGAGCAGTGGAATCGCGAGCACGGGAACTACAATCATCAGCACCAGAGTGCGTCGGTCCCGGATCGTCTCCTTCATTTCCTTGCGGTAGATCGCTCGTACCGTCCGCAGACGCATGTCACTCTCCTACGATCTTGATGAACGCGTCTTCCAGATTGTCCTCTCCGGCGCGTTCCAGGATCTCTTGAATGCTGCCGCTCGCGAAGATCCTCCCTTTGTGGATGATCGCAGCCCGATCGCAGAGGCGCATCGCCTCACTCATGATGTGCGTGGAGAAGATCACGCACTTGTTTTCATCGCGGCACCGCCGGATGAACTCGACGATGGTCCGGGACGACATCACATCCAGCCCCGTCGTGGGTTCATCGAAGACCATCACCGGAGGATCATGAATCACCGCCCTGGCGATGGACACCTTCTGTTTCATTCCCGTGGACAGCTTCTCATTGCGAACGTCCGCGAAGTCGTGCATGTCCAGCATCGAGAAGACTTCGTCCGTTCTCTTTGTGATGATCTCGTCGGACATCCCGTAGAGTTCTCCGAAGTAGCCCACCATCTCCCGCGGCGTGAGACGTCCGTAGATTCCCGTGTTCCCGGAAAGAAAACCGATCTGACTCCGTACCTTTTCCGGGTTGCTCACAACATCGATGCCGTTGACAAGCGCGGTCCCGGACGTGGGCCGGAGCGACGTGGACAGCAGTCGCAGTGTCGTCGTTTTCCCCGCGCCGTTCGGGCCGAGGAGACCGTAAACTTCTCCTCCCTTGCATTCGAAGGAGATGCCGTCCACCGCTCTCACCAGCCCACGCTTGCCGTCCTTGAAGTGTTTACTCAGCTCTCTCGCTTCGATCATGCCCCGGCATGGCCTCCTCGTGCTGATGTGTCGGTTTGAAAAACCAGCCTAGCCGCCAGAGCCGGCAGCGTCAATAAGGTTTGCTCAATTCGGCCCCACACGGGTATTTCGAGGGGGGATGGAGGAGGTCGAGGTCGATCTCTTCCGCGCGGTCCAGACTCTGCCCGGAGTCAGCACTCTCTCCGACTACTCAAGCGGGCTCTACGTTCGCGGCGGCGGACTCGCCGTCTTCGCCTCCGCCTGCCGGGCTACCTACCGGGTCCGCGTCGTGGAATAGGGAGGACTCCCGAGGCGCTGTGACATGCCGCCCTGCGTGGCGAGTGCGAGAGTGCGCGAATGGGTTTTCCACTTGACACCGGGTCCCAAGCACCCCACAGTCTATCAAGTAATCTAGACAATCTGGTTTGAGTGATACTCTGAGAAGGGAGGAAAAGCATGATCCTTCGAAAGAACTTGCCGGTGGCTCTGGCGTGTCTGGCCATCTGCCTGACGTCGGCGCCCGTCCTCGCCCAGTTGTCGGATAACCTGGGCGGGCTCACGGACGCGAACGTGGCGGGCTTTCTGGGTCCGCTGAACGCTGGTCTCTCCGGAACAATGAACTCGGCCATCTTCCGCACCGGAAACGTGCCGGCCGTGGGTATTAATTTCTCGATCGGCCTGGCCGCCATGGCCATCGGCTATGACGATGAGGACAAAACCTACCTGCCCACGGACCCGCCGGGCTTCACCAGCCTGGTGTCGACGAGGGTCCCTACGGTCATCGGGGATCCGACGGGAGTGATCGTCGAGGGACAGAGCTCCCTGGCGCAGCTCTACCCCGGCGGTTTCAACCTGGACGGATTTGAGATCGCGGTGCCCGAGCTCTCGATCGGCTCCATCTTCGGGACCCGTGTGCTCGTCCGCTACATCGCACTGGATCTTGGAGACTCCGAGTTCGGAGAGTTCAAGTACATCGGGTACGGCGCCCAGCACTCGATCTCCCAGTGGCTGCCGCTCCTGCCGGTCGACTTGGCTGCGGGGTTCTTCATGCAGGGCTTCGAAATTGGAAATGACGTCGTCAAGGCGAGTGCCACGCATTTCAATGTGACGGCGAGCAAACAGTTCGCCATTTTCCAGCCCTACGTTGGACTGGGATACGATTCCATCGAGCTGGACGCGAAGTATGTGGACGAGGATTATCCGGATCTGTCCTTCGATCTCACTCTCGACAACGAAACCAACATGCATCTCACAACCGGCCTGCTTGTCAAACTCACGCCGGTGCAGGTGTTTGTCGAGCTTAACTCCGGGGCCGCCACCGGTATCGCCCTGGGCTTACACTTCGGGATGTAGGAGGTTCTGACCATGCGCAAGAAAGCAGTTCTGCAAATCCTGATTTATCTTGCACTAGGCGTCCTCCTTCTCGGCGCCAAGTGTCCGGGAGTCCCGGGGACCGAAGACATTGAGATGACGCTCGTGACGGAGGAATTCATCGAGTTCACATTCCAGGCCCGGGGAAGCATTAATGTCGGCAGCGGCTTCGAGATCATCAACGTCGACCAGCTCCGGCTGGACCTGGACGAGGCCGGCATCGAGATCGGCATGATCGATACCATTCGAGTAGCCTCGGTGCAGTATGGAACGGTTGCCTACAACGAGCCGGAGACGGATCGGGAGATCTTTGGCGCCTCGGTGACGGTGGAACGGTCGGACACGGGGGCTTCGCAAACTCTCATCAGTAACTACAGCGAGGCTGTCTATCCGCTTCTGGGAATCCTCAAGCCGGCGCCTATCAATACAGCCGGTATCGATTTCCTGAACGATCTGATGGCGGACCTGCTGGTGGCCCTGAAGGGCTACACGGTGTCGTCCTTCGAGATCCGCGGCACATCCGCCGGTACATCCAATCCCCAGGAAAGGGACACCAACTTCGACTGGCGTGTTCGAATCTACTATCACGTGTCGGGGAGGTACATCGTCACCTCACCGACATTCTAGTTCCAATGCTGTCACGCCAGGAAAGAAGGGGGCCGTAAGGCCCCCTTCGTCCTCTCCCCGGAATACTACTCCACCACCTCCACACAGAACGCCTTCCGACAGGCGGAGGCGAACACTCCTATGCCGCCCACGACGCCAGCGTTCCTCTCCGGAAAGTCGCGGTAGAGGTAGTTGTAGTAATTGTCGTCAATTGTGAGAAAGGCCACGTCGTACGTGCCCTGGAACACCATCATAGCGCTGTACCAGTCCAGCACGAACCGGTCGCCGTCTTTTTCGAGATCGTCCAGCGCGAAGAAGGCACAGATGTGCCTAGGCTCGCTGTTGTCCCCGCCGTACCTCTCGTAGTCATCGGGATGGTTGCGCTGGCCGTGCTGGTAGCCCTCGAGGAACACGGCGTCCTGCCAGTCTTCCGTGCAGTAGATGTCTACCATGAAGATCTGTGTTTCGTCCGGTGAGTCGATGAGGACGCCAAACGAATCGGGAATGTCGCCGTGGACCATCGTCAGCGGCGCCTCGCGAAGATCGGTTTCAATCGTGAAAGCGTTCGGCGTAGTCGTTGTTGACGTGATCTCGAGGTTTCCGCCGATATAGACGTCGAGGTGGTACGTCTCGAGCGGTCCAATCGCGACATCGGGATTTGCGTAGTAGCCCGGTTCGACCATCTCCAACGTATCCCGGACAACTGATCCTTCACGCCGGAGTGTCACGACGGCGCCCGATACGACAGCGTCCTCTCTCTGGTAGGTTTCTTCAATCGACCGGGTCCAGGCCAGGAAGATGGCGTTCTCTTCGCTTACCGTCTCGCCAACGTACAGGTAACCGAAGAGAACGTACGTTGACTCGGTGCCCGGCTTGTTCACGTCCTCGCCACACCCGGAGAACACCACAAGCACAAGGCCGAGTGAAACGGCGATTTGTGCAAGTCGATCGAACTTCTTAGTCTTCATCGCAAGGGGCATTGATTTTCTCCTTACTCATCCGGCTAGAACCTGGCGCTTACGGAGATCGTCGGAAGAATGGGAAGCATCGTAACATCCCTGTACTCCGCCGGATTCTTCTCCATGTCGTACTCGCGAATGTATACGTTTTTCCTGTTGTACGCGTTGATCACCTGAAGTCCGAACTCCATGTCCATGCCGGCGACTCTCTTGCGCTTCGAGATTCCCAGATCCAGTCGATGGTAGGAAGGAAGCCGGCCGGTGTTGATGTCCCCGTAGAGTGGAGTTTCGTACTCGCGACCGGTGATGTCATGAACCGTGTATCGCCCGGAAGCCAGTGTTACCGGCTGGCCCGATCCGTACCGGAAGATTGCGTTCAGGCTCAGTCCGTACCCGACCGAGATGTCCTGAACGACGTAGACCTGGTGGCGGCGATCATAGGTCGGTGCGTATTCCCTGCCGAAGTTGTAGTCCTTGATGGTCCGGCGGGAGTACCCGTACGCGTAACCGATCCACCCCGTGAAGCGCGAGACCTGGTTCCTGAGATGCACGTCCACCCCGTAAGCCTCTCCGGTACCGGAGTTGAACAACCGGCACATATCGGGATCGTTGTCGCCGAGGGAGCGCTGGTATTCCTCGCTGAACTCGACGACGTTGTCGTACGGCTTGTAGTACCCTTCGATCGACAGGGAGATATGGCGGTAGGGTCCGAACTCGACTCCCAGAATGTAGTGATCGGCGATACCAGGATCCAGGGTCTTGTCGACCGGAAACCACATCGACGCAAAACTGGCGCCCTCGAAGGCGACAAGGTTCAGGAACTGGGAGTAGCGCCCGTACCTGGCATGGGCCGATACGTATTCCCGGATCTGCCTGCGGAGGGAGAGCCGGGGCGACAGTCGAAAGTATTCACCCTCCGTGTAGTAGTTCAGCCGGAGTCCTGCCTCGGCGCTCCAGATTGGACTCAGCATCCATTCGTCCTGCGCGTAGAGGGCACCGTAGACTCCGTCATACTTGAGCTCGGAGCCCGACTCCTTGCCGATCCTGTCCACGTACGAGAAATTCAGCGCTTTGACTTCCGCGCCGAAATCGATCAGGTGCGAGCGGTTCGGCCGGTAGGACAATCCCCACTTGGCGCACACATCGGTGATCTTGTTTTCGGTGCTGACCTTGAAATCGTCGAACTCGACTTCGGCGATGGTCTGGAACCTGCTGCCGCCGATGAGTAGATGGGAGAACACGCGGCTGCTGAAGAGATGCGTCCACTGGGTGCTCCAGGTGTCGTTTCCCCACTCGAGCAGAATGTCCAGGTTCTCCTGGTTCCAGTCCAGCCTGTCGCGGCCCCGGTAGTAGCTGACACTCGACCGGTCGTTTTCGGCGAAATCGTAATTGCCCTTCGCGTGCAGGTCGTAGAACTCGTACGGAAGATCGATGTCGCTGAGTCTGGCCAGCTGCTCGATGAACGTCTGGCGGCCGGACACCATCCAGGATCCTCGTTTCCATGGACCTTCGACAGTGGCGCTTGCGCTGATCAGACTCAGGCGGGCGACGCCCTCGATTTCGCGCCGGTTGCCGTCCCTGTTCTGGACGTCGAGGACCGAGGAAAGCCTGCCGCCGTGTTGCGCCGGGAATCCGCCCTTCTGCAGCTCGACCGTCTTGACGGCATCGACGTTGAAAGTACTGAAGAATCCGAAGAGGTGATCGGGATTGTAGACGTCCATATCATCGAGAAGGATCAGGTTCTGGTCGGCGCTTCCTCCCCGAACGTAGAGGCCGCTCGAGTAGTCGGAGAGCGTGCTCACGCCGGGAAGCATTTGAACCGCTCGAAAGACGTCTGCCTCGACCGGCGCGGGCATGTGGGTCAAATCTCGTGTCGCGAGGTAGAGCTTGCCGGTCTCCAGCGCGAGATCGCTCGCAGTTTCGTTGACCTCAACGGTTGCCATTTGAATGGCCTGAGGTTGCAGCTCGACCGAGATTGTCATCTCTTCGTTTTCCGCCAGCGTGATGGTTCGAACCTCTTGCCGGTAGCCCATGTAGCCGAAGACGATTTCGTACTCGCCGGCGGGAAGTGCGGGAATCACGTAGTAGCCCTTCCTGTTCGCCATGTCACCCCAGGGAGCGTTTCGGAAAAAGACGTTGGCATAGGGCAGTGCTTCCCCGTTTTCGGCGTCGTAGACAAAACCGGCGACCGTGGCGGCTTCGACCGAGCACGGAAGCAGAAGGAGAAGCGGGAATAGAAGGAGAAACAACACCGGGCATGTTTTCCTGTTCGCTCTTGTCATACACATTGCCTCTCGAAGCAAGTGGTAGAAAGAAAAGCGGCCGCCCAGGAAGCGGCCCCGGGGTGGGCGAGGTCGAGAGTGTAACCCGTGTCCATCAGAACATCAACAGAGGTGTTGAAAAGCTGTTCGGCGGTGCGCGGGAGCCTTCGCCGGAAGAGGAACGTAGAGCGCGCCGGTCCAGTCGTAACGGTTGACGAGGGAGAAGGTGTCGATGATGCCCAGCAGCCTGGATGCTTTGAAGCGTTGTCTCCGATTGTGACTGTTGTAGATCATCTCGTCGGTCTGAGGGTTATAGCCCACGACAAGGATGAAATGCTCCGCGGGGTGGAGTGCATGGGTCTCCGGGGCAATCGCCCATGGGTGCCCACCGGCCGGAGACGATGCTTGGGAGATCCCTTCTTTCCTCAATCCCCGTTTCAATAATGACGCCCGGCGTCGCCCCGACCCGCCTATTTCCTCGCGGCCAGCACGGTCGGCCAATAAGTGGTCTGTCCCGAGTTTCCCCGAGTTTCCAAGTCATTTACTGCAAAACTGTGTGAGGACAGAATGTCTCTTGACAGGACATGGGTGCTTATGATATAATACTATCTGTGTGATAGGAAGGATTGTGCGATAGATCATGGAGACAGCGACGCGGTGAAATGTGGACAACATCTCCGCATGAGGCGGAGCTGTACCCTGGTGGGAGGTGGAGCATAGAGATGAATCGATACCGTTTTGGATGGAGTGTTTCTCTGTTTCTCATTTCTTGGACGATGCTGGTCTTGCCCTCAGGGGCCCAGGGGCAATATGTGTTCTCGGGGACCAGTGAAGCTCAACCGTCAGGCTATCCCGAGCTGTGGGACTGGGAGTACTGCATTACTCTGACCTGGGACGTTCCTGGGATCAGCACCGTCAGTCATTTTGATGTGCTTCTCCAGCTCGAGGAGTGTCCCTGCGTGTGCGATTTCTTCTCCTTCGCCGCGCTCGATGTCGCGGGTACCTCAACAGGGGAAGCCGAAGGCGAGCCCTGCACGGTGGAATACTGGGCCTACTTCACCTGCCAGGATCCCAGCATTCCCGGTCTGGATGTGCCGTTGGTGAAGTTCGAGCCTCTGGAGCTCTGTGGCTGCTTCCCCATGTACCAGGGTTCCGGGACATTCTGTTTCTTCTCGAACTGGCCGCCCATTCCGATCACGGACCCTGATTCCTTGCTTGTTCTCAAGTCGGGAGATTTTGTCGGCTTCGGCGAACTGACGGGTGTGCTTCCCTCGTGCACATGTCCGACGGAGACCGAGGAGGGGAGTTGGAGCGGCGTGAAGATCCTGTTCCGGTAGCACGAAGCACACGAAGAGCACGAATGGTGGTTCTTTTCGGGGTTTCGGGACTTGTTCCCGAAACCCCGAAAAACTACCCCCCTCCGAGCAGCCGGCAGCGGACCCTTCAGGTCCTACGGCGATAGGTCCTACGCGATGCAGTACTACGAGGTGCCGGTCGATGTCCTGGAAGACCAGGAGACACTCCGGCTCTGGGCAAGCAGGTCATTGGATGCGGCGACGCGAGCGGCCTCCGGCCGGGGGTGAGGGCTTCCGCAAGGGACCCTCAGCGGCGCGCGGGAGCCTTCGCCGGAAGAGGAACGTAGAGCGCGCCGGTCCAGTCGTGACGGTTGACGAGGGAGAAGGTGTCGATGATGCCCAGCAGCTTGGATGCTTTGAGGCGTTGTCTCCGATTGTGGCTGTTGTAGATCATCTCGTCGGTCTGAGGGTTATAGCCCACGACAAGGATGAAATGCTCCGCGGGGTGGAGCGCATGGGTCTCCGGGACAATCGCCCATTGGTGCCCACCGGGTGGAGACGATGCTTGGGATATCCCTTCTCCCACAGAAGCGTGGCCCTAAGCCAAAGCCAAACAAGTAGTTATGCTAATAAGTAGTCTGTCCCGGAATACCGAGGCTGTCTGGGACGGTATGGACAGGAACGGCCACGCCGTCGCTTCCGGCGTTTACCTCTACCGGCTGAACGCCCCAGGCTGGAGTGAGGTCAAGAAGATGACGCTGGCCAGGTAGGAAAACGGGGACAGTGCATTTGAGATCGTAGGGACGTCCCTGAAAGCACTCTGTCGCCGCATTCCGGTAAGCGTCGCAGACCTGAGTATCCACGAGTGTCATCGATAATAGATGATCGATACGTATATCAATTGAAGTGTTGACATGTATAGTTTAATGTGTTAGTCTTTTCTTGATATTGGTAATAGATGTTAGTATAATTAAATCAAGACTCTGAATCGAGACATAAATCGACCCTCAGCTCCACCACACCGGTGGCGGTACTCTTTGCATACGTGAGGGGAGCGCCTGGGAGGATGATCTCATGCTCTCGCACGTGAACTGTGGCCTGTACCCGGGAGGCTCTGTGTTCGAGAGCGCTCCGAATCGTTGAAGGGAGGTGGACGCTGGGATTGCTCTGTTGATGGGAGGGCTCAGCTGTGCTTTGTCCCCTTGGTATTGGGCGCGGGCTCCCGCTCCGGCGGGGCTCGGTAGGCCAGACAAGGAGGTGGGGAAGGTGAGACTAGTTTCTGTTTGCCTGGCGGTTTCTCTGATATTCGTCTCGTCGGCGGTGTTTGCCGAGAAGCCGTTCGAGAAGCCGACGTATGTGACCCGAGGTCTACTGGATTGCTCGGATGCGATCCCGATCTACTGCGACGACGTGGTCACGGGTGATAACACCGGCGCGGCGAACAACGTGGAGACCTACGGGTGTGTAAGCTGGACGGAGAGTGGCGGGGAAGTCGTGTATGAGTTGGTCATCCCGGGACCGGAGTGCTACATCGTCACCGCTGCGCTCTCCGACATGATCTGCGATCTCGATGTGTTTATCCTCGGAAGCTGCGAAGAGGCCGACTGCATCACCTTCGGCAACACTTCGGCGACCACACCGTGCCTGGAACCCGGCACTTACTACATTGTGGTCGATGGCTACTTTGGCGCCGAGTGCTCGTACACCCTCACGATAACCTGCGAGGAGTGTACGTGCCCTGGTGCGGCGCCCGAGAACGACACTTGCGATGGCGCGATCGAGGTTTTCTACGGCGACGAGATCAGCGGGGATCTCACCAATGCCACCAACAACTATGATCCAGGCTCCGCCGGCTGCACCGGCTACGCTGCAGCGGGCAAGGATGTCACCTACGTGATCGACGTCGCGGCCGGCGAGAAGCTCGCGATCAAGATGGCCCCGCAAGGTTTCGATGCCTCCCTGTATGTGGTGACCGACTGCGACGACGTCGCGGGCACGTGCATTGTCGGGAGCGACAACTGCTGCACAGGCGCTGATGAAGTGGTGGTATTCTCCAGTGCGGGAGGCGGAACCTACTACATTATCTGTGATGCGTGCGGCAGTGGCAACGGAGGCCCGTTCTGGATGATCATCAACAAAGCCGCGATTCCGAACGCTGCCATCGCTCTCCATGTTCAGAATACCTTACCCAATGTGCCCTGTGATGCGTATTGGCCGGGCTGTCCAGCTCTCGTTACGGAATGGGGACCGCTACAGGATGTCCTCTACTTCTATGTCTGTATGTGCGGCCATGCGTATCAGCTGATACCGGAGGTGAATGGGTTCACGGCCGCGTCGTATGGCCTTACGTGGCCGGCGAATTGGACGTTTGTGAGCTGGATTTCTTGTGCTCCCCAGACGATCGGAACAATTCAGGATCCCGGTGACTTCGTGGAGCAATCCTGGGACTCTTGTATGGTGGTTCCACCGAACTACGGACCGGTCCCGATCGGGGTGCTTGCTCTCATGCCGACGTCCCTGGGGGAAGTGAGAGTGATTGAACATGCCGGCATCGGCAGAGCAGAAGTCGCCGATTGCCACGGCGGATCTACCGTTCTTCTCCCATGCGAGATCGGCAACGGGCGGGCGGGCTACGTGGCTGTGGGTGGGGGGCAAGGGTGCAACCCCTGTCCTTGCGCAGGATTTCCCTGCTACGAGGTGCCTTCGGGACTCAGGAACGAGACTTGGGGCTCTGTCAAGTCGCTCTTCAAGTAGCAGAAACGAGAATGAGAAGACGGTGGACAAACTCGGTGACAGACTGCGGTGTGGGAAACACGCAGTCTGTCACCGGTTGCCCTCAATCCGCTTACACTGAGTGCCGCGAAGCCTGTCCCGAGAGGATCCCACCCGTCCGTTCGCCCTGAGTAGGCTGGAAGATGTCCAAGGGGCAAATGCGGGACGGCAAATGCGGGACGGCAAATGCGGGACAGACTACTCAATTCTAGAACGACTTGTGGAAATTGGAGTTACGACATTCGTGGTTCACGGGCGCGGCTCAATCGGACCTTGGCCCAGGCAGATGAGCCGGCCAGGCTCGGGGCCCGCATCGAAGAGAATCCCCCCTGTCGATCAGACATGGACCGGTGGTGCCGCTACCAGCCATCCCATCTGCATGTATTCACACCGGTAACAGCAAGACCCCTGTGCCTTTCCCAGTCTTCACCATAGCCCAATTCATGCTATGAAGGATATCGTTCGTTACAATAGATCATGTAGGCTGTCTCGATTGGTTACTATAGCTCTTTCTTTCTTGACAGTTGTCATTTACCGATGATATACTCTGTGCCGTCCTCGCAGCCCGCCCAACACTCTCCGCTATTGCACAGCACCCCACCCATGACCTCTCAAAGGAGGTGTGTCATGCAGAAGCTACTCCTCACAGCACTGGCCATCATCGTGCCGTTCTCATCACTCCCTGCTTCCGCTCGAACCTGGTACATCCTCCCCGACGGTACAGGCGATGCACCCACGATCCATGCGGGGATTGATTCCGCCAGTGCAGGCGACATTGTGCTCGTCGCGTGTGGGACATTCTACGAGCATGAGATCTGGATGAAATCTGGGATCACACTTCGAAGTGAAACTGGTAATCCTGACTGCGTCACGATTGATGCTGAGTGCGACGGAACAGTGCTCTTCTGCAGCGATGTGGACAACACCACGAGCATTGACGGATTCACCATCACCCACGGGCTTGCAGGATGTGTCGGATGCTTCCCGGCGCGCGGCGGCGGTATGTACTGCTGGGGCTCTTCTCCCACGATCACCAACTGCACCTTTCGGGACAACGTCGCACATGGCTGGCACGAGCACGCCGCCTGCGGAGGAGGACTGTGCTGCTTCGGCTCCTCGCCCGCCTTTGTTAACTGTATTTTCTTTGAGAATAGCGCGTTTGGCGAGTGGTACGAGAACAGCAGGGGCGGCGCCATTGCGTGCATTGGGGGGTCTTCTCCGACGTTCGTCAGCTGCGTAATATACAGCAACGGCACCGACTATGGCGGCGGAGGAATATACTGCCTCTACTCGTCTCCGACACTCACCAACTGCATCCTCTCAAACAACAGCTCCTCGAATTCAGGAGTCATCTACTGCGATTGGGGGGGCAACCCCACCCTCACATGCTGCGACCTCTGGGGCAACCAGTGGGCGGACTGGGCGGGACATATCGAGGATCAGTACGGAATCAACGGTAACTTCTCGGAGTGTCCGAGGCTGTGCGATCCGTACAACGGTGACTTCCATCTGCAAGAGTGCTCTCCCTGCATACCCGAGTACAACCCCGAATGCGGACTGATCGGTGCCTACGGGGTCGGGTGTCCGTGTGGTGAGCCGACGCCGGTGGAGAGAGTCAGCTGGGGTCAGGTCAAGAATATGTTTCGCGAATAGCAGGAGACCCGGTCTGATCCGGGTATAGGCGTTTGGCCGTCGACTCAAAGAGCGGACTGCTCCCGAGCTGGCGAAGGTGCAGAAGGGGGTGTTGTGCTATGCGTTCTACAACTTTCACTCTCATCGTTCTAGGTCTTGTGCTGCTTGCAACTGGCCCTGCAACTGCTCGCACGTGGCATGTCCTACCGGACGGCTCCGGGGATGCTCCGACCATTGCGGCGGCCGTCGATTCCTGCGCCGCTGGAGACTCGGTATTCATCTCCAACGGGAACTATCAAGAAACCAACATCGTACTCGACAAGCCCTTGTCCATCCGCGGTGAGAGCACCGGGGCGATCGTTGATGGTGGGGGCTCTGGCTGGATCTTCCACGTTAAGGAAGCCGTTTGTATTTCTAACTTGACCCTCAGGAACGCGCCCTGCTGCATCGTGCAGCGATGGAGCCCCGACGTGACGTGGTACGCCTCAGGCATCGTAGTACTCAACTCAGGGTGGGGCATTTTCCTGGACGAATATGAAGACCGGGTTGGAACTGCCTACATCTCGAACTGTACGATCAGCGACTGCGGGAAAGGCATAGGTGGAGACAGTGCCAACCAGATCTTCGTGAACAACTGCATCGTGACCAACTGCGAATATGGTTTCTTCACGGTCGACGTAAACGTGTTCCAAGTGCGGTGCTCGGACTGCTGGGACAACACGGTTCTTGTTACCGGGGGCGGACCGTTCGAATTCCTCGAGGGCAACATCTTCGAAGACCCGTTGTTCTGCGATCCGGACAACGAGGATTATCACTTGCGCCCATGCTCACCCTGCCTGGATGCTCCCGACTGTGGGTTGATTGGCGCCCTTGGACTCGGTGACTGTATGCGCGTCTGGCACGTTCCCGCCGATGCACCCACCATCCAGGCCGGGATAGACTCTGCGCTGTGTGGCGACAGCGTTCTCGTGGCCTGCGGGACGTACTACGATTGCACCCACATGACCCCCGACAGTTTCCTCACCTGCGTGATCATGAAGTCAGGGATCTGCCTAAGCAGCGAAACGGGCGAAGCGGACTGCGTCACGATCGATGCTCAAGACGAAGGGAGGGTTATCTACTGCGGGAACGTGGACAGCACAGCGATCATCGAAGGGTTTACGCTAACCCGTGGCTACGTATCTTTGCCTTCCCACGGCGGGGGTGCCGGGATGTACTGCTCCGAGTCCTCACCTAGGCTCACCAATTGCACTCTGCGGCTCAACGAGGCTTACGGGCAAGACGCCCTGGGCGGCGGCATGTTCTGTCGTAGCAGCTCCTGCCCAATTCTCAGGAACTGCGTCTTCTCTATGAACGAGGCCACGCGTCACGGCGGCGCGATGTGGTGCCAGCAAAACTCCTCTCCCAGACTCACCAACTGCGTGTTCTCGAGAAATACCGCGTGCACGGGATCTGGCGGCGGGATGTACCTCAGCAATTCCTCCCCTACGTTAACCAATTGCACCTTCGCCCTGTGCTGCACCACCGATCCCCCCGATCCAGGCGGCGCGATGTACTGCAGAATAGGATCCTCGCCCACACTACAGAACACAATCATCGCTTTCACCAGGTCCGCGAGCGTTGCCTACTGCGACGGTACGAGCAATGCCACTCTCACTTGCTGTGACGTCTACGGCAACGAGGGGGGCGACTGGGTTGGGTGCTTCGCGGATCAGTACGGCATCAACGGCAACATTTCCGAGGACCCGCTTTTCTGCGACCCCGAAAACGACGACTACCGTCTGCAGCCGGGTTCCCCGTGTGCTCCATTCAGCGAGCCCAACCCGGAGTGCGACCTGATCGGTGCACTCCCCGTCGGATGTGGAGCAGAGCTATTCCTGTCTCCCGCTAACATCACCACCTACTACCCCTGCGGTCGTTGCTATTGCTTTGGCCTGTGGGTACAGGACGTCTTCGACCTAGGCGCGTTCGAGATCTGCACGGGATATGACAACTCCCTGGTGCAGTTCGAGGGCGCATTCGTAGACAGCCTTCCCGGATCTACTGGCCGCACGATCTACCCGCTGGAGCCAATCCCGTGTGATCCGTCCTGCCACGTGGTAGGTACCCGCTACGGAGCCTACTCGGCAGGTCCGGAACCAGGACCGACGGGCTCCGGCAAGCTGGCCCGGATCTACTTCTCACGGCTGGGCGATGGAGCTGCCGAGGATTTCGTCTGCCTGGAGAACTGGGAGCTTGTCGATACGCAGGTCCCACCGGGACTCATCGACGTAAACAATGTCAGCGGCGCAACCATCGCGCATCGGGCCTTCTGCTACGGAGACTTCAATGACGACGGCGACGTGACGGTCCAGGACATCATGCAGGTATCCGGCAGATGGGGCTGCTGCGTCGGTGACGCCTGTTACTCGGACACCTTCGATGTCAATTTGGTGGAACCCGGGATCTATTGTTCTTCGCTCGAAGATGGCTGCATCGACGTTGTGGACGTGCAGCAGGTGGCAGCGAGATGGGGACAGGGTTGCCCGACCGCCGACTTCCCCCCACCTGAGCCTGAGCCCTGGTCTCCCACCGTGAAGATTGAACCTCGAGCGCTCGCCTTTGTGGGGGATATCGGCGACACTGCATCCTTTTCTCTCATCGTCGAAGACGCGCTGGATCTGGGCGCCTTTGAGGCAACTCTCTCCTTTGATCCCTCCGTCGTGCACGTGCAGGATTTCGTGCCCGGCGCTGTCCTGGGAACGACTGGCAGAAGCGTCTACACCCTAGGACCCCGGATTGACAACGAAGCGGGTCGGGTCTCATTCGGAGCGTACACGACGGGGGAACCGGTGGGACCCGCGGGTCCCGGAACTTTGGCACGCGTGATTCTCAGAATGGTTTCCTGGGATCAGACATCTCCGCTAGACCTTGTCGATGTCAGGGTGACGGATACGTACGGCTGGCCGACAACGCCTGCATCTGTGTTCGGCGGATCCGTGGCAACGCAAGGAGCAACCTCAGTCCCGGAACGAGAAACGCAGTTACCCACCGCGTATGCCCTGTACCCGGGCCAACCCAATCCTCTGAATCCGTCGACGACCATTTCCTTCGGCATCCCGCAGTCCGCGTCGCCCAGCGTCCCGGTGGAACTTGTTATCTACAACGTGTCCGGACAAGTGGTACGTCCGCTGGTCGAGAGGGAATACATCCCGGGTTGTCACGAAGTCATATGGGATGGCTGCCAGGCAGCAGGACAGCGCGTGGCACCAGGGATCTACTTTTGTCGAATGGAGGCGGGTCCGTACACCGAAACCCGGAGGCTTGTTGTGGTGAGATAGGCAGGCGAATTCTGTTACATCTCGGGGGACACAATCGGAGGTCACGGCGAGATTGGAAACATCGTACATGCATTGTCCCGGGGCCCGGAGGGGTGAGATGCGCATCCCTCGAACGGGGAGTCCGGTGCACGGAGGAGGTGTCGTGATGAAAGCGGTTTCTGCTTTGGTTGCCATGGTGCTGGTGTTCCCCGCCTGCACGGTCCTCGCCGGGCCGCCGCTGTACGGGGAGTATTTCGACAACTTGGAGGGGCGTTACACTGTGTCCTATGTCGGAGACGTCTGGCTGAGCCTCGGCAACACATATCACGCCGAGTCCTGGGACGAAGGCGCAAGCGCCCTCGGCCTCTTGTGGGAGTTCGCCTGCCCCGCGCTGGAGGGCGAGCCCGAGTGGATCGGTTCCTGGTTTGATGAGGACGGCAACGGGTACGCGTCCTACCTCCTGAGGTATTCCGGCGGTACATTCTGGCTGTCCGGTGCAGGACCGTGGGGGAATGAAGAGACCGAGTATACTGGGATTCTCGACTACTACACCGAGCGGAGGGCGGTGCATTTTTGGCACGGGCTTCCCTTTCGAATCGAGACCCAGGGAGTGGAGTGTGCCGGGGACTTCGATGAGTTCGACGTGCGCCTGTGCGCGGAGTGGGACGCGATGAACGTCGGCGTGAGCGACGGACAGGTGCCCGACTACCCGGTCCTTCTGGAAAGCCCCGGCGGCGTCTGCAGTCCGAACCCGACGCTAAGAGGTGAGTACGGAAGGGTGGAGTGCGTTGTGCTTCGAATCTCCGATGAGGAAGGACCCACCCGCGCAAAGAACGCAACCTGGGGATCTATCAAGTCGACATACCGCTAGTTGCATTCTGAACACTGCCGTATCTAATGAACAAGCTACTGAGAGGCGGCACGAAGGGGGGTGGTGATCTCGGGAGACGTCAAGGAAGCGAGGCTTCAGAGGTGGAGAATGTCTCGGGGGTGCGGACTCCCGAGAAGGAAGCCAGCAGAAGGTTTCAAGAAGGTGAGGTGAGAAGACCATGAAAAGGGTACTCTTGATTTCTCTAGCCGCCTGCCTTGTTGCATCGGTTGCAGAGGGTCAACAGACTGCGTACTGTGGCTGGGAGGATGGCGGGACGGTGCTCGGAATGTACGGTTCGGGCGAGCCGCCTATCGTCGCGACGAACGTCGGCCAGCCGGACCCGGTCTTTTGTGGGTGGCGTTCCCTGAAGCTGGAGGACAACTCTCCCAGCGGGACTCCACAGGCATACATCGCTTGGGTCACGGGCTTGACCGACGGAGCCGTCGTCGAGGCTTGTTTCTGGCGCTATGACATCACTCCGGGGGTTGCTCCGTCGTGCCGCATCTGGGCCCACTACACCACGAGCGACGACATCGATAATTACCAAGGCAGCGCCGGGGGAGACAGCGACTACGGTCCGGGAACAGGTTGGGATAAGGCGTGCTGGTCGTGGACTTTCGATTCTGCCGGCGGGACGCGGGATGCCCTTGTCATCGAGTGCCGAACCTACTCGAACCCCGGTGTCAACGCCGGAGTTGTTTGT
>JAGLYR010000055.1 GCA_023132135.1 Candidatus Eiseniibacteriota bacterium | reverse complement strand
TCGGCGGCGCAACGCAGTCCAGGCACATCCTGTGTCCCTCGCAGCAGGGATTCATGAATAACCCGGACCGGCAAAAAGACTTGCGGGGCAGCGGAGAGTCCGCTAGCATGTCGGCACTGGCAATCCCTAAAGGCGCTTCTGGAAAGAGCCGAATACCGGGTTGCCAGCGGTCGCGAAATCTGGCAACAGACAGAAAGGACATCGGATGAAGATCAGCGCCAAGAGATGGATCGTGGTGTTGTGGACGGCAGCGGCCCTGCTCGCTCTGTTGGGCTGTGGGAACAGGGGGCCCAAGGTCGCGCGGGACAACCTGAACATTCTCCTGATCACGTTGGACACTACCCGGTCGGATCAGCTGGGCTGCTACGGAAACACAAAGGGACTGACCCCGAACCTCGACGCTCTGGCTGCCGAGGGTACGCTATTCGAAGAGGTGGTCTCCCCTGTCCCCCTGACCCTCCCCGCACATGCGTCCATGCTGACGGGCCTCAACCCCATTCACCACGGGGTCCGCATCAACGGATGGTTTCTGCTGGCCGAAGATCACATCACGGTGCCGGAAATCCTGAAGGATGAGGGTTTTGCCACGGGCGCCGTGATCTCGGCCTACGTCCTCGACCACCAGTTCCAGCTCAACCAGGGTTTCGACCTCTACGACGATGACCTGAGCAGGGGATTCCAGAAGACGGAGTTCAGCACCATAGAGCGGCGCGGCGACGCCGTCACTGCTTCCGGCCTGAAGTGGCTCGAGGATCACCGGGACCAGCGATTCTTCCTCTGGCTGCACTACTACGACCCTCATCATCCCTACGACCCTCCCGCCGGATTCGACATCTACGGTCTCTCCGACTTCGAACACTACCAGGGTGAAATCGCCTTCATGGACGACCAGATCGGCCAGGTCCTTGCCAGGTTGAAGGAGTTGGGTCTCTACGACCGCACGGTCGTCATGGCCGTCGGAGATCACGGAGAGGCTTTCGGCAGACACGAGGAATACGGGCACGGTCTCCTTATCTACGGCTCAACAATCAGCGTTCCCCTCATCATGCGACTTCCGGGGATTGAGGGGATCTCGTCGCGGCCCGGAAGACGCGTCGGCGGAAGGATCAGCCTCGTGGACATTACCCCGACGCTTCTGGACATACTGGGGCTGGAACTCCCGGGACCGATGGACGGCCACAGCCTCGTTCCATGCATCGAAGGCCGGGAGAACAATCCCCAGTGGCCCATCTACTGTGAAACGGCCCAGGGGAAGCTCACCCGCAACTGGAGCCAGCTCAGCTGCATCATCGTGGACGACTGGAAGTACACCCTGGCTCCCACCGACGAGCTGTACAACCTGTCCGAGGATCCGCTCGAGCAGCGGAACCTCAGTATGACCCTGCCTTCCGAGGCCGAGCGCATGAAGAACAAACTGGTCGAGCTGATTACCCGACCCGCGTCCCTTCCCGGCACATCCACCTTCGAGATGGACGCGGAAGCCGAAGAACGTTTGCGCAGCCTCGGATACATCAGCGCCTCATCCATCCCGGACGAACAGCTCGAGCAGATCACCACGGATCTCGTACAGGCCTGCCAGACGGGCAAAGACCCGAAGGACATGATGGCCTACAACAACCTGGTCACCTCGGCGACGACCTACCTGACCCGGAATCAGCCCGGGCGCGCGCTCCGTACACTCAAAGAGGCCCGGGACATGGCGGGCGGTGATGTCGACATCCAGCTCCTCGGGCACATGGCCGGCGCCTACGTCCAGCTGAAGCTCTTCGACGCGGCCATCGAGACCCACCGCGAGATCATCAAGCGGCACCCGGATGAAGTGGGCATGAGGAACAACATGGCTCTCGCCTATCACAGCAAGGGTGAGTCGTCCAAGGCCATCGAGATTCTCAGGGACGTGCTGGAACGTTCGTCGAAGTACTACGAGTACTACCTCAACCTTGCCAACGTGTACGACGATCTGCGCAGGTTTGAGATGGCTGACCCGTACTACGACAAGGCTTTGGAGTTGGCGCCCGTCGCTGCCGGCAAGAGAGAAGAAGTCAGGTTCAATATCGCGCTGTCGTACCAGCGCCGGGGCCGGACCGCGGACGCCCGGGATCTTCTGGAAGCTGTTCTCGAGGTACGCCCCGAGCACAGCGATGCTCGCGCGCTGCTGGAGACTGTGAACGAACAACTTCGAGCCGGACGTTCGTAGGGGGGGCTCCGTGATCAGAATACCGGCCGCGTGTGTGTTGTCCACTGTTCTTGTCATCTCCTGCGTCATCAGTCCCCTCGCCTATCCCCCGCCACCCGAAAGCCGGTCAGGGTCCTCGCCCGTTCCCGGGATACCGGCCCATGCAGCGCCTGCGGATCTCGAGAAATCTTCAAGGCTCTACTTCCTCGGAATCCAGCACTATGTGTCGGGAAACCTCGACATCGCCGCGTCCCGCTTCACGGAGGCGCTGAACTTGCTGGAAACCCCCGAGACCAACGCGGACAATCCCGCATCGGAAGAAGAGGACCTGCTCCGCAGGAAGATTCTCTACCTTCTCGGCAAAGTCATTCTGAACGGTGAGAACGAGATTCCCTGGATCGACCACGGCCAGGTTCCTGCGCAGGATACCGGACAGTCTTCCGGACAAGTTCCCGCGCGCACCCTCGGCCCGTCCCCGGAGACGCTGCCGGACATAGTCATCATATCCAGCGAACAGACGGAGCGGTGGATCAAGTACTTCTCCGAGGATGCCCACGATCGCTTCAGCACCTACCTGGAGCGATCAGGGCGCTACGAGTCGATGATGCGAAGCACCCTGCGGGTTCACGGACTTCCGGAGAAACTGGTCTACCTGCCACTGATTGAGTCGGGGTTCAATCCCCGGGCCTATTCCAGCGCCCACGCTGCAGGGATCTGGCAGTTCATCAGCTCCACAGCGAAGCGCCGCGGGCTGCGCGTGGACTACTGGGTGGACGAGCGCCGCAACCCGGAGAAGTCGTGCGAAGCCGCCGCCCGCCACCTGCGGTACCTGTGGGAGATCTTCGAGTCCTGGCCCCTTGTGCTCGCTGCCTACAACGCGGGGGAAAAGCGAGTCATGGACGCGGTCCTCGCCGGAGCTACCCGTGATTTCTGGAAGCTGCGCTTGCCCCGCCAGACCCGCCACTACGTGCCACGCTACATGGCAGGCGCGCTCATCGGCATTGATCCCGAAACGTACGGGTTCGACATCGACTACGAACCGCCCCTCGCCTACGACATCTTTGAAGTGGATCAAGCCACCGACCTGGAGTACGTAGCCGAGTGCACGGCATCATCCCTGCCTGTGCTGAAGGACCTGAACCCTGACCTCCGCCGCGCTTGCACCCCTCCGGGAGAGAGCGGTTTTCCAGTGAGGATCCCTGCCGGCACGCTGGCGCTTTGTCAGGAACGGTTTTTCGAGACGCCGGATGATCAGCGCCTCGCAGCCCAGAGCCAATTCGCGGTCCATCATGTCAAGCAGGGCGAGACCCTGTCACACATCGCTCGCCGGTATGGGACCACGGTCTCCCAGATCGCCTCGGCCAACAACCTTAAGAGTCGGAACCTGATCCACGTGGGCCAGAAACTCACCGTCCATACACCCGGCGGCGGTTACGCTCCGCCGACGGACACCGGCCACGCGCAGGACGCGGAGAAGATCGTCTACGTCGTCAAGCGCGGCGACACCCTCGCCGCCATTGCCCGCTCCTACAGCACGCACGTTTCCAACCTCCGGAAGTGGAACGGCCTCGGCCGCAATCAGCACATCATCCACCCCGGCGACCGCCTGCTGATTTTTCTGCCGAAGCAGTCTTGAACCTAGCCTGGGTTATTCATGAAT
>JAGLYR010000054.1 GCA_023132135.1 Candidatus Eiseniibacteriota bacterium | reverse complement strand
TCGAGTGTCGAGGAAATAGGGCAGCATTCCGCAGGCTAGGGACTGCTTCCGATGCCTTTTTCCTTGCACGAAGCACGGGGCACGTAGCACCGGTTCCGACCCTTCGACCCGACACGGTTGCCATGCCGCGGCGCCGACGTGGCGATTGCGGGAGAGCGAGAGGCGAGAGGTGACCGGGGTGAAGGTGTAGTATTGGGTGTCAGGCTTGGCGTGTCACCTTTCACCTTTCTCCCTTCACCCCTCTGCAGCAAGATGGATTGCCGGGCCGGGCCCGGCGTGCGCACTTGCTGCTGTAACGTTTCTTGACTTCTGTCGTATCCACGAGTAGCCTGAACGGCCTGTTCTGGTCATTTATTCACAGTTACCCTTCACTCATTCCTTGCAAAGTGAGGTGTGCAATGGGCAGCGTGCGTGGTTTTCGGCCTTGTCTGGTTCTCGGGACAGCGGTTGTGATGGTTCTGATCATGGCAGCTTCATCTGTGGGGTTTGCTGCTTCGCAGCGGCCGCTCATGCGGTATCCCGATGTCCACCGGGACCTGGTAGTCTTCGTTCACGGAGAGGATCTCTGGTCCGTGTCGGCCAACGGCGGAATCGCCCAGCGGCTCACGGTGCACGACGGAGACGAGCTGCATCCGAAGTTCTCCCCGGACGGGTCGATGATTGCTTTCACGGGGGAGTACGACGGGAACGGGGATGTCTACGTGATGAACGTCCACGGTGGAAACATCACCCGCGTGACCTACCATCCCGGGTATGACCGTGTGGTCGGATGGCATTCCCAGAAGCACAAGATCATGTTCGCCGCCCGCCGCCACAGTTTCCAGCGGTTCAACCGCCTGTTCCTCATCTCGCCCGATGGAACGGGACTTGAGGAGGTCGGCCTCTACGAGGGATCCCACGGCAGTTTCTCGCCGGATGGCGCCAGGATAGCGTACAACACGGAAGCCCGGGAACACCGGACCTGGAAACGTTACCGGGGCGGGCTGGCTCAAGAAATCTACATCTACGACTTCGAGACGGGTAAGGACCAGAACATCACCAACTTCGAGGGTACCGATCGTCTCCCGATGTGGATCGGCGACAAGGTGTATTTCACCTCCGACCGGGATCGGGTTCTCAATATTTTCTCCTACGACACACGGGCGGGGCGGATTGAGAAGATCACCACGCACACGGAGTATGACGTCCGCCGTCCCAGCATGGGCGGGAACCGGATCGTCTATGAACTGGGCGGGCAGCTCTGGCTGCTGGATGTGACCGATGGGGTCACGAAACAGATTCTCGTCCAGATTCGAGCGGATGCCCCCGAGGTCCGTCCGTATCTCAAGGACGTGTCCGAGTTTGTGACCCAGGTAGACTGCTCGCCCTCCGGCGCCCGCGCCCTCATTGTGGCCCGGGGCGAGGTGTTCACGGTTCCCAAGGAGAACGGTCCGACGCGCAACCTGACGAAGGACTCCGGCTCACGGGACAAAGATGCGGTATGGTCGCCGGACGGGAAGTCGGTTGCATACTTCTCCGACAAGCTGGGTGAGTACGAGCTCTATATCGTGGATCCCATGGGCAGGGAAGAATCCGTCCGGCTCACGGAGCACAGCGGCGGGTACCGTCACACACTTCGCTGGTCGCCGGACAGCAAGAAGATCGCCTTTGCCGACCAGACCCTCAGCTTCTACTACGTGGATGTGAAGAGCCGAAAGGTAACCCGCGTGGACAGAGCGGAGTTTGAGAACGTGGATGTTTCCCTGGATCACAAGCCCATCCACGATTTTGCCTGGTCGCCGGACAGCAAGTGGTTGGCCTACACGAAGATGGGTGAGGATCTGGTTCTCAATGTCCACGTCTACTCACTGGAGACCGGAAAAACCCGCAACGTCAGCTACGGGATCTACAACGACTTCAACCCGGTGTTCTCCGAGAATGGGGAGCATCTCTTCTTCATCTCCAACCGGCGCTTTGAACCCACCTTCTGCGATTTCGAGTGGGAGATGGTCTACAA
>JAGLYR010000053.1 GCA_023132135.1 Candidatus Eiseniibacteriota bacterium | reverse complement strand
GTGGCGGGTATCTACTGCCTGACCCTGAAGAAGGATGGGGAGCCGCTCCTTCCCTTCCGGAGCGACGAGGACGAAATCGAGGACAAAGGGGAAGAGAAGGATGAGGAAGAGGAAGAAGAGGTGAAGGTCGTCATCGACTTCGATGGAATCACCAACCGGATCGAGGCACTACCACTTGAGAAGGGAAACTACCGGAATCTGGCCGTGAACGAATCCGCTCTTTTCTATCGCAACAAGGAGGAAGGAGATTTCAACTTCTTCGAGTACCGGGACCCGGGCGCCATGACCCTCTATGCCTTCGACTTCGAAGACAGGGAGGAGAGAACCGTCATCGAGGATATCGATGAATACGACGTGTCGGCGGACGGGGAGCACATCGTCTACCGGCAGGAGAACTCGGTCGGCATCATCGAGGCGAGTGCGGAGGATTCCGACGGCGAGTCCCTCGACCTCGCGGGCCTCAAGATGTGGTTCGACCCTCGCTCCGAGTGGACGCAGATGTTCAACGAAGCCTGGCGGATGGAGCGCGATTTCTACTATGAGCCCGAGTATCACGGGTTGGACTGGGCCGCCATGAAGGAGAGGTACGGGAAACTGCTTCCCGATGCTTCGTCCCGGCAGGACCTCCGCTACATCATCGGGGAGCTGATCGGGGAGCTCAATACATCCCACACGTACATCTTTGGCGGCGACTTCCAGCGGGACGCGGAGCAGGTGACTGTGGGGATGCTGGGAGTGGACTGGTCGGTGGATGAGAAGGCCAACCGCTACCGCTTCGGCAAAATCTGCCGGACGGCCGAGTGGTCGTGGGAAGTCAAGCCGCCGCTCCTGGGCCCCGGAATCGACGTCAGGGAGGGCGACTATCTTCTGCGGGTGAACGGGGAGGAAGTCACGGCCGACCGCAACATCTACAGCTACTTCCAGGATCTGGCGGGCGAGCAGGTGACGTTGCTGGTGAACGATGTGCCGAAGGAGAAGGGGGCCCGCGAGTCCACGGTGGAGCCGGTCCGGGGTGAAGGAGCCCTCCGGTACGTGGAATGGATGGAGCACAATCGGAGAATCTGTGAGGAGGAGTCCGATGGCCAGATAGGCTACCTACATCTGCCCGACACGTACCTGGCGTCAACCGTACAGTTCCCGAAGTACTTCTACGCGCAGACGAGGAAAAAAGGACTCGTCGTCGACGGCCGGTTCAACGGTGGAGGGCTCGATCCCGACATCTTCCTCCAGCGGTTGAACAAGAGACTTCTTACGTACTGGACCCGCCGGTACTCCCATGATCAGACAACGCCCGCGGTGGTCACCCGGGCGCACATGGTTTGTCTGGCGAATCGCCAGGCCGGTTCCGGTGGAGATATGTTGCCCATGGAGTTCCGGATGCACGGGATGGGGCCGATCATCGGCACGCGCACCTGGGGCGGCCTGGTGGGGGTTTCCATGTGGATCAGCCTGATTGACGGTGGAGGCATGAGCGCGCCCGACTACCGGATCTACGATCCCAGCGGCAAGTGGATCGTGGAAAACACGGGCGTGGAGCCCGATATTGAGGTCAATCTCGATCACCAGGAGATGGCCCGGGGCTACGACGCCCAGCTCATGAAGGGGATCGAGGTCCTCAAGGAGAAGATCCGGAAGGACCCGCTGGCGTGGCCGGAGCATGAGCAGTATCCAGCGGATCGTTAGCGACTGCGACGGGGTGAGAGAACGAAAGGGCAAGGGGCGACCCACCGGGTCGCCCCTTGCCCTTTCTAAAATGGTGACTCCAGCGCGACCCACACACGGTTGCTGACGTAGTCCTTCTCATCGCCGATGAACTCACCCTCGTAGGGTGATTCGACCTTCCTCTGCGAGTACTTGTAGGCGATCTCCATAGTTGTGCGGCCGACAAAGGGGAAGAACAGCCTCAGCTGGCCGGCCCACTGGGTGTCCTTCCGGCCCACATGCAGGGGATCGTCCCAGATGGGCTTGTCCGATGAGTACCAGCTTACCGAGTGGTCGAAGTCCCATTCGATCTTCTTCGGACCGTACCACTTCCCGGCCAAGCTCCTGGGCGGTCGGTACTGAAAAACGAGCTGGTACTTGTCGCCGTGGTGATCTGAGTTGGAGTCGTTGGAGTTCTCCTTGCTCTCCTCGGTGGTATCGTACCCGCGTGAGTCCACGATCTGCAGCTCATACCGGAAGGTGGAGCGCCATCTCGCGGAAAGCCGGATGAACGAGTCGAGCCGGTAGGCCCAGACCCAGAGGTCGTTGTCCATGAAGGAGCTGTTGTAGTACTTCCACTGGCGACGGAGGCTGGGCTTGAGGGCGAGTGTCTTGTTCACCTGGCATTTATAGCCGAACTCCATCTCATTCCGCGTGTAGAGGAAGTGGGTGTACTCGTAGTTCGCCGACCACCTGGACACGTAGGGGTCCCGCGCCCGGAAGCTCCGAATGTACTGTTCCGGGTTGTACTGGAAGAACACCTCGAAGTAGTCGGACTTGCGAACCCGTTGCCGGAGCTGGAAGAACAGGGACTCGTTGTGTTTGACGTGATTGCTGGTATACCTCCATCCGTTGAACCGGAAACGGAACTCCGTCTCCCTCGCAAACCAGGGAGTCGGGTAGTAGAGGTAGAGCGTGATCTTGGGGTTGAGAATCAGGTCATCATAGGTCACGATTTCGAACTTGTCGGGATTCCCGCTCCGCCGGAATTGCAGGAGGTCGTCTTCGGAGTAATGGATGGGATTGTCGTCATAGACGAATCCCAGGTATGCTTTCCCTTTCCAGGTGAAGGGCCCCAACCGGTGTCCGCCGGAAGACGTTTTCTTAGGGGTGGAGTGGTAGAAAACCGCGTAGACCGGTTCGCCGGTCGAGGCGTTAGCTGTAATGCGGGCCAGGTGAGTTCCCTTGGGAATGACCCACTCCACCTTGCCACCCCCGGAGGGTCGCCCCGCTCGGTCGTCGTCATACTGGGCCGACGAAGATCTCTTGACCTGTGCCTGGACCGTGAGGTTCTTGATCTTCTTCACGCCCGCAATCCGGGCCGTGATGGTTGTCAGGTCCTTTGTCTTCCCGGGGTAGTGAGCTCTGAAGAAGATCCGCAGTGTGCCGGGGCCTTCCAGATCCAGCTCGGCCGGTTGATCGCCGCTGACAAGGAAGTACTCCTTCGTATCTCCGCCGCTCAGGATCCACGCCGCATCAAGGTCCCCGACGGGCGTGAGGATGTCCGCCGCACACGGGAGGGCCAACAGCATCAGGAAAAGGGAGGGGACGATGCTCCATCGGACTCTTCTCATCAGTTTGCTCAAGTTCCCTCCAAGCCGGCGTTCTCCATCAATCGCCCGGATTATAACCCTACTAGGATACCGGAGGATACAGGGGCTGTGCAAGTCGAAAATGCCCGCGATATCTTGGCTTTACTCGCGCCCGTAGATCTGGTATAATGAATGATGTACGTAAAGGGATTTTGTTGCACAAGTTGAGCAGTCACCCCGGGCTCAAACCGGGGGAGGCGTCTCAGGCTTGTCGGTTTGTGCCCGGGAGGGCAGGTGAGCTTCCGGATATTGAGTTGGGGTCGGTGTGGACCTCGCGGGGCGGGGTACATGCCGCAGGAGAAAGGATGTGTCATGCGGAGTCGCTCGAGGTTTCTCGTAATTCCGGTGTTCCTTCTGGTCCTGGCTGGAACGGCTTGGGGTGAAGTGGACCGGATCCCGGTCTCCGATCTTGAGTCTGGAATCAGGCTGCTCGACCGGACGGACGATAGAATGTCCTTCCGGATTACGGTCGGCGAGCTCGTCACCATGGACGTGGTAACCAAGGAGGGAACCTTCTCCCGGCTCATGCTGCCGGGGTTCTACTCGTCCAGGGAAATCGGCGAACCCTGCCTCCCCATGGTCAATCGTCTCTTTGAGATTCCATTCGGGGCCGAAGTCTCCGTGGATGTCGTGAGCTTCGAGACTCACGAAATCAGCCTGGCCGAAGCGGGCGTGATGCATCCACTGATGCCTGCCCAGCCCAGCGTTGCCAAGAATGAGGATCCGGAGGTCCTGCCGTTCCATTACAACTGGGCGACCTACCACGCGGATCAGGAGTATGGCCTGGAACTCGCCCAGGCGGTGGACACGGGCCAGTTGCGGGCCGTTCGGATCGGCCGGCTGGAAGTGGCTCCGGTCACCTACAATCCGGTGGCGGGAACCCTCACGGTTCTTGATAACATCGAGGTCGAGGTAACCTTCACGGGTGCGGACCACGAGGCAGAGGCTCTGCTCAAGGCCCGGACGTACAGCCCCTTCTTCGAACCGATCTACGAGAAGATCGAAGGCTACCGCGGTCTCCACGACAACTACCCCGATCTCTGGGACGGTGCGGTAACATACGTGATGGTCTCCGATCCCATGTTCGAGGCCCAACTGCAACCCTTCATCAACTGGAAAATCGAGCAGGGTTTCGACGTGATCGAGGCCTACACCGACAACCCGCAGGTGGGAACCACGACCACGTCCATCCGGACCTACCTGCATGACCTCTACAATAACCCCCCGCCGGGGAGCGCTCCGCCGACCTTCGTGCTGTTCGTCGGCGACGTCAGCGAAATCCCCGCCTTCAATCTCGCAGGGTACAGCGATCTCCACTACTGCGACACCACCGGAGATGACGTCCCCGAGATGTACTACGGCCGTTTCTCGGCCCGGACTACGGCCGAGCTCCAGCCGCAGATCGACAAGACAATTGAGTACGAGATGTACCAGATGCCGGATCCGGATTTCCTGGGCGAAGTGGTCATGATCGCCGGGATGGACAGCAGCCACGGAAGCACGCACGCCAATGGGCAGATCAACTACGGGACCATTCACTACTTTAACCTGGCCCACGGGATTACGAGCCACACGTACTTGTACCCGGGTTCGGGATCGTCCGACGCGCAGATCGTTCAGGATGTGAGCAACGGCTGCGCCGTGGTGAACTACACCGCTCACGGGAACGCGACCAGCTGGGGGGATCCCACCTTCACGATGACCGACGTGGCCAACCTCCAGAATGCCCACGAGTCGTGCCAGGCTATCGGGAACTGCTGCTCGACGTCCAGCTTCGAGGTCGGAACCTGCTTTGCCGAGCAGTGGCTCCGGGTGGAAAACGGCGGGATCGGCTACATTGGTGGCTCCGACGGCACCTACTGGGACGAGGACTACCACTGGGGCGTCGGCTACGGGCCCGTGATCGGGAGCGGCGCCACCTATGAGCAGACCGAGTTGGGTATGTACGACGGCTGGTTCCACGACCATGGCGAGGCCATCGGCCTGTGGTACTACTGCCAGGACGCCGAGATCTTCTGCGGGAACCTGGCCGTGCAGGAGTCGGGCAGCGGCCTCACCGACTACTACTGGGAGATCTACAATCTGATGGGCGATCCCAGTCTGAGCGTCTACCTCGGGGTTCCGGATGCCAACAATGTCAGCCTTCCAATGAACATCCTGCCCACGGATACGGAGGTCATCGTGTCCGCCGCGCCCGAGAGCTACGTGGGACTGAGCAAGGACGGTGTGCTGCTGGGCAGTGGTCTCATCGGGTCCAGCGGAACGGCGGCCATTCCGATTTCCGGCCAGGGTTACGAGGGAGATGTCCGGGTCACCGTCACCTGCCAGAACAGGATTCCCTACCGGTTGGACGTCCCCGTGATGTCTCTTGATGGACCCTATCTGGTCTTCGATCACAACGACATCGTGGATACCGCCGGAGACAACGACGGGGTCGTGGATGTGGGTGAGACCATCGAGATCGTCACCTACCTGGAGAACCTGGGGAACGATCCGTCGACCAACACGGTGGGTGTGCTCTCAGCCAACCGTTCCGTGGTCATCACGGACGACACGGAGACCTGGGGGACCATCGCTTCGGAGGAGATCAAGCCTTGCGACGATTCCTTCGATCTCGTGGTAGTTCCGGGGACGCCGGATCAGACGCTCTGCGAATTCACGCTGAACCTCACCTGCGTCGAGACCACCTTTGTTCGCGAGTTCAGCTTTATCTGTGAAGCGCCCATCGTCGGGTTTGTGGAGATGTTCGTCGATGACAGTGTTGGCGGAGACGGAGACGGCACGGCGGAGCCGGGAGAGACGGTGGATCTCAGCTTCCGGCTGAACAACTCGGGCCATGAGGATGCCCGCAGCGTGGAAGGCGTGCTCTGGTCGTCCTCAACCCTGATGGTGATCAACGACAACTTCGGTTCGATTGCGACGGTTCCCGTAGGGACCGAAACGGATCTGGGCGGGTTCAACGTGACCATTGATCCGACCTGTCCGGACATGACCACGATCAATCTCCACCTGAACATCACCGGGGAGTTCGGCTATGCCGTTGCCCTGGCTATGCCGCTGCCGATCTCGCCCTTCTTTGATGAGTTCGAGCAGTTCCTGGGCTGGACCGTCACGGGCACGGCAAGCACGGGCGCGTGGGAGCAGGCGGATCCCGAGGGAACCACGTACAACGGCCAGGATTGCCAGACGGAGGACGATCACTCCCCGACGCCGGGACGGCGGTGCATGGTCACCGGTCCAATGGCGGGCGACGGCGCCGGAACCTATGATGTGGACAACGGGAACACGATCCTGACCTCCCCGCTTTTCGACCTGGGCGAGGAGATCTCGGCGACGGTCGAGTACTGGCGCTGGTACACCAACGATCTCGGGGGAGCCCCGGGTGAAGACTGGTGGACGGTGCAGGTGACCAACGACGACGGAGCCAGCTGGGTGGATCTGGAGCGCACACAGGGGAGCGCGAACTACTGGCAGAAGATGTCCTTCCTGATCGAGGACTACGTCGAGCTCAGCACCCAGGTCCGGATCCGCTTCATTGCGGAAGATGTGGGTGCCGGATCGCTGGTGGAAGCCGCTGTGGACGATTTCCTTCTCTTCGGTGTCAAGGAAGATGTCACGGAGATTGCGGAAGATGGTCCGTTTGCCGCCGCCGCCGTGTTCGGGCTGGCCCAGAACCGACCGAATCCGTTCAACCCTCAGACCGAGATCCTGTACCGGCTCAGTTCGGGATCGGCGGTCCCGACCACTCTCAAGATCTACGATACCACGGGACGCCTGGTCCGGACCCTGGTGGATGAGGATCTGGGAACGGGTGAGTACCGTTCCTTCTGGGACGGGACGGATGACAACGGCCATCCCGTTTCCAGCGGTGTGTTCTTCTATCGCCTGGTGTCCGGTGCGGAGGGACAGACGAAGAAGATGATCCTGCTCAAGTAGCTGATTTCGGGCCCAGCAGGATCATACAGCACTTGGAAAAGAGCATTGGAGGGGCGGTTTTCGGACCGCCCCTCCGCTGTATCAGAGCATCGACTGCTGGCCCGGTAGCAGAAACCTGATGAGAAACGCAGGCTAATTGCTGGACGCTGGTGCGCTGGGCTGGTAACATGATGCATCTGGACGGGCCGGGAACTCCACACTTTATCCCGCAGGATCCTCATGCTCAGGAGAAACTGGACATTTATCCTGGTTGCGGCGTGTACGCTGGCGCTCGGCAACCGCCCGGCATCGGCCCAATCGCCTGCCGGTCCCGACACCATCGCCCACGTTCACCGCGTGACGGACGGAAATCAGCTGGGTCTCAGTATCACCAACTACGGTTTCCTCGGAAATGACCTTGTGACTCGCGATCCCTCGATGGAGTACCCGCTTGGTTCCGAGATGGAGCATCTGATCCGCGCCGGGCCATGGATCGGGGCCATAACGGTCAATGGTGATACCATGCTGACCCACGGCGCGCAGGACGGTTACTGGAGAACAGGGGGACGGAACGTTTCGGAGTTCACGCCCAGGACTCGCTGGATTGCGGAGACGAGCAGCCTGATCAGCAAGAATACCTATTCCCAGGATGCTGTGTCCGAGCAGGATTTCGTCTCTTGCTTCGATGACCTGACGCCGAAGCCCAGCACCGTCGCCGGCTGGGAAGGACATCGCCCCATGGGGATCCAGGTGACTCTGAGGAGCTACCTCTGGAGTGCTGAGTTCGCAGATGACTTCGTAATCCTCAGCTACGATGTCAAGAACGTGAGCGGGGCCACCCTCGTCAACATGTACCTGGGAATGTACATCCAGCTTGTCACGGGCAACAAAGGTGCTTACGAGCGCTGGCCGCCCAGCGGCTGGTTCTACTTCAACACCATCCACTATGACGAGGACATTCACATGGTCCTCGAGCATCACGCGAACTTCGGCGGGGGTGTGGTGCCCTACTGGAGTGGTGTGCGGTACCTGGGAGCGACGCCGGCGCCGGACACTGCACGAGTGATGTTCAACGTCTGGAACTGGACCAGCGGCGATAATACGATGGATGAGGACCGGGAGAAGTACGAGATCATGGGCAACGGCGAAGTGGATAACCCGTATGACATTCCGGTTGCAACTCGATACTCGCCCATCCTTCTGCTGTCCGTCGGGCCTTACTCCATGCTTCCGCCGGACAGCACCATCCAGATGGTGTGGGCCTTCGCCGGCGGGACGAGCCATGACCATATTCGTGCCAACAGCGAGTGGGCTCAGAGAGCGTACGATCATGACTACATCCTCCCCACGGCCCCGCCCTCCCCGAGAATGATCGCCCGGCCCGGCAAGAACAAGATGGACATCTGGTGGGACGACTCCGCCGAGTCGGTCGTGGATCCTTTTGATGGGAGGGAGGATTTCGAGGGATACCGGATCTACGTGACGCGGAAGGAGGGCGCCCTGGCGGAGGAATTTACCCTGGTGCAGGAGCTCGACCGGAGCGACACTCCTGTGGGCTACAACACGGGGATGAACGCGGTGCTGGCTCCCGAGCCGCTGGAAGCCGGCGGGATCACATATCCTTACTGCTGGACCCTGAGCAACCTGAAGGACGGGTTCAAGTACTGGGTGTCGGTCACATCCTTCGATCAGGGCAGTGTCGCGATGCCGAGCCTGGAGAGCGGGATTTCCCAGAACAAGAGCATGGCCATCCCGGGGCCCCGGCCGGGGCGTGAGAAGCTGAATGTCACGGTGTTTCCCAATCCTTACCACGGCGATGCTGTTTGGGACGGGGCGAGGGAGAGGGAAAGGGTGCTGTGGTTCGCTAACTTGCCTGAGCGAGCCACGATCCGCATCTTTTCCCTGAGCGGCGACCTGGTGGATCGGATCGACTTCGATGGGGCCTCATACACGGGCGGCAACGTGATGGCCCTGCAGCCCGGTGTGGGGGAGAGGCAGGTGCTCTCGGGCGCCATGTGCGCGTGGGATCTGATCTCCAGCAGCGACCAGCCGGTTGCCTCCGGACTCTACATGTTCACGGTGACGGACGACGCGACGGGGGAGAACTTCGTGGGCAAGTTCATGGTCATACGGTGAGAGTAGAACAAGCCCCTGCGGAATTCTGCCCTATTTCCTCGGCACTGGACACTTGTCACTCGCCCTCGCCGTGTCGCTCGCTCGCGCCCTCGCCTATCTGTACATTTCCTTGATCATGCCCCAAGTCGGGGGATCTTCGTCGGAAATGCCGGTGGTGCCGTAGCAATCGGAGTGGTTGGACCACGCGACGAAGTAGTCACCCATCTGCCCCACGTCGGGGACACTCACATCGAGGTACCAGACCCGCCACTCGTACGTCTCGTACTCGTACCAGTGGAAGTCAAGAACGTACTCACCGGGAGGCACGTCCTCAATAGCTGTTGCCAGATCCATGCAGCAGATGCAATAGCATGGGTTCTCGAGGATTTCCACTTCCACGACGGTAATCTGCTCTTCCTCCACAGTCACGTCGTAGTCGAATCGAGTGGGGCAACAGTTGTAAAGAGCTCCCATGTGTACGACGCGGATGCTGCCGCCATCGACATAGGCAAACACACTGTCCGAACAATCAAACTGGGCCTGCGCGGCCGACGGTAGCACGGCGAACAGCAGGCAGGCTGCCAGAAGCACACTACTCCTGATCATGGTTGCCTCCTTTCCCGCTCCATTACTCATTATGGCATAAATGTTGCCGTCTGTCAAGAAACGGAAGACTCCGGCGGGGCTTGCTTTCGGCTGGGATGCGGTGCTACTTCGCCCGCTTGTTCTCATTCCAGTGATCGATCTCCGAGCGCTTGAAGCGCCACGCGTTGCCCAGCTTGGCAGCCGGGATCTTGCCTTTCTGGGCCCAGTCGTAGATTGTCCGCTCGCTGACACCCAGGTGTTTCGCAACCTCAGGCAGAGTCATGATCTCATGCTCGACAGTCATGTTCTCCTCCCCAAAGCGGTCCACCGGCCACTATTCATTCCTCAAGGTCCGCGAGTCAAGGACAAATGTCAAAGAAACCAATCTTTCGCCGGTATCTGCAGGAAGGGATACGGCTTGACGACGAGCACAGAATTGTGGATGCTCGCTTGACCAGCAAGGAAATTGGAAATCACAACCTCTGGACAGGGGAGGTCGTCAGGATGAGAAAAGCCATCGTGTATTGCATCGTCTTGGTGTTTGCGGCTGGCACATGCCAGGGTGTGGCCACGGCGCAGAAGCATCAGGAGTCCACGGACAAAGCTTACTACAAGGTCAAGTACCGCGATCCCGTGTTGAAGGAAATTGAGGAAGCAAGGGAAGCGGCCGAGGCTGCAGCGGATTCGGTCACGGGTAAGATTCGCGAGGATCAGAAGGAGCAAGGGGAGAAGGAAAAGGAGGAAGCGAAGAAGCTGGTTTTCGATTTCGAGGGAGTGGAAATCCCGGAGTCGCCGGACGTATTCGAGTCCGCTTTTCACTTCCCGCCGACCCCGCAGTACTACACCGGAACCTGCTGGTGCTTTGCCGCCACATCTTTCTTTGAATCTGAAACCTGCCGGCTGACCGGCAAGAAGATCAAACTCTCCGAGATGTACACGGTCTACTACGAGTATCTGGAAAAGGTCCGACGGTTTGTGCAGGAGAGAGGCGATTCGTACGTTGAGCAGGGCTCGGAGACCAACGCGGTGATGCGGGTCTGGAAGAAATACGGGGTGGTCCCGAGATCCGTCTACGAGGGTGTTCTTGCCGAAGGCGGCCGCTACGACCACGAACCTATGATGGAAGAGATCAAGGATTTCCTGGCGCTGGTGGAGGATCATGGCCTCTGGGAGGAAGACTATGTGCTGGGCGCTGTCCGGTTGATCCTGGGCAGGTATATGGGAGAACCCCCTGCCGAGTTCCGGTGGGAGGGACGCACCTACACTCCCCGGGGATTCATGAAAGATCTTCTCAAGATCAATCCGGATGACTACGTCGACGTGATCTCCACGCTGCGGTTCCCATTCTACACCAAAGGGGAGTTCGAGGTCCCGGACAACTGGTGGCACAGCGAGGAGTACTACAACCTGCCGCTGGACGTGTGGTACGAGGTCGTCCTCAAGGCGGCGCAGAACGGATACACACTGGCGATCGGCGGAGACGTGAGCGAACCTGGCTACCAGGGGTTTGAAGACGCCGCCATTGTCCCTCCGTTCGACATCCCGGAGGAGTTGATTGATCAGGATGCGCGGGAGCTGCGGTTTGCCAACGGCACCAGCAGCGACGATCACGCCCTCCACCTGGTCGGCCATACCAGACTGGGCAATCACGACTGGTTCCTTATCAAAGACTCTGCCAGAAGCTCCCGGTGGGGGAAGTACGAGGGACGTTACTTCTACAGGGAGGACTACGTCCGCCTCAAGATGCTGAGCTACACGGTTCACAAGGATGCGATCAAAGGAACAAGTCCCTAGTTCCTAGTCCAAGGAGAAGGGCATCAGAGACAGTCCCTAGTCCGTAGTCCCTAGTTCAAGGAGAAGGGCATTGGAGGGGTTGAAGCCC
>JAGLYR010000052.1 GCA_023132135.1 Candidatus Eiseniibacteriota bacterium | reverse complement strand
ACTCCATTGAGATCAGCATTCGCGCGTCCCATCTCCAGTGCCTGCTCGGAAGAATCGATAGCAACCACTTCCCTGGCATTGCCGGATGACGCGGCGTGGATGGCGAATCCTCCCGCGTAGCAAAAGCAGTCCGCCACGCGGCCGCTTGCCCACTTTCCGGCGCAGATGTAATTCTCCCGCTGGTCGAGGAACCAGCCTGTCTTCTGCCCGATCTCCAGATTGACCCGGAAGCGGAGCCCGTTCATCTCGATCTCGATGGTGGAAGGGACGGAACCCGCCAGAATGCCATCGGCCTTGGGGAGCCCCTCTCGCTGCCGGATCGCGCGATCGCTCCTCTCGAAGATCCCTTTCGGTGAGACCTCATCCATGAGAGCCTGGATGAGGTCAAGTTTGAGCGCATCCGCCCCGGCGCTCTGGAACTGGACTACGAGGCAGGGACCGTAGCGGTCCACGATCACCGAAGGAATCAGATCCGCTTCCCCGTACACCAGACGGCAAGCATCGCCGTTCATCCGGAGACGTTCCCGCAGATCCACGGCCTCCCGGATCCGGCGTCGCCAGAAGGCCTGGTTGATGGGCTCATCACGACGGCTGAGTATACGGAGAGCTATACGACTGCTCTTGCTGAGAAACGCTTTTCCAAGCGGACGTCCGGTCGGGTCGGCGGCCGTGACGATCGGGTTGTCCGGGAGGCGGCCCGGATTCTCAACGTCGTCCCGGAAAACCCACAGATGCCCGGAGCGCACACGCTCGGCGCCCTTGGGTGTCAATCTCACTCTCGCTGTCTTGGACATGTGGCCGCACCTCCGTGGCGGGGGCATGACCCTATCACAAAATACCAGCCGCGGGCTAGCGTTGCTGTAGAATATGTCTTGCACAAATGGACGATCTGTGCTATCTTGGTGGCAATAGGGTTTCTCCATTATTCTCTGTGGGAGGGTTTCAGTAATGAAGAGAATCATCGTGAGTGTTGTCATCGTCGCCGCCGTCGGGGTCTTTGCCTTCTCCATGTACAACCGCCCGGGCGCGGAGAGCCCGGCATCGGCCGTGAACATCGAGGCGCCCGGGACGTGCGCCGAGGCGTGCGCGGCGGGGATCTGTAGCGAATCTGCTTGCGCGAAGAGTGCACCGACCGCTTCAACCTGCTCATCCGCGAAAGTCACGTGCGAGGGGCATCCCGATTGCACGTGCGAGGGACAGTGCCAGGGCCATCCTGATTGCACGTGCGAGGGCGACTGCAGGAATTGCCCGGAATGTACATGTCCCGATGACTGCAAGGCGAACTGTTCGGCCGATTGCCCAAAGGTCCAGGTGACTCAGGCAGCCAGCCAGCAGCAAGTCAGGAAGACATGCCCGGGCAAGTGCTCCGGGAGATGTGACGGGAAGAAGGCTGCCGGAATCTAGCCTGCATAACCCAGGCTATGACAGCCGTGCTACGTGCTTCGTACAAGGACAAGAACAAGGGGCGACCCGGTGGGTCGCCCTTTTTTTCAGGATCTCAGATCAGCTGGCGGACCAGATCAGATAGGCGCCTCCGAGGATCACGAGGACTCCACAGACTTTCCTGAGAATCTCGGACCCGCGCGACGCTTCGGTCCAGTTGAGGTAGTGCTGCACGACTTCCGTGAAGGTTCCGGCCGCTACGATCACCGAACAGTGCCCGACACCGTAGGCGGCCAAGAGCGCCACCCCGTAACCGGGGTTCGTCCCCGCCACGCGAAACGTGATACCCAGCATGGGCGCCATGAAGGCAAACGTGCAGGGACCAATGGCGATTCCGAAGATGAGTCCCAGCAGGAACGCGGCGATGGACCCACGCCCGATGGTCCGCGTCCGGGCCGGACCTGACCAGGGCATCGGAATCACACCCACGAGATGGAGACCGACCAGGAAGAAGATGACAGCGACGATGTAGTTCCCGGCGGCCCCGATGTCCCCCAGAAGTCGTCCCATCGAAGCCGTGATCACGCCGATGACCGCAATCGTGACGAGAATGCCGGTTGAGAACAGAAGAGCCAACCAGAATGCCCGCCTTGTCGTGATCTCTCCTTGTTGGCCGATGAAACCGACGATGAGGGGAATACTGGCGAGATGACACGGGCTCAGGAGGATGCTGAGAATGCCCCACACGGCTGAGGCAGAGAGCGCCAGCGGGGGAGAGCCTTCGAGCGCGCCGGACAGGGCACTGAACAGATTCTCGATCACTTGCCTTTCACTCCCATCCCCGCCAGCTTCGTGACGATGTCTTCTCGGGGGAGAAACCCTGCGTGCCGCCAGACTTCGTTTCCCTCTCCGTCGAGGAAGATCTGCGTGGGGATCAATTGAATCTTGAACGGCTTCGAAAACTCGCGCCCTTCGGCCTCGCCGATATCGATGATGCGGATTACGGCGCGCCCGTCGTATTCTACTGCCAGCTCATTCAGTATGGGCGCCATCTTCTTACACGGGACACATTGCCCCCGACCGAAATCCAGAACCTTCGGAAGACGGCTCTCGAGAACCTGAAGCAGCGGCAGGGTGGTTGCCGCCCCGACCTGCCCGCCCGGCTCTCCGGCACGGCCGTCTTTGCGATCTCCCTCCCCGCAACCCGCGCCGAGTGCCGTCACGAAGAGTCCGGCGATCACAAGTGCAATCCACGGTGCAATCCATTCTCTGCTCATGACTCCCTCAACTTCCTCAAGCCTATCCGCAGATCACGCAGATGGTGTTCTTTCGGAGATTCGCAGTCCGATTCCGGATCTCCGAAAACCCTTCCCTTCGTGTGCTTCGTGCCCTTCGTGGTTCAATCTTCTGGGTGTTCGGCCAGAAATGCCTTGATCTCCTCCACCGACAGTTCCTTGCCGGCCGACTTCACCTCACCGTCGACCGCAAGCCCCGGCGTCATCATCACGCCGAACTTCATGATCTCGGCGATCTTTTGTACCTTCTCCACGTCTGCCTGAATGCCGAGCTCCCGAACGGCAGCTTCGGCGTTCTCCGCCGTCTTCTTGCACTTGGGGCAACGGGGCCCCAGAACCTGAATCTTCATTTCACCTTCTCCTCTTCGTGCGTTTCGTGTTCTTCGTGGTTCGAGCTTTTCCCTCGGCATTCAGCGGGTGATCGCCCCGAAAAGCAGACCACTCAGTGTGGCTATCACAACGACAAGCCCCACGAAGACCGCTGTCTTCCTTGTTCCCATCACGCTCCGGATCACGAGCATGTTGGGGAGCGAGAGTGCCGGTCCCGCCAGGAGCAGTGCCAGCGCGGGGCCTTTGCCCATTCCAGCTCCGAGAAGGCCCTGCAGAATCGGTACTTCCGTGAGCGTAGCAAAATACATAAATGCCCCGACCACCGACGCAAAGAGATTCGCTCCCACCGAGTTGCCACCGACCAACCCGCTGATCCAACGGGGGGGGATGAGCCCCTCGCCGCCGGGACGACCGAGGAGCGCCCCGGCGACGAGCACTCCCCCGAGCAGAAGGGGTAAGATCTGTTTGGCGAAACCCCAGGTGGACCCGAGCCAGGCCCCGCTCTCCGATGACCCGGTCCCGGCGAGAATCGAAAGCCCCGCGATCCCGGCCACAAAGGCCGCCAGCGGCTGGTGCGGGAAGGCCAGACCGAGTCCCAGAACCGCCAGTCCGGTGACGATGACGCCCCAGAGGCGCAAGCCAAACCATGCAACCAACATTCCTCCAAGCACCGCCGCAGCGGCTCCGGTAATGATCCATTTGGAGGAATAGATCGCGTTCCACAACCCCACCGGGGAATCCGGCTTCCCCCAGTTTGCAAAGACCAGCACCGCGACCATTGTCGCAAAGTAGGATGCGGTCTTCCAGAGCGGCCGGGACACCTCCGGCTCAGGCATGCTCAGGGTCTGTTCCTCCTTGATGGTCTCTTCCTTCCGGAAGATCAAATGCATCAGAAGCCCGATCACGACGCTGAAGATTACCGCCCCGATGGCCCTCGCAACTCCAAGCTGCACGCCCAGAATGCGAGCCGTCAGAATGATTGCGAGCACGTTGATGGCCGGACCCGAGTAGAGGAAAGCCGTTGCCGGCCCCAATCCGGCGCCCCGCGTGTAGATTCCAGCGAAGAGCGGAAGGACGGTGCAGCTGCAGACGGCCAGAACAGATCCGGAGACGGACGCGACCCCGTACGCAAGGACCTTCTTCGCCTGGGGCCCCAGGTACTTGATCACCGAGGCCTGGGAGACGAAACACGCAATGGCCCCCGCAATGAAGAAGGCAGGGACCAGGCACAGAATCACGTGTTCCCGGGCATACCATCTGGCCAGCGCGAGGGCTTCCAGGATTGCTCTGTCGAAGCGCCCGTGGCCCACCGGCAGCCAGTACAGAGCGAGGAAGATGCCGGTGAGAACGAGCAGGGACTTGCCTTCTTTTCGATAGATCATGGCGGTCTCAACGCAAGTCCCGGCGGCGTTGCTCCAGAACGTCCGCCGCGCAGCTCAGAAAGTTCACGACGCATGGCGTGAGCAGCCTGTAGACGACGGAGTTCCCGCGCCTCTCGTCTTCCACAATGCCGTTGGCCCTGAGGACGGCCAGGTGTTTTGAGACGGTGGACTGGTCCAAGCCAACCAAATCCACCAGCTCGGTCACCGTGCACTCGCCCCGGTAGAGCCGGTCGACGATGAGGAGCCTGGATTCGTTCGCCAGGACCTTCAGGACCCGCGCCTGCGTTTTGTAGATTTTCCGATCCTTCATAAGCATCACCTGTAGACAGTATATGGTGTTATGGCCATATTGTCAAGCGTTTCTCGGGGAGTGAGCCGGTACCCACAGGAAATAGTAAATAG
>JAGLYR010000051.1 GCA_023132135.1 Candidatus Eiseniibacteriota bacterium | reverse complement strand
CAACGCAGTCCAGACACATCCTGCGCCCCTCGCAGCAGGGATTCATGAATAATCCAGGCTATCTTTTGCGCCGCGGGGCAGCCCTGCGCTTGCGGGCAGGTTTGTCGCCGGACGCGGCCTTGCTCGCAGGCGCGCTCCCCGATTTCCTCCGCGCCGCGCTCTTCCTGCTTCGTGCCTTTGGTTTCGGCGCCGCCGGCCCCAGGGATGTGACCACCCAGGTCCCACCGGACTTCTCGTCGCGCACAACCTCTATCAGACCGTAGGCCATGGCATCCTCGAGAAGATCCCCAAAGGTCGAGTAGCCCCGATTGCTTTCGCTGAAATCCGGCTGCTTCCGCTTCATCGTGTCCTTGATCAACGACGAGTACAATGTGTGTCTGCCTTCACGCAGCAGGCCCTGAGTCGTGGCCAGGAGGAAGTCGAAAATTTCCCGCTTCTCCTCCGGGACGGTTTCCAGGGTGGCAGCCGCATCTCCACTGGCCTGCTCCGCAAGATCGTCATAAAAAATGAACTCGTCGCAATTCGCTATCAACAGCTTCGAGCTCGAGTTCCTCATCCCGACCCCGATCACCGACTTGTTGTTTTCTCTCAGCTTGGAAACCAGCGGAGAGAAGTCGGAGTCGCCCGACACGATCACGAAGGTGCTCAGGTGCTCGTTACCATGACAGAGATCCATCGCATCCACAACGAGCCGGATATCGGCGCTGTTCTTGCCGGAGATCTGCGGCCGGGGAATCTCGGTCAGCTCCACTACCGCCTCGTGGAGATCCTTCATGTACTCTTTGTGATAGCTCCAGTCGGCATACGCTTTCTTGACCAGGATCTTCCCCTTCTCGAGGAGGCGCTGGAATAGCAGGTGTATGTCAAAACGTACCTGTGCATCCCGCGCTCCCAGCGCGATGTTGTCGAAGTCAAAAAACACGGCCAAGTTGGTCTCCCGGGATTTGTCCATAGGATCAATCTCCTTCTGTGTTTTGCCCCTCGCTCCTCACGTATCAATCTATGGCGAATCCCGCAAGGGAGCAAGCACTACATTCATCACCTCGTCATTCTCTTGTGCGCGGGCCCGGCCCGCTGTACAGTCCGAGGAACTCCTAGACACGACACTAGCCGTGGAGGGCTCGTGATCAAGAGAAACCGGATCGGCCGCGGTTTCATTGTCTGCCTTGCAATTCTGACGGGCATCGGCCTGTGGAAGACAGTGCCCGGCCGATCTCCCGGAGTAACCACATTCGTCCACGCCCCCCAGGGAATCATGGGAACTACGTGCACCCTCGCTGTGGCTACGGGGGCCAGGAATGAGGAGCGCGCCCGGGAATCCCTGGTTGACGCGGAAAGAACACTGAGGGCCATCGAGGCCAGAATGAGTAGTTGGCTCGATGATTCCGAGATCTCTCGACTCAACAGGGCCACCGGAAGCGAAGAAATCCCGCTTTCGCCACAAAGCTGCCAGGTGCTTCGGGCAGCCCTGCAGGCCGAGGCGCAAACGAATGGCGCGTTCGACGTGACGTGCCGTCCCCTCATCGAGCTCTGGAGCAAAGCCGCCAGGCGCGGTCGTCTCCCCACGGCTGCGGAGATCGATGCGGCCCGCTCCGAGTCCTCCTGTGGCCTCATCGAAGTCATGGATGGGGGAGCGGTCAAACACGCTGCCGAGGCGCGGGTGGACCTGGGCGGCATTGCCAAGGGCTACGGCATCGACCAGGCTGTTGCAGTGCTTCGACACTCGTGGATGAACGGAGGCTTGGTCGATGTGGGGGGAGACCTGTTCTGCTTTGGATCGCCTGACGGTGAACAATACTGGAGTGTGGAGGTGAAAAACCCCTTCGGGGAAAACCCTCTGGGTCAACTGCATCTCCGGGACCGGGCCGCGTGTACAAGTGGGAACTACGCCCGGTACACCACCATCGAAGGTGAGCGATACAGTCACATCGTCGATCCCCGCACCGGGTGGCCTTCCACTGGCGTCCCGTCCGTGACTGTGGTCTCTTCCTCGGCCATGGTGGCCGATATCTGGGCCACCGCGCTGAGCGTGCTGGGGGAGGACGGACTCGCTCTTCTCCCCGATGGCGTCGAAGCCCTGATGGTTCTCGGCACAGCCGAAGACTATCGTTTCGTCACCACCCCGGGGATGCCACCCTTTCTCGTACCCACAGGAAATAGTAAATAGGAAATGGGAAATAGGAAATAGGGTGAAGGCCAAGTCCTTTAGAAGGATTCCGGCTCGGCGGGCTTGCCCATAAAGACGAGCGTCTTCTTGGGGCATTTCTCGCGGGCTATTTCCAGATCCGGGTGATCCGGCGTGTAGGCTTCGTAATCGATGATGGGCAATCCGCCGTCCATGGAGAACAGTTCCGGCCCTTTCCGCGCGCAGAGCGCGCAGCCGGAACAACCAACCTCGCAGACTTCCTTCACTTCGCGGGCATTGTCCTTGTTGGCACAGACCACCACCAGCATGCGATCGGCCTTGAAGGGTATCATGCTGATGATATTGCGGGGACAGGCGCGGACACAGGCTCCGCAACCAACACACTTCTCGTAGTCTATGATGCAGAGACCATCGACCATCTCGATGGCATCGTAGTCACAGACCAGTTCGCAGTCGCCGAAGCCCAGGCACCCGTACGCGCAGCCCTGAGTTCCTCCCACCAGGTTGGCTGCGCCGCACGTGCGTTCGCCGAAGTACTCCCTCCGCTGGAGACGCTGGTGTTCATAGGCCGAGCAATGCAGAACAGCCCGGTAGGGACAGGCCTGATCGACCTCGATTCCCATGATGTCCGCCAGCTGCTCGGCCGTGCTTACGCCACCCGGAGCGCAGAGAGTCACCCCCGCCTCACCCCTTGCCAAAGCTTCGGCATACTCCGAGCAACCCACGTACCCGCAACCGCCGCAGTTCGCTCCCGGCATTGCACCTAGCAGGGCCTCGACCTTGGGGTCCACCGCCACGTGGAACTTGCGATTGGCCCAACCCAGCACGTATCCCATGCCTACGGCCAGAACAGCCAGGACCACTGCAGCGAGGACAACTGTGACAACCGTCAGCATCCGCTCTTCGTTCCTACCTGAGTAGTGAGCTCAGCGCCGTTTCGACGCCGTTCTGCACACCGGTGAATCCCATGAACGCCATCGCCATGATTCCCGCAACAATCAGCGCAATCCCGGCTCCCTTCAGCGGCTTCGGCACATCGCAGATATCCATGTCCTCCCGAATACCCGCCATCAGCGAGATCGCAATCGTGAAACCCACACCCCCCCCAATCGCCAGGGCCAGGGCCTCGTGCAACCCCCACAGCCTCATCGGATCCTGCAGGTGCTTCATGATTTCCAGACACGCGAACAGGATCGCGCAGTTTGTCGTGATGAGCGGCAGGTACACGCCGAACGACTTGTAGAGGGCCGGGAAGAACTTCCGGACATACATCTCCACAAACTGAACGGAGGAAGCAATCACAAAGATGTAGACAATGTAGCTCAACACGGACAGATCGACTGTCGTTGCCGGATTCCCACCAGCCACCGCCCAGACCCACGATGGGAGTGGCGCGCCGGGTCGAAGAATGAAATACGTCAGGGTCCAGCTGAGCAAGGCGGCAATGCTGATCACAAAGGTTACGGCACATCCCATGCCAAATGCAGTGCCTATCTTCCTCGAGACGCCGAGAAACGGGCAGACCCCGACGAAGTAGTGCAGCACGAAGTTGTTGATCAGCGCCGCGCTGATGAAAATCAGAACAAGGCCTGTCAGGGTCTCCATAACCGCGTCCTATTCTCTCTTCCCGGCCTTCTTCGCCCGCGCTTGATTGACCCACTCCACCATTCCCAGCAGCAGGCCCAACGTAAGAAACGCCCCCGGAGGGAGAACCATGATACCCCAATTCGGCCAGAACCCCGGCATCACAGGCAGCCCCAACCACGTACCCGACCCCAGGATTTCCCGCACGGTGGCTATGCTCGCCAAGGCCAGTGCAAACCCCAGCGACATCCCCACGCCATCCGCAACGGCGACGCGCACATCCTGTTTGGACGCGCAGATCTCGCAACGCGAGATAATAAGGCAGTTGACGATGATGAGCGGCACGTAGGGACCCAACTGCTTGCTCATCTCGTACATGTAGGCCGCCAGAAGCCTGTCCGCGATGGTCACGAACGTTGCTATCGTCAGGGTGAAGACAAGAATACGCAGATGCGGCTTGAGCAGCCCGCGCATCAGACTGATCATGATGTTCGCCAGGATCAGCACGAAGGCTGTCGCGCCTGCCATTGTCATGGCGGGCTTCATGCCATTCGTGACGGCCAGAACGGGACACATCCCCAAGAGCTGCCGGTAAACGGGGTTCTCCGGCAGGATCCCGTTGATGAATCGCTCAAGAGCTGTGGGTTCTCCCCTGGTCATGGCCCGGTTTCTCCCTGCCGATCCGCCGGCGACGACGCCTCGTCCTGCTCTTCGCCACCGCCGGGCGCCAGCTGCCGAATCGGTCCCTTGAGATTCGCCAGCGCACGGTTGACAATACCGCTCACACTTTCCGAAGAAATCGTCGCACCCGTGAGAGCGAGGATCTCGTTGTTCGCCTTCGGGTCGGATTTCACAACCACCAGCGGCCGGTCCGTGGGTTTACCCCTGAACCGGTTCCGGAAGCCCTCACCGGTGATGTAGTCCCCCAGACCCGGCGTCTCCTTCTGTCCGAGCACGTACAACCCGGCGATAGTCGAAACCTCCGCATCCAGACCGATCAGGATCTCGATCTGGTCGGCAAAGCCCTGGCCGGCCGCAGGCAATACCCAGCCCCTGTGGTGACCGCCGCTATCCAGAACACGGTAGACAGTGAGTTCCTTCCCATTCTGCCCCTCTACCGACACTTCGGCGGTCATGGACTGGTCTGCTCCTTCAACCAGAATCGGGATCACGCTGTAGGTCTCGTTCCTCTTGTTCTCGGCAATTCTGGCACTGAGCGCAGTGTGCACTGTGGCCAGAGCACCGCCATAGAGCAACGCCAGCAGGATAACCAGCCAGGCCTGTCCGATGAAGTTTCTGCTTTTCGGAGCTTCTGCCATGGTTCACCCCCGCCCCATCTCGGGTCCGCCCCCACCCAAGGGTCGGGGGATCGTCCGCCGATTAATCACGGGCGTCACGGCATTCATCAGAAGCACCGCGAACATCACGCCCTCCGGATACCCGCTGAACAGACGCAGCAGAACCACAAGAATCCCAACACCGATTCCGAAGTAGAACTTACCCTTGGGCGTCAGGGGACTCGTTACCGGGTCCGTGGCAATGAAGAAAGCCCCGAACAGCAAGGACCCGCCGATCAGGTGATGAAGCGCCGTGAACGGGGTCAATCCCGCCCAGTTGGCCAACCCGGAGACCACCAACGCGGAGATGATGATCCCGGCCGGGATTTCCCAGGAAGCCGAACGACGAAGGCAGAGATAGACTCCCCCCACCAGAAGAGCCAGGGCGCTGGTCTCTCCGAGACACCCATTCACCTGACCAACGAACAATGGCCATAGATCGCTAGCCGCTTCCATCTGCAGCTGCAGATCCCCCGTTATAACTTTCCCCACCGAGAGATCTGCGGCGAATTTCTTCGCCACCGTGAGAGGAGTCGCCTGAGCGATGACCGCCAGGCCGGACTTTGTCCCCACGAATGCCGATGCCCCCATCGCTTTGGCGAAGCTGAGCATCACAAACGCGCGCCCCACCATGGCCGGGTTGAAGATATTGTAGCCCAGCCCTCCGAACACCGCCTTGCCTAAGCCCATGGCTGCGAAGGACCCGATCACAGCGATGTGCCAGGGGGCGCTCCATGGCAGCGACAGGCCGAGAATGAGTCCCGTAACCGGCGCCGAGCAATCGCCCACGGGAATCGGTCTGCGGCGCATCCAGCAGAACAGCGCCTCCGCCGCCATACAGCTCAGGATACAGAGACCCACCTGAACTACGGCATACCACCGGAACATGAAGACCGCCATCGCCGTCGCCGGGGCCAGCCCGACCATGACGTCGATCATCATTCGGCGGGTACTGAGCGACGTCATGGACACGTGTGGAGACGTCGCTACTTGGATCTGATCCGTCACGATAAACCCTCTTCCGTACCTGTCAGTTCTTCTTCGCGCTGGCGGCCTTCTGCAACAGGACCTTGCCCAGACGGATTAACTGTACCAGCGGCACACTGGCCGGACAAACATACGCGCAGCATCCGCACTCGATGCAACCAGCTATGCAATAGCGCTGCGCCAGATCGAGATCCCCGGCCTTCGACGCCAGGGCGATTTTCGTGGGAACCAGATGCACCGGACAGACATCAACGCAACGTCCGCAGCGTACACAGGCTGTTTCTTTGGCCTTGCGAACTTCATCGTGCGTCAGAACCGTCACGCCGCTGGTGCCCTTGGTCACCGGCGTGTCCAGATTGCCCAGCGTGAAACCCATCATCGGGCCGCCGGACACGATTCTGGCAGCGTCCTCGGTCACACCCCCGCAGTAGTCGATCAGGAGACGGTAGGCAGCTCCAATGGGCACCAACAGGTTCCGGGGTCGCCGGATGCCCGCTCCCGTGACCGTCACGATCCGGTGGGTCAGTGGTTTGCCCCGCAGGACCGCACGTGCAAGAGCCGCGGCCGTCCCGACATTGACCACAACAGCGCCTACGTCGAGCGGAAGCCCCCCTATGGGGACTTCTCTTTTCAGAACAGCAGCAACCAGCTGCCTCTCGCCACCCTGCGGGTATTTCGTTTTGACCGCCAGGACCTCAACTCCGGCTGCTCCGGCAACCCGGCGGAGAGATTCCAGCGCCTTGGGTTTGTTGTCCTCGATACAGATCTTCACGCTCTCCGCCCCGGTAGCCCGCTGCGCCAGCAGGGCACCTGTGACCACAGGGGCCGGAGCCTCCACCATCAGGCGATCGTCGGCCGTCAGGTACGGCTCACATTCACAGCCATTGATGAGCAGGGTGTCGATCGGTCTCTTCTCGTTTCGCACGAGTTTGACATGGGTGGGAAACGCTGCACCGCCCAGACCCACGAGTCCACCCGCACGGCACGCATCGACAATCTGTTTAGGCTCATACTGCTCAAACCTGCCGGTGGGCCACGGCCCTCCGAAAATGTCGTCGAACAGATCCTGGCCGGAAAGGGGCTGCTCATCGGACGCCTTGACCGGAATGGCCCGGACGCGACACCCATTGGGAAGGGTCACGGCAGTGAGTTTCCCCACCGTGCCGCTGATGCTCGCGTGAATCGGCGCGGATACAAACGCATCGGAGTTGCCCAGCTCGTCACCCAGAGCCACCTCCGCGCGGGGCTCCACTCCGGGTTTGCACGGAGCGCCCAGGTGCTGTACGAGTGGGACATGAATCTCGTCGGGTGTGGGGAGTACTTCGGTCGCGGCCTCCGCCGCCAATGCCTTATGTGCGGCCGGATGAACACCACCGGGGAAGCTGGATCTTGTTGTCATCACCGATTCCTGCGTTGAATCACAGCCCGGATTTGCCCCGGTCGGCCATGACTCTAGCAGGAATCCGAATTCTGTCAATCCAATTCATTAATGGTCCAGGCTAGGTTTTGCCTTGGCTCGCCACCGCCTGCATTGCTTCTTCTATCTTGCCGGGATCACCCAGGTAGAAATGCCGTAGGGGATGCAGATTGTCATCCAGCTCGTAGATGAGGGGAATTCCTGTGGGTATGTTGAGCTTGACGATCTCTTCTTCCGAAACATTGTCCAGATATTTCACCAGGGCTCGAAGGGAATTCCCGTGGGCGGCTATGAGAACTCGCTTGCCCGAGCGGATGGCGGGGGCGATTTCCTCGTGCCAGTACGGCAGGAACCGTTCGACAGTGTCCTTCAGGCACTCCGTGACGGGAAGATCCTCGGGATCCAGAGCGTGGTACCGCCGCTCCTTCCCGGGATACCGCTCGTCCTCTCTGGTCAACGCCGGCGGCCGCACATCATAGCTCCGCCGCCAGATGAGGACTTGCTCCTCCCCGTATTTGCGGGCCGTTTCGGACTTATTGAGCCCCTGCAGCGCCCCGTAGTGCCGCTCGTTCAACCGCCAGGAGCGCTCCACGGGGATCCACGAAAGGTCCATCTCATCCAGAGTAGTCCAAAGCGTGTGGATTGCGCGCTTGAGCACCGACGTGTACGCAACGTCGAAGTCATAGCCGCCCGACTTCAGCACCCGCCCTGCTTCGTGGGCTTCCTCGACTCCCTTTTCGGACAGATCGACATCCGTCCAGCCGGTGAAGAGATTCTCCTTGTTCCATACGCTCTCGCCGTGACGCAGGAGAGTCACTGTATGCATCATCCCATCCTTTTCCTGACGCGGTGTGAGTGATTTCGCCTATCTCTCTTCCGCGTTTCGGCTTGCCGGGTCCGAACCTTAACAGGTTAAACGGCGACGTGGCGAGTGCGCGACAGGGCGAGTGCGTTGTAGGACAGGAGAATAGACAATAGA
>JAGLYR010000050.1 GCA_023132135.1 Candidatus Eiseniibacteriota bacterium | reverse complement strand
CCCGGATTTGTGCATAGTCCAGGCTCGGGCTACCGCGCCAGTACGATTTTCCGGGTTCGGACCTTCCCCCCCATCGACAGGCGTGCAAGATAGACACCCGGCGCGACGGGATTGCCGTATCGGTCCCGGCCGTCCCACTGTGCAGAGTGCCGGCCGGCGTCCTGCAATTCCTCTACCAGTACAGCGACCTCGCGGCCGAGGACGTCGAAGACCGAGACCTGGGTCCGGCCGGCCTCCGGCAGGGTGTAGCTCAGCACAGTGTGCGGGTTGAACGGGTTGGGATGGTTCTGCTCAAGTCGAAGGCCACAGATGGGCACCTCGTCGGCGCCGGCCGCCACCGCAGTAGGATCCAGGGTCACCGTCACCGTCCAGGTGGAACTCGCCGGGATATCTACAGACACATAGTAGACATCAACCGAGTCGGAGTCGTCGATCTGCAGGAGTGTCCCGCCGGTCACCACAACGCTGCCGCCGCCGCCCGGCATCAGGAACCGGACGAGCCCGTTCTCGAAACGCATATTGTGATTGTTGGTAACCTGGGCCGTCACATCGTAGTAGGTTCCGTCGTTCGCCGGCGTGTATTGAACCCGAAGATTCTGCCCCGACGAACCGGCGGAGATTGTGGCCGTGGGTTGGAGGCTGCCGTTCGACACCCGGATCAGGCGGTATGACCGGGCGCCGTCGCAGACGTTGTCCGTCGACAAATTGCACGGTTGCGAGTAGATGCTGCCCTGGTCCCGGTGGATGTGCCCCCAGAGAGCCAGGTTCACGCCGAGCGCGCCAAGATCGAGCTGCCCCTGGAAATCGTAGTGATGGAAGAGAACACGGGCAGCGCTTCCCGAGGCCGCAGCCAGATCATCATTCAGCCACTGCAGCTGTCCGGAGGTAAAGCTCTCACCGCCGTAGATGTTGTACCTCCAGCCGTCGTAATTGTCGTAGGCTTCCAGGCCGATGTAGTGGACCGGACCGTAGTCGAAACTGTAGTTCTGGGTATACCAGGGCGCCCCGGGCGGGGGATCGTCCAACCGCTTCCAGCCGTAGAACCGCCACCAGTCGCGCCGGGCGGTGCCGTCCGGCGGCGGAGTCGAATCCCAACCACCAATGTCATGGTTCCCGGACGTCAGGAACACGGGCGCATCGAACTCGGTCAGCAACCACTGCGAGCGGCTGTAGACGTGCCAGTCCAGGTAATCCTCCATCTCCCCTTCGTTGACCAGATCTCCCGTCAGCAGCACAAACTCCGGGTTGATGATGCTGATATCCGCGATGACCTCTCGCAGGTCCGCGACTTCCGAGCTGTCATCCTCGGAGCCGGGCTCGGTGTTGTACATATGAGTCGGCAGATGGGTATCCGCCAGATGGATGAAGTAGTAGTCGTCCCTGAACTCGGCGAGGACCCGGACCGCCTGCCGGGTGCAGTCGACGATTCCGCCGTCGGCAGTCACGCAGAGGTCGTAGAGTTCGTGGAGGGGCATCGAGGGAATGCGCGCCGGCACATCCCACCACAGGGTCGACGCGTCGTACGCGGATCCGAGAATTTCCAGGGGAATCTCTATCTCCCCGCGCCGGAGCGTTGCCGCCCAACCAGTCGTCGACGGATCCCCCTCGCATTGAATAACCAGAGTGTCGCCAACCGTGACCAGCGCAGGAATGTTCAGCAGGGGGCGCTGGATGACCGTCAGAGTATCCCCGATTGTCGGGGTCTGGGCATCCGCGGTAAGAAGGAAGTTGTGGTATTCAACTCCTCCTTCCTGGACCAGAAGCCATGTCTCCTCGGGCAGGTAGCTCGGGGCCGATGCCCGGAAACACCAGTTTCCGGTGGGTAGAGTCGTATCCCCCGCGCCGTACGCGCCGGCAACGATCTGGAGGTACATGCCGCCCTGATCGTCATAGACGTCAATCTCCGCACCGGCAATGGGCAACCCGCTGGATTGATCTGCGACTGTGCAGTTGACCGTGCCAACGGGAATTCCCGTGATTTCGTGGATCAGCGTCGCGACGGAGGCAATGTCCCTCGCCCCGACGACGAAATTCCGGGTGCAGGTGGCCGAGTCCCCTGGACCGAGAGTCGCCGTGCTGACGTTCACATCGGACCAGCTGCTGCCGTGGGGACCCCATATATCTCCACCGGGGCTCAGGTAGCCATAGGAAATCACGTCGGCGGTACCGGCAATCCAGGACTCCGTCGTGGTTCCGGAGAGGCCGAATCCGTACCCCGGCGCAAACTTCCGGCATGCTCCCCACAGGAATGCATCCCCCATCTCGAAATTGCTGACCGTGCCGGCCCCTGTGTTGGTTATTGTCGTCGAAATCGTGAGATGATCCGCGTCGGCTGCCAGGCTGTACTCCGTCACGACTGTGAGCGAGAAGTCGTCCGAGTCCACTCCCGCAACCCGGATCACGGCAGGTCCCCCGCTCGAACCGTCATCAAGGATCTCCAGCCAGTCATACACCGCCTGCCGGGGCCAATCATCGTCGAAATAGGTATAGAGCTCCCCAAGCCCGTCGATCCGGTCCGTACTCGATCCGGCATCGAGAATATTCCCGCCGCTCATGGAGTAGTGCCCGGCGTGGCCCAGAGCGCTGATCACGACGGCGACACGGTCGTTCTCGAGCATGAAATCGTGGAGCTGCCCGGCAGCGGAGTCTCCGGAGAGGAGGATACCCGTCGAGGTGATCTCGAAGGCGGATACCTGTCCGGCCGCCGCGGAGTTACTGAGTCCGATCAGAAGGAAGAAGATGGCCACAACGATACAAACACGCCGGTCGCCGGCACAGTGCATTAGTATTCCCCCTAGGCTTTTGCTCCTGTCTTCAAGCATACCACACCGGACAGGGTCCCCGCAAGTGTTCCTCCCGGGCCGTTCCGGGGCCATTTGCAGTTTCCCGCGTTTCGTGGTATAATGAAGGGTCGAGATGATGAACCTCCCCTGCTATCCAGGAGCAACGAAATGAACAGAATGAGCGCGCTACCGAGCTGGATCCTCATCGCTGCCACCTGCATCATCGCCATCCCCGTTTCATCGATCGCCGATCCGCCGAGCTACTTTGACCTCAGGAACGTCGGTGGCGAAAACTACGTCACGTCGGTGAAGAGCCAGGACGGAGGCACGTGCTGGACCCACGGAGCAATGGCCGCCATCGAGAGCAACCTGCTGATGACGGGTGTCTGGGAGGCCGCCGCCGAGGAGGGCGAACCGAACCTGGCGGAGTACCACCTCGACTGGTGGAACGGGTTCAACAAACACAACAACGATGACACGGATCCCCCGACGGGAGGGGGGTTGACAGTCCATGAGGGCGGTGATTACCGAGTTACATCTGCATACCTCTCGCGGAAGGAAGGCGCCGTACGCGACATCGATGGGCAGTCTTTCTCCACAGCCCCGGACAGAACCGGCGCCGGTTATCACTACTACTACACCAGGGACATCGAGTGGTACATCGCCGGCGCCGATCTCAGCAACATCGACACCATCAAGAACGCGATCATGACCTACGGCGCCATCGGCACGTGCCTGTGTTCCAGCAGCAGTTTCATGGAGAACTACATCCACTACCAACCGCCCGAGACGATCGCGAACCCGAACCATGCCGTGGCCATCGTGGGCTGGGATGACGACAAGAACACGCAGGCGCCCCAACCGGGGGCGTGGCTGTGCAAGAACAGTTGGGGAACGAGCTGGGGTTACAGCGGCTACTTCTGGATTTCCTACTACGACAAGCACTGCTGCCACCATCCCGAGATGGGAGCCATTTCCTTCCAGGACGTCGAGCCCTTCGGCCATGACTTCATCTACTACCACGACTATCACGGCTGGCGCGACACCAAGACCGACTGCAGCGAGGCGTTCAATGCATTCGTGGCAACGGAGGCCAGGTACCTGGAAGCAGTGAGCTTCTACACCGCCGAGGACAACGTTTCCTACACAGTGAGAATCTATGACCGCTTTGAGGGAGGCCAGCTCCTGGACGAGCTGGGCTCGCAGTCCGGCGCCATTGAGCACACGGGATTCCACACCATGGACCTGGTCCCCCCGATCACCCTGACCGAAGGTGACGATTTCTACATCTACCTCCAGATCTCGGACGGGGGCCATCCCTACGATTGCACCTCGGATGTGCCTGTTCTCCTGGGCGCTGACTATCGAGTGATGGTCGAGTCGTCGGCCAGTCCCGGTCAGAGCTTCTACTGGAGCGGATCGTCCTGGGAGGATCTTACCGGGCTCGACGAGACGGCCAATTTCTGCATCAAGGGACTTGCCTCGACGCTCGGGCTCCATCTGGACACGCTGGAGGATTTCCGGCCCGAGGGGCCTGCCGGCGGTCCGTTCTCGCCGCCCAGCAAGACTTACTCTTTCGAATACCGCGCGGACAACGCCACAACCTGCGAGGTCACCCTGGATCCCGAAGTGGATTGGGTCACCCTGTCCGGCGATCTGTCCGGCACCCTGTCACCCGGCGAAGTCGCTCAAGTGACGGTCCTCATCAACAGCAACGCATTGCCTCTTGAGGAGGGCGCGTGGCTGACGACCGTGCGGTTCACAGATGTCGACCACCACATGGGTGACACCGAGCGCCTGGTGGTTCTCTCCATCGGTCCGACCGTCCTTCGCTACGACTGGGCCCTGGACAGTGATCCCGGCTGGTCCACCGAGGGCGACTGGGGCTACGGCCAGCCCACCGGCGGCGGCGGCAGCCACGGCCCGGAGGATCCCACAAGCGGCTACACCGGTCTCAACGTCTACGGCTACAATCTGTACGGTGACTATCCACCCTACCTGCCGGAGCAGCATCTTACGAGCACGGCGCTGGACCTGACGAACCTCTACAACGTGCACCTGAAGTTCCGGCGGTGGCTGGGCATCCAGCACGGAGCTTATGATCACGCCTACGTTCGCCTGTCCACCGATGGAGTCACCTGGGAGGAAATCTGGTCCAACGATAGACGGGTCGTGGACGGCGAGTGGATCGAAATCGACTACGACATCTCCGCTTTCGCCGAGGACCAGGCCATAGTGAACCTGCGCTGGACAATGGGTACGACGGACGGCTCATGGGAGTACTGCGGCTGGAACATCGACGATATTCAGATCTGGGCATACGAGGGGATGAACACTTTTACCGCAGTTGCGGACGAGACGGGACCCGGGCCCGCGGCGCAACCCAGATTGGAACCGGTCCACCCGAATCCATTCAATCCCACCACCAACATCCGGTTCCATCTGCCGGAGACCGCGCGCCTCGGTCTTTCCATCTATGATATTTCGGGGAGACTCGTGAAGGTGCTGGCGAGCGGAGAACACGAGGCAGGAACCTACACGGAAACATGGAATGGGAGGGATCGACGTGGCGTGGAAGTCGGCCCCGGAGTGTACTTCGTGCGACTGGAGGCGGGGGAGAAGGTGCTGAGCCGTAAGATGGTACTGGTGAAATAGGGACATGGCGAGAGGGGCGACTCACCGAGTCGCCCCTCTCGCAACGGGATTCATGAATAATCCAGCCTAACGGATCGTCAACTCGCTCATCAGCTCCTTGTGCCCGTACACCTTGTCGACGGTGAACAGCACGTACCGGATGTCCACGTTGATTGCGCGGGTGAGCACGTTGTTGAACAGGTAGTCGGAGGTCATCGCCTCATAGTTGCCATCGAAGAGCAACCCGATCACCTCTCCCCTGCCGTTGAGCAAGGGGCTGCCGGAGTTCCCGCCCGTCGAATCGCTCGTGGTAAGGAAATCGACCGGAATATCGCCCTTCACCCGGTCCGCGTAGCGGCCATAGTCCTTCTTTTCCCAGGCAACCTTTAGCGGGGGAGGGACAATGAAGGGGTCTTCCCCCGTTTCCTTCTCCATCACTCCGGCAAGTGTTGTTATATAATCATGGTACACAGCGTCACTCGGACTGTATCCCTTGACGGTGCCCCAGTTGAATCGCTTCGTCCCATTGGCATCGGGATAGAGGTTTCCGCCCTTCCATTCCCTGTAGGCGCCGATGAGCTGTGGCTCGAGCCTCTGGATTCCGCCGCGGAACTTCTTGGAACGCTCAATCCGTTCATCGTCCTCCGGCTTGAGGGCGGCGGCCAGATCGATGAAGGGATCCCCCATCGCCTCGAGTTCCGCCTGACTCATTTTGAACATCGCCATCCGTCCTTCGAGATCTCCGATCTTCGAGACAGCATAGAGGCGGTCGAGGTACTTCTCCATGAAGTCATCCCGGTCACTCCCTTCCCTTCCACCAAAGATCTTCTCAAGCGCCTTCATCTCCTGGTCTTCCGGCAGACCCAGAGCCAATTCCAGGAAATACCTCAGGGTCACTCGATCCACGGAAGGAAGCAAATTTATCTGGGCATGTTCCAGACCCTCGCGGGTCGCTGTTGAATCCCGGTCCTGGTAGCCTCTCTCCCGCTCCATGTCCTCCTTCTCGCGTTCCACGGCCCACTTGTAGATTGTGGCGGACATGTCCAGGTAGTCACTGCCGAATCGCATGAGTCTTATCATGAAGTCCTTTTTCTCGGTCTTCATGATTTCATCAAAGACCTCCTCCACCTCAGGCAGGACGTGCCCGTACTTTTTCCCGGGCTTGCGGTTCTTCTTCAGGAAAGCCGTGAGATCCTTCTCTGTCGCTATCTTGGTTCCCAAGATGTCTGCCTTCTCGAATCCATCCAGCATTCCGTGGAAGTTCTTGACGGCGTTATTGAGGCCCTCGGATTTCCCCCTCACACGTATTGCCACGGATGAATCCCGCGCGGCCGCTCCGTCGAGAATTCCGAGCATACTTTCGATGATCTCGATCGCGGCCGGATAGCGATGCTTGACCAGGTTTTCGATCTCGTACGAACTGGCGTACCGGCTGGTGCCGCCGGGGAACCCGATCACCATGGCGAAGTCGCCTTCCTTCACACCGGCGGTTGAGATTGGGAGATAGACGTCGGGATGGTACGGTACGTTTTCTTCCGCGTAGTCGGCGGAAGAGCCGTCGGTGGCAACGTACGCGCGCATGAACGAGTAATCACCCGTGTGGCGGGGCCACATCCAGTTATCAATGTCTCCCCCATACTGGCCGATTGAGGCCGGAGGTGCGTAGACAATACGGATATCCCGGACCTTGAAACGGGTATAGAGGACATACTGCGTGCCTCCGAACATCGTGGCAACCCGGCACTTCACGTCACGGCCATCCTCACACTCCTTGATAATTGCCTTCCGGACTGCGTCGATGGCTTTGTATCTCGCCAGATCGTCCATCTCATCGTTGACGACGCCAAGGACACGGTCCGTGACATCCTCAGAGGACAGGGTGGCATAGAGGCTGTAGCCGATCGCCGGGATTTCCTCCTCGCGGCTCGCCGCGTAGAACCCGTCCCGGATGTAGTTGTTCTCTACCGTGCTCTTCCTCTGGATGGCTCCAAAGGCAACGTGATGGTTCGTGACGATGAGTCCGTCGCGCGAAACGAAGGAACCGGTGCCCCCGCCGATATCGAAGATGGCTCCGGCGAGGCCCCCGTCCCTGGTGTTGTAGATGTCCTTGCGGCTCAATTCCAGGCCTTGAGCCTTGAGTTTCTTGAAATCCAGCTTGTCCAGATCATAGAGGGGCCACATCCCCTCCTCCGCCACGGCCGGGGAACTGATCAGGATGAACGAAAACAGAACAGCTGCTACAACAAGCCGTCTTGGAAGCATTCGGGTCCTCCTGTGGGTAGGTTGTGACAATCCGCACTTGATAATGAACCGGGCAGTGTAGCACACACTGCGCGTACTTGGTAGCCGTATCAATGATACGGTTCGCTATTGGGGAATGTTTCGCTTCCTGCCGACGATCTGGGTCAGAGAACCGCTGTCACCATTTCCTCGACAGGGAGAGTGACCCTCATGTATCATTCGGTCTGATGATACGCCGCCGGCCGGAGGACGGTTGCTGCGGATGTGCGGGAAAGGTGGTCCTCGTGGGAAAGCGTGCGAATCTGCTACGGAAACAGGGAACCCGGATGTTCGGTTGCTCCGTTGCCATTCTTGCGCTGCTCCTGCCGTGCCTGATTACATCCTGCACGACGGACCGTGCTCAAGCAGACTGGCGGGAGCAATCACCCCGCTCATATCCCCCCTCCGTGTACCCGGACCGGATTATCCTGACGTGGGCGGGAGATCCTGCGACTTCACAGGCCGTCACCTGGCGCACCGACTCGACGGTGGAGCAAGGCTGCGCCATGATTGCGCCGGCAGACCCCTCGCCGGATTTCGGTGATCGGGCGATCCGCGTCCAGGCGGAGACAACACGTCTTGAGATGGATGGAGTAACAGCCTGTTACCATTCCGTGAATTTCACCCGCCTGCGTCCCAACATGCTGTACGCCTACCGTGTCGGCAGCCAGGACACATGGAGCGAATGGTTCCAGTTCCGTACGGCAAGCGATCGCGCAGAGCCCTTTTCCTTCATATACCTGGGAGATGCCCAGAATGCAATCCTCTCCATGTGGTCCCGGGCCATCCGGGCAGCCTACTCCGATGTTCCCGATGCGCGCTTCATGGTTCATGCCGGCGATCTGGTCACCGCGGGCTATCGCGATCAGTTGTGGGGTGAGTGGTTTGAGGCGGGCGGGTGGATCTTTGCCATGCTCCCGAGTATCCTGACGCCCGGAAACCATGAGCGGCACGGCGGCGAAGAGGATGCCTCGCTCACACCCTACTGGAACGCACAATTCACGCTGCCCGTCGGTCGACTCAGCGGGCTCGAGGAACAGACCTACTTCATCGACTACCAGGGCGTCCGCGTCATCTCCCTCAATTCCAATGAGAAGATGGAGGAACAGGCCGTCTGGCTTGAGGGCGTTCTCATACGCAATCCGAATCGCTGGACCGTGGTGACGTTCCACCACCCCGTGTTCTCAACGTTCGGGGGCCGCGACAACCGGAGGTTGAGGGACCTCTGGCAACCGCTTTTCGACCGCTACGGGGTGGATCTGGCCCTCCAGGGACATGATCACGCCTACGGCCGCGGGTGCGATGCTTCCACCGACTCCGCCCGGCGGCGTTCCGGACGCGGCACGGTCTACGTTGTGTCCATCAGCGGGCCGAAGATGTACGACCTGACTCGTGCACCGTGGATGGTCCGGACCGCGGAGAACACGCAGCTCTACCAGGTGATCACGGTGACGCAGGACACTCTTCACTACCGGGCGATGACCGTGACGGGCAAGATGGTCGACGCTTTCGATCTGGTGAAGCAGCAAGACGGCACGAATCTGCTCATGGAAACCATGCCCTGAGGACGCGACGTCGCTGTCTACTCTGGACGCCACTTCGGCCGCTCGTTCGTTCCGGGGAAGCTCGTGACCTGCTCCACCGAGATCGTACTGTCCGTGAGGGTGGCCACGAAGATAGCGGTATCAAAGCCGTTCATGTCCAGAGCTGTCCCGAAGACGATGTAGTTCTCATCCGGGCTCCAGGAGTGGTCCCGGATGTAGCGCCAATATTCCTGGTACTGGACAATCGTCCGGTGGCCGGTTCCATCCACACCGATGACTTCCAGAGCATATGGCGTGTATGGATCCGTGTCCCGGAAGCTGAGGAACTGCCCCTGGGGACTCCACCGGAACCCGTTGCCGTAGCTGGTGAGGGTGCGCTGTTCGGACTCGTCCGGCTTGATCAGGTGAATCCCATGGTTGTGATAGGCAATCCAGTCCCCGGTGGGGGAATAGGCCGGGCTGTGTCCCTCGACCAGTGACGTCGTCTCCCCCGTCTCCACGTCTACCAGACGCATGAACCCGCTCGTATCCGCAGTGACCACGATGGATGTCCCATCCGGACTCCACGAGCCCCACTCCTCCGGGAAATCCCCGGCAACAAGCAGACGCTCCCGGGTTCCATCGGCGTTGATGACGTAGATGCCATGGCCGGGTTGCTCCCGTTGGCTGAGGAACGCTATGCTGGCATCGTCCGGACTCCATCGGGGCTGTCTGTCTGAACCACGGGAGGTTACCAGCGGCCACGGAAGCGCTCCGTAGCGGCCGATCAGATAGATGTCTGCCCCGTAGGCCGTGGAATCGTACAGGACGTCCGCCGTGTATGCGATGGTCAGGCCATCGTGGCTCCAGGTGGCATCGTGAACAGCTGTCTGTCCTGGGAGTACGGGCAGGGCTTCCGTTCCGTCGCCGTTCAGGATGTAGAGATAGTTGGCATCTCCCGCCCGGTTGCTGAGAAAAAGCACTTCTCCTGTCACCGGCAGGCTGTCCCGGGTCCACGCCGGGGCCAGCGGGTCGTTACCGCAGGAAGGAAAACCGGCGATCGCGACGGCGGCAAGCAGTATTCGCAGGGTTCTGCGATGGCAATACGGAAGCATGCACCCGTCCCCTCTCACTGGGCGCGTTCAACTCGTCCATGTCTCTGCGTATCTACCTATCGAGAGAAACGTCCCTTTCCTTGAGCAGAATTGGTGATGATCGGACCCCTTTGCCGCAGATTGCGCAGATTACCCTGCATTTCTCACCAGCGGCCGGAAGCCGGTCCGGATATCGGGCTCAAGGTTCATCTTGCTCTCCAGGACCAATCCGGGTAGTCTGATACTCTGACCAGCGGAGACGGGAATGATCAACATCGACGGCAGCAAAGGTGAAGGTGGGGGACAGGTACTGCGGACCGCCCTTTCCCTCTCGGCCTGGCTCGGCAAACCCTTCCGGATCACTCGCATCCGCGCCGGGAGACCCCAGCCGGGCCTCAAGGCGCAGCATCTGACCTCCGTGCGCGCCGTGGCGCAAGTCTGCGGCGCGACTGTAGAGGGCGCCGAGGGGGGGTCGCGCACGCTGACCTTCACGCCCGGCGCCATTCGGCCCGGGAATTACGATGAAGAGGTGGGTACCGCGGGAGCAACAACTCTGGTAGCTCAGGCGGCAGCCCTCCCGCTCCTGCGAGCGAACGGCGTTTCCCTCCTCCGCATCCGCGGCGGCACCCACGTTGCCTGGTCGCCGCCACTGGACTATCTCCGCAGTGTGTATGCGCCCGTCCTCGCTCTCCTGGGGCTGCAGCTCCGCCCGCGGCTTCTCCGGTACGGCTTCTATCCCCGGGGAGGAGGGCAGATTGGAATCGAAGTCACCGGCCAGGCGGCTGGATCTTCCGCCGGATCTCCGGCACCTCAGGCAAAGCCCCTCCGTCTCAAGCGCCCATCTCGCAAGCAAATCCGCATCGAGACTACGGCTGTCGTGTGCTCCTTGCCCGGGAACATCGCCGAACGGATGGTCAAGATGGTAGCCCGCCGGTTGAAAGCCAGGAACTGGCCCACCGAAACACGGATCGTGGAGAAGAGAGGGTCCACAGGAACTTACGTCTTCATCCGCGTCTTTTCCGACACCCGGCTGAACGCCGGAGGAGACTCCCTCATTGCAGGCGGATTCACCGGCCTGGCGGAGTCGGGGAAACGGGCGGACAAGGTTTCCCTGCAGACAGCGGACCAAGCCCTGGCATTTCTGGAGAGTGACGCCTGCCTGGACCTGCATCTAGCGGACCAGTTGCTCCTCCCCGCTGTTCTGTCCGGAACGGCTCTAACCTTCACGACCGACCGGATCACCCGGCACCTCCGAACCAATGCAGAGACGATCTCCCGTTTCCTGGGTCCCTGTGTCGAGACAACAAAGTCCGGCAAGGTCACGGTCCGCAGATCCACGTGATCGCTAGCCTGCATTTCTCACCAGTTTTCTGCTACGGTACCTTTGCCGACAACTGCAGCGCGCTCCCAGAGCGCGTGGAAGGCGACTCTCAGCAGACTGGCAAACGGTGGATGCTCCACGATCACGGTCGTCAGCTGCTCCCCCGCCACGGGGTCTTCCAGCGGTAGCATGACAATCCTGGTGTCGAAGATCGCCAGCTTGGAAGGAAGCGCTTCCAGATGGCGAATCTGTCCCCCGTGTTCCAGTATTCCTTCAAATACCTGCAACATCTTCTCCGACCGGAGGTTTTCGGACTCGCATATGACCCGCAGCTTCCCGCCCCTCCCGGCGAACTCCTTGGCCAGCACTGTGGGAGGCTGCAGCGCGTATGGCTCTTTCATGAGAAGCAGGATCTCGCTCGCAGACTCGGCCTCGTAGGCCCGAAATGCCTCGCCGATTCGCTTCGGATGCTTGAGCACGGTAATGTAGTCCAAGGGATCCGAGAGATCCTTGCCACGCTCGTACCGGCGGCGTAGGAGCTGTCCCAGCCGCGTGGCGGTGTCCTCCCGTTCCTCCTGTTCCTTTCTGCAGTGCTCGACGTACTCTCCCAGCGCCGGCACCGGATCCACCGCCCTGAAGCGCTGGGGTCTTCCGGGCTCCAGGTGACAAAGCCCTCTGGCGCTCAGTCGCTTGAGGATCTCGTAGACCTTCTGCCGGGGCACACCTGAAAGGTTGGCCACCTCCGCCGCTGCGAGATTCTTCCTCTCGAGGAGGGCAAGGTAGACCTTCGCCTCGTTGCGGGCCAAGCCCAGATTCACCAGAAGATCGACTACCTCGGCCACGTTCCCTCCGGATCAGCATCCCACCATCCATCGCCCAAGAGCAACATGCTAGACGGATTCCCCGATCCGGGTCAAGCAATTCGTGGACCGGGCCACAAGTACGGTGATCGAAGTAGGACGACCGCGCTTCGGCCCTCCCCTTAATCTCGGCTCTGAGCTGGTCGGAGCATGGTCCCGTTTAGCCTGCGTTTCTCACCAGGTTTCGTCGCGAGGGGCCG
>JAGLYR010000005.1 GCA_023132135.1 Candidatus Eiseniibacteriota bacterium | reverse complement strand
GGGATTCATGAATAACCCAGGCTATCTCAGCAGTACAACTCTCCTGACCTGGCACCCAGCGTCCGTCGTCAACCGGCAGAAATACATCCCAGAGGCAACGGCCTCCCCGCTATCGTCCCTCCCATTCCAGACCACCTGTCCCCAACCCGACGGCACGCGTTCGTCCAAAAGACAGGCAACCCTCTGGCCGGTGGCGTTGAAGATTTCCAGCCGGACGTGCTCCCGTCCCGGGACGGAATAGCGGATGGTAGTCGAAGGATTGAAGGGATTGGGAACGTTCTGTTCGAGACGAAGGTCCGGAACCAGGGCGGTCTGTTCCCCGACTTCCGTGTACGCAACCTCCTCATGCTCGTCCAGGATCCAGTTCGCCGGATCCAGATCGACGGCGGTGGGCTCGGCCCCCAGATCCAGCCTGAACAACTCATGGGCCTCGTCAACCCAGAGCGTGACCAGGGTATCCCCGGCCACCGTCGTGATCCCGACCTCCACGGGCATTGCGAACACCGGCCCCGTAGTCTGCACCTGATCGATGGCGAGATTCATGGAATAGCCGTATCGCGAAGCCGAAACCTGCCAGGAGTACTCGTACTCGGGCCAGTGCCGGTCGTAAATCCACTCGTCGAAGAACCAGTCCAGATCCTGCCCGCTGACCGTCTCTATCGCCTGCTGGAACTGCGGCGTCGTGGCGCTCTCGTACTCGTGCGCCTGTCGGTACGCGGCCAGACCGTCGAAGAAAACCGAGTCGCCGATAACATGACGCAACATGTGGAGAACACACCCGCCCTTCTCGTAGGATGTCGTACCCCAGAGAATCTCCGGGTCATAGATCGGGAAGTTCTCCCCCGACGTCAGAACCTGATGCATCAGATTGTCCTGCATGTAGTCATGATACGCATCCATCCCGTACGCATGCTCCTGGTAGATGGCCTCCGAGTAGGTTGCGAATCCTTCGCTCAGCCAGAGGTCTCTCCAGTCGTTCACCGACACGCAGTCTCCCCACCACTGGTGCGCCATCTCGTGGGCCAGTAGCCAGTCGTAGTAGTTGTGCGGCCCCACCAGATACCCGTTGTGAGTCACACACGTCTGGTGCTCCATATCACCTCGGGTCGCGCTAACATACCCGAACTTGTCGAACGGGTACGGGCCATAGCGCTGGATGAAGCCATCCATCATGATATCGACGTTCTGAAAATGGATGAGCGCATCCTCGGCATCCGGCGGGAACACCCAGTAGTGAATCCAGTCGTATGTCGAATCCACGATCTCCGTGAACTTCCGCGCTGCCACCATCATCACGTGCGGCGCCATCTCATGAGCCGCCAACCACACATAGGTTGTCTTGTCCGCCAAGGTATCGACAGCCGTCTCCACCAGGGTGCCGTTGCACACCGCCTTCTTCACGGTGCCCGGAACCGTGATATGGTACTCTGCTGTCGCCTTGTCACAGGGCCAGTCCCAGCAGGGAAACCAGAACTTGCCCATGGAAGGAGGATCGGCGACGAGCCCGACTCCCATCTGGTAGGCCATCTGAGGCAGCGCCTCGAAGTAGAAGCCGCCGAAGCCCCCACCCCCCTCATTGCCGGGATGTCCGTGGTAGACCACGCGTACCTCGAATGAGTCGTTCACAGCATAGGCCTGCCCCAGATCAATGGTGAGGACCGGGTCGCTGTACGCGTAGCTCAGCGTGTCGCCCGCCCCGCTCATGACAGCGTCCACAGTGAGCACTGTAAAATCCAGATCGATCTGTGACAGATCGGCCTCCTCGCTCATCGAGATCACACGCGTGTCGCCATATATGAGCTGGTTGGCAAAATCAATCTCGATAGCAATATTGTAGTGCAGAACGTCGAAGGAGTGAGGACAGTTGTCGATCCGCCCATCGCTCAGCAACCAGCGGTACTTGGCGGCGTCTATGATCCTGAACCATTCCCTGGACCCCAGTTCGAACTGCGATGGGTCCGGGAACTTCTCCATGGCGCGGAGACTCCGCCCCGCTCCCTCATCCGCAAGAGCCATCGAAACCAAGCCAAGCAAGACAGCCGGCAGAAGAACCAGTAACCGGCGCTTCATGAGATACCTCCCAGTCGTTGAACGCGTGAACTGGTCTTGAAACCTGACGAGATTGAATGATACCACAAAAAAGGTGGCCCCGTCAACCTCCACAGGTCAACGGGGCCACCGTATATCTTCGCTCCTCTTTTCGCTAATGGATAGCGAGGCGTCTCTCGACTCCCTCGATGATCATCTTCTCGATCTTGCCACCGGATTCGCAGCTGCGCCACATCTTCTGGGCGCCCTCATCCCAGCCGTCCAGGCGAACCGCCAAGCCAACACTGGACTCGTAGTCCGACATCCGCGAAATAGCCATCTGCACGAGCATCCGGCCCTTGATAATCTGCACGTTCATTCCCCTGGGGCAACTGGCATACTCGTTGATCTCATCAAACCCGATGGGAAACAGCTCGGTAGCGATTATGCCGGCATTCCTGTTCGTTGCGTTCACATCCACAGGCCATCCGACATCCTCCACAGTCGCCATTGTCGCGTCCCAGACTGCGTCAAAGTTGTGAGGGAGTCTCTTTGCCTTCTGCACGGACGATCCAGAGCTCGAGCTCTGCGTTGCCGCACCTGCGCAACCCATCACAAAGCACATCAGAACCAGCACCAGCGTCAGCTTCCTCATGACCCTCCCCCTGCCTGCCCAAGATACGCAGCGTAGCTCCGGAGACTTGTTTCCTCCGATCCAGAATCCATTCCAACCTTGAAGCGCTGGATCTTACCAAAGGGTCTCCGGTTTGGCAACACAAAAACGGCTCATTGTGTTAGTGTCGTGTCCCAGCTGCAGAACTGCCAACTTCACAGGAGGGGAATGCATGCCGGCCAACCTCACGCCCGAGTACCTCCAGGCCGAGAAAGCTTTCAAGGAAGCGCAGACCTCTGAGGAGAAACTGGAAGCCCTCCGGCACATGATGGCCGTGATCCCCAAACACAAGGGCACCGAGAAGATGCGGGCCGACATCAAAACGAGGATCTCGAAGCTCACCGAAGCTATCCAGAAATCCGGGAAAACCGGGCGAAGGGCCATGATCGACCACGTCGAGCGGGAAGGCTGTGGCCAGATCACGATCCTGGGCGCGCCCAACTCGGGGAAATCCAGCGTCCTTGCGGCCCTGACCAACGCCAACACCGAGATCGCCCCCTACCCCTTTTCCACCCAACACCCAATCCCCGGGATGATGAGCTATGAAGATGTCCAGATCCAGCTCATCGACACCCCACCCCTTGCGGAGAGCATGACGCCCACATGGCTTTCCAACACGGCCCGGAACGCGGACGGCATTCTCCTGCTGGTCAACCTGGCCGAAGCCGACATCCTGAGTCAGGCGGAAATGCTCCTGAACGAGATCCGCAAGGGCAAGGTCGAGCCCGTGCGGGAAGACGGGGAGGACGAAAGGGTCGGTTGGTTCCGCAGGCCGACTATCATCGTCGGTGCTCAGGTGGACCAGGCGGGGGCATTGTCACGAGTCCGGGAACTCCGAGCATGGGTCGGCGACCGATTTCCCGTGGTGATCCTCTCCACCGCCACCGGGGAGGGCCTGAACTCGGTCCGGCGGGAACTCTTCCAACTCCTCCGCCTCGTCCGCGTCTATTCCAAGATGCCGCAGAAACCCCCTGACCTCACCAAGCCCTTTGTCGTCAAGCAAGGAGACACCGTCCTGGACGTGGCCCGGCTTGTGCACAAGGACTTCGCCGAAAACCTGACCTTCGCGAAGATCTGGGGGGAGGGCAAGTACGATGGGCAGCGGGTGAAAACCGATCATGCTGTGCATGATGGGGATGTGCTGGAGCTGCACTTGAAGTGAAAACGCAGTGTGCATCATACACTCAGCAGCACCGCCCGCAGGGCTCCACCATCTGTGTCAATCGCTCAACGGGGCACTGCGCGCTGTTTCCAGCGCCGGATCACGTCCGGCGGCGCGCCGTACCTGGTCCTCAATCCAGGGATAGGTCTTCCGCAAACCGTCCTGCAGAGAGATCCCCGGAACCCAGTCCAACACCTCCCGGATCAGCGTGTTGTCTGAATTGCGACCCCGGACCCCCTCGGGTTTGGTCGTGTCATGGTCCACGAGGACCCTCTTGCCGGCAATATCCGAAACAATCTCCACCAGACGATTGATCGAGACCAGCTCGTCCGACCCTATGTTCAGCGGCTGATGGTAGTCCGACATCATCAGCCCGTAGCTGCCTTCCAGGCAATCGTCGATATAGCAGAAAGACCGAGTCTGCCGTCCGTCACCCCAGATGTTGATGGTATCGCCGTCTTCTGCCTCGGCGAGTTTCCGACAGATCGCCGCCGGAGCTTTCTCGCGCCCGCCACGCCAGGTTCCGTGTGGACCATAGACGTTGTGGTAGCGGGCAATCCTCGTCTCCAGACCGTGTTCTGCTCTGTAGCTCGCCACAATTCGCTCAGTGAACAGTTTCTCCCATCCGTACTCGTTGTCGGGATCCGCCGGATAGGCCTCGGCTTCCTTGAGTGGCGTCACTTCGGGATCCCTCTGGTTGTAGGTCGGGTACACGCAAGCCGAGGACGAGTAGAAATAGCGCTTGATCTGATTGACCCTCGCCGCCTCCAGCATGTGCGTGTTAATGAGCACATTGTCGCGCATTACATCCGCCTTGACGGTCTCGATGAATCCGATGCCCCCCATGTTGGCCGCAAGGGAGTACACATGCTCAACACCTTCCGTCGCTGCCAGACAATCCCGCCACCTCCGTAGATCCAGAATCCGGAATTCATCCGCAGACGTGTTCATGAACTGGGAGTACACCAGGTCGACACCACGGACCCAATAGCCCCTCTCCTTCAGAAACTCGATCAGATGGCTCCCGATGAATCCTCCGGCACCTGTAATCAGAACCCGGGTCTGCTTGTCCCTCATCTCTCCTCCAGAGGCCGGTACCTGTCAGCTCCCGCCGATGCACGGCAGAAGAGCTCGAAGTTCCTCGCCCCACTTGTCCATCACCAAGTCACGCCTGAATTCCTCTTGATATACCTCATGCACCCTGGCCTGCCATGCCCGCAGGCTCACTCTGTCTTGACTCAGTTCTATCAACCGCTGTGCGACTTCCTCGATGTTCTCATCAGACAGGACAATACCAATACCCCTGTCCAGAATCAACCTCGCGATATCTGAATCTGCAGACCCCTCGTAGATGACCGGTTTGCCAACGGCAAGAGAGCCGAAAAACTTCGAGGGTACGGAAATGCCGCTCCACGAGGGCTTCAGGCTCATCATGTGCAAGTCCGCACTGTTTAGACGGTTAGCGAGCTTTTCCAGGGGCACGAAGTCAACAATCCTGACGTTCTTGTCGTCCGCGCGCAGCGCCTGACAGAGCTCTCCCTCCCGGCGATCCCGACACGAGAACCCGAACGCAATGCTTGCATCCCGCTCCCGGCAACAGCGGGCGAGACGCAGCAGATTCTCGAAACAGTGCGCCCTCCCCAGAGTACCCGAGTAGAGAATGCCCAATTCCGCGTCACCGAACACGTCTCTGCGAATAGCCGGATCCGGCGCAGAGAGATTCTCTGTCTCCGCAAACGCCCATGGCATGAGGCTACACCGCCTCACTTCCCGGTTCCCCGATGAGAGGCGTTCTCTCATCCTCGGTCCGAGATCTGCGATGAGATCGTATCGCCCGTACGACGCTTGCATGATGCGCCGGAGCAGGTCCAGAACCGGCCGGTATACCCGGGAGAATCCGGCCGCTTCGATCGCGTCCGGGTAAACGTCGAAACACCAATGGGCGAATTTCGCTCGGGGCAGCGCTGTCCCCAGAAGGGGACCCAGAGCAGCGGCAAAGGCCGGGTTGGAACCAATGACCACTACATCCACATCTTTCATCCGACGCGCCTTCGAGAACCAGCGAGCGATCATCCAGACCGAAGCCGCAAGCCTCTGGAGCGGTCGGTCGATGTTCAGGGCGGGGCTACGCGTTCGATAGATCTTGATCCCCTGCCAGGTTTCTTCCTCACGGAAGATGACCCCGCTGTCCCGGTACGAGCGGTTCGCCGTCAGGACCGAGACGTCCCAACCCCGATCTCGGAGCGCTTGAGCGAACTCGGAGTAATGTCGCGCGCTCACACCAGGATCCGGGTGAAACGGGTTGAAGACGATCAGAACCCGAGGCATCCCGGATCCGGTTCGACTTTCTCGGTTCTCATGTGTAGGTTCGCTCACGGCTCTGCAGAGTCCAGCGGTTGGATTATCCGGATAGCCAGCTCACCACTTTCCGGCAGTCACTGAATACCAGTCGCGGGTCACCAATGTAGGCTCTGCGCCTCGCCCAGGCGCGGCGCAAGAGACCCTTCGGCCGCGTGTTGTGCTTGTGGAAGATCTCCCGCATGCGGCCCGCCACTTCCGCAAACTGATCGGGTTCCATTCCGGCAACCCGCCTCGACGGGTCCCGGAAAAAGTAGTCCTTGGGATTCGTTGTGAAAAAGTGTTCCAGCGGCACATCCGGGTCGACGATATCCATCTCCACCCCGATGTCCCACAGCTTCGTGTTTGGATACGGCGCGTACAGCCCGAGACCCGCATAGGGCGGATCCAGCTCCTCCAGGAACTGGAGCGTCGCCTCCAAGTCCTCTTCCGTCTCCTGCGGAACACCATAGAGGAAGTACCCGCTCCAGAAAAGTCCCCGATCGTTCAGCAGTTCTGCGGCTCTCCGCACCTGGTCGATAGTGACCCCTTTGTCAACGGCCTCCAGGATTCTGGGGCTGCCCGTCTCAACACCGATCTTCACTGTGTTGCAGCCGGCATCTATCATGAGATCCACAAGCTCGGGATCCAGGAGATTGACCCGGGTTGTACAGTCCCAGTTGATCCGCAGCTTCTCCTGCAGCAGCCTCCGGCAGAACTCCACCGTCCGTTTCCGGTTGAGACTGAAGGAATCGTCCTTGAAAGCGAATTGCCGCGTGCCGTAGCGCTCCATCACCCGCCGGATCTCGCCTATCACGCCATCGATGGATCGGAACCGCACCACCCGCTCGTGTGAGCAGAACGCACAGCGGAAAGCGCACCCCCGGGAGGTCATGATCGCGCCCATGTCCTCAGACGTGTACCCGTCGGCGAGCAGCAGATCGCGCGCCGGATCACTGAACGCGTCCAGGTTCCCGGGTGGCCGCCCCGCAGGATTGAGAACCGTCTGACCCTCGGCGCGGTACCCCAGACCAGGAATCTTGTCCTTCGCACTTCCACCAGCATCAAGCATGTCCACAAACAGAAGAACTGTCTCCTCCGCTTCGCCGCCCAGACAGTAGTCGACGGCCTCCGTAGCCAGTGTCATTGCAGGCCAGTCCTTCGCGTGCGCGCCGCCCATGATGACGGGGACATCCGGAAACAGGCGCTTGGAGAGCTCCGCCGTCCGCACAGCGCTCCCAAAGGTCATGGTCATGGAGGTAATGCCAACCAGATCCGGCCGGAATTCCTGGGCGATTCCTTCCAGCTTCGACCATACCTGGTGGGAGTGGTTGCCTATTCCCTCCAGGTACGCCTCAAGCCGCACGTACTCGTTGCTGAAATCCAGATCGTCCCGCCGGCTGAGCGTATCCGTGTGCAGCACGCCGACCTCGTGACCCGCGTCCCTGAGCGCGGCGGCGATAGAGCACAACCCCATCGGGAAATACCGGGTCGCGTACCCAGTGAACACGTTGTATGGAGGATCGATGAGAAGGATTTTCATGCCCGCTCCATTCAGTTCTCACAGTCCGCCGACGCCGCAGCATAGCACAGGACAAAAAGAGAATCCACGGATTGTGTGGATTTCATAGAGGCCGCTTCGGGCTTCGGCCGCTGGTGAGAAATGCGGACTAGCGGGATTTCCGAAGCGTGGCCGTCCCCGCCTGGAAATCAAGGTCGATCACCCAGTCTGCGAGAGCCCCCATCCCCAACACCCCAGGTGCTGCAACACCAGCCCGCCGCCGCACGTCCTCCACAGCGTAGGTCCGGACCGTCACATCCTCGAGGATCATCTCATCGTCGACCCGGATCGACGCCAGCTCGAAAGCCACCATGGGAATCGCCCCGTGGGGATTGTCGCCGGGCTGCAGGTCGCGCCGCTGCCCCGGCGGGATGAACCCCTCCAGTTCCCGCTCAAAGAATTCGTGATCGAGGGACACCGCGTCGGACGCGCTGTCCAGGACAAACACCGCGGGCCATTGCCGATCGAGCAGCAGAGGTATCATCAGCGGACCGCCGGGATAGATTCCCGATTCCACGAGATCGGGGCCGAAGCGGAACGCCCGTCCCGGGTCCATCGCCGGATCGCGGACGGTGATTTCGCCCCCGGAGAAATCGAACGTCCACGAGAATCGCCGCAGGAAGGGAAGACCGAGGACCCCATCTACTCCGGCAAGGACCACGCGTTCGGTGACCAGGCACGGAACGTCCCGGACCGTGAGCTCCCCGATTTCCAGACGATCCAGAAGATACAGGTAGCTCGCTGCCCGGACCCCGGGGCCCAGATCATCCAGATCCGCGATGTGTTCCCCAAGGGTCCGGAACACGGCAGCAGGGTGTACTGTCACGCCTTGGGCCGCCGTCGTATCCAGGAGAAACAACCCCTCGGCGTCGGGGCCGAGACGAACACGGATCACGGGACGTCCGTCGACCATGGGAACGGTAGCTTTGACAAAAGCGGCCGACACCCGGCAGGGTTCCCGGTCCGACAAGTAGTCGAGTCGATGTCTCTCCAACTCCAGCGACCGTGGAGCGGATCGCCCCTGATGTTCAATCGCCCCGATCGCTGCATCCATCCAGCCGTACGCTTCGTCGTAGCGATCCAGCTCCTCTGCAGCCCGGGCCAGCATCAGACACGGCAGATCACTCTCCGGCCAGGTGGTCCGCGCCGCCGTGAACTGCTCGCCTGCCTCCTCCGGATTGCCCGCGGCCAGGAAGTAGAGCCCCAGTCCGTAATGTCCCCAGAAATCATATGGATCGAGCTCAATCGCCTTCTCAAATCGCTCCCTTGCCTCTTCGAATCGCGCGATCTTGAACAGGATCCGCCCCATCATCGAGTGCGCTTCCGGGCTCTGCCCGAACCACTCGACCGCGTCCTCCCCCACCTCCAGCGCCTCGTAGTACCGTGTTTCCCAGTACAATCCCTCGGCCTCGCCGAGGAAGTCCTCCAGATCCCGCGCAAGTGCGCTCCTTGGCCATACCAGGCACACAGCAACAACAGCGAAGACAACCCAGCCGACACATCTCATGGCCTTCTCACGGGCTCGATTTCTGCGCACGGAACCGACCCAACCCCACGCCAAAACCAGCTCCGGCGGCGAAGAAACCTATCTTCGCCGCGCAGGATACCTCGGGCCAGAAAACGAGAGCGAACATCATGGCGAAAGGGGGGAACAGAATCATCATCGAAATGGGACCACGGCGATATCGCATGGCTACCCTACTCCTTTCAGCAGGTCGAACGGGCAAATGTGAAAGGTAGAAGGTGAAAGGCGGGCACCAGCCGTACGCAGAAGGC
>JAGLYR010000049.1 GCA_023132135.1 Candidatus Eiseniibacteriota bacterium | reverse complement strand
GTGAGAAACGCAGGCTAAATGGGACAGGAGAAGTGCGAGAGTAGGCGACAGGGCAAGGGCGCGAGAACTCGCACGATTGGTTCCGTGTTCCGGTTACTGGCCGGCTACTGGATGGTGTGCGTGCGGAGAGAAATGGTAACCTCAGTGCCTTCGCCCAGCTTGCTGTGGACCCGGATGGTCCCCCCATGGCAACGGATGACCTCGCGGACCACACACAGGCCGAGCCCAACCCCTCCGATACGGCGCGTAGCGGTCATGTCTGCCTGGAAGAAATTCCCGAATATGTTGTTCAGGTCCTGCTCCCCGATCCCGATTCCGTTGTCGGTGATCACCAGATCAACCCAGCCATCGCCCTTGTAACTCTTGGCCACAGCGCGGACAGATATGGTCGCTCTCTCGGAGCGGAACTTGACAGCGTTGTCAATGGTGTTCCCGACAACCACAGCCAGTTTCTCGGAATCTCCTTGCACGACAGGCAGGTCCGGTTCAACGAAGGTCGAGACCTCGATGTCGTTGGCTTTGATGTCCATCGCACACGCGCGCAGTCCCTCCTCCAGAACAGCCCCCACATCCACCTCCTGAATCCGCAAATCCGCAGTACCACTCCCCACTTCGGCCAGAATCAGGATGTTGTCCACCAGTTTCTCGAGCCTCCGTGTGTTCTCCTCAACCGCATCGAGAGCCTCCCTCTGCGGCTCGGACACTTCTCCGAGACCGCCGCCCAGCATCAGCGACACGTATCCCTTGATACTCGTGAGCGGGGTCCGGAATTCGTGCGAGACGATCCCCAGCAAATCGGATTTGAGACTATCGATCTCCCGCAGACGGCGATTCAGCTCAATCAGTTGGAGATTCTCGTGGGTCAGGCGGCGTTTCTCAAGGGCCCGTTCCACGGTTCGTTCGATTTCCATCAGGGAGAAGGGTTTCAGAACATAGTCGTAGGCCCCATGCTTGAGCGCCTGGACCGCGGTCTCGATGGTCCCAAAGCCCGTGATAATCACGACCATCAGATCGGAGTCCAGATCCTTCGCTTGCTCCATCAGCTCCATGCCATTCATGCGCGGCATCATGAGATCGGTCAGCATCAACGCGTAGACCTTTTCCTCCATCATTTTCATGGCTTCAGGACCGCCTGACGCGATGTCCACCAGATAGCCTCGGAGCGTCAGGAACTCCTCCAGCGTCTGGCAGACACGTTCCTCATCATCAACGACGAGGATTCTCTCCTTCCAGATACTGTCCTTCTCCTCGGATTGCGGCTTCTCGGCGACCGCTCGGTGTGTTCCCTCCGCCAGGCAAGCCGTGCCTGAGCACGTGTCCTTTTCGCTATCCGTCATTGCTTCCCTCCGGGACCTTTGCGCAATCGCTGCCGCAGATTGTCTACTGGACAGTCGCGAGCGGGCATCCCGCATTTACGCCAGTCCGCGAATACGACGCCTGCGGAGTCCTGCCCCGCACTCCCTTGTACTCCTTGCCCAGGCTGCCCTCGGCAAAGACTTTCGCCAAGGCCTCGGTGTTGCTGCGCAGTCGAGCCCGGAGCCTCAGAATGGCTTTTGTGTGAATCTGGCACACCCGCGATTCCGAAACGCCCAGGATGCCCCCGATTTCCTTCATGGTCATCTCTTCGAAGTAATAGAGGGAAACAACTTCTTTCTCCCTCCTGGGAAGATTGCCGATCGCATCGCCGAGGATATCTTTCACCTCTTCCACTTCAATGTGCGCAGAGGGACTTGGCGCCTCTGTGTCTTTGAAATGGTCAATCAGTCGGGATACCTCCTCGCCACTCCCCGCCATCATGAACCCGTCAAGAGACAGTAGCGAGGACACACTGATCTCGGCCACCATTTCTTGGAGGATTCTCGTCGAGATCTTCAGGTGCGAACTGACTTCCTGGTCCGTAGCAGAACGCCCCAGCTGCGCTTCCAGGCCAGCGTAGGCGTCTTCCAGAAGCCGCGCCTTGCGCCGAGTCGAGCGTGGCACCCAATCCAAGGCTCGAAGCTCGTCGAGCATGGCTCCCCGGATCCGTGTCATCGCGTACGTCTCGAATTTCGTATCCCGCTTGGGATCATATTTCTCGATGGCGTCCATCAGGCCCAGGATGCCGGAACTGATCAGATCATCAATCTGCACCGTTGGAGGGAGTCCGATGGCCAGCCGACCCGCCACGTACTTGGCGAGACGTATGTACTCCAAAACCAGTTGATCCCGTGCCATGGGATCTCCCCGATGTTTGTACCTTCGCCAAGCCTCCTCCGTCGGGATCGCAGAATCCCCACAACCGTACCCGTACGCTCCACCGCTTTCCTCGGACCTGAGAAGAGGTTCCGCCATCTTTCACCGCCTCATCCTGAAAGGGTTCACCCACCTCGTGTAATAGATGATCTACGACCGCTCTCGTCTTAGTTTAGAGTACCGCTCTTGGACAGCAATGACGTATTCCACACACTCAAGGCCAGTGAACGAACCCCCGCTGCCACCTCCACACACCGGCGGTCTGCACCGCGCTCCAGTGTCCCAACTCGATTCTCGGCCACGCAGAGGCGAGCCTCAGCCTCCAGAAGGAATCTCTCGATGTCCTTCTCCAACGCGTTGCAGGAATCCACGGGATTGCCTTGAAGTTGCAAACAGGTGAGCTCCGCGAAAGGCCGACATCCGCTGACACGCGCCGGGGCCGACCGCCCACGGCAACCCGGCGAGAAGCATGCTCAAGTACGGGAAGAAGATGGACGCAAGAAACGGACCTTACCCGCGAGGTCTGCCTACATTGAAGTGAAGCGCGGTCTCTGGCTCCCAGCATGTTGGGGAGTGGAGTTGGATGTGTCTGGGGATCAAGCAGATGCAGCGGATTGCCGAAGCCCCCCGGCACTGGGGCGTGACAAATCGCGTCATTCGACAGCAAATCCGGGAACCCGCTGGTCAGCAAAGGCACTCCAACACTGGCTGTTGTCCCCTGATTCGCCGGACAAAAAACAAGCGGTGGCAATTTTCCTGCCACCGCTTCCTGCCGAACTCACAAGTAGAGAAGATTCCGCAGAACCCGGAGGGAAATCTCAAGAAATGCCCGGATCACACGGTTTGCCCGTTCTTTTCATACTGCTTGAGTTTTTCTCTGAGCGTCTGCCTTGAAATCCCGAGGGCCTTGGAAGCCTTCGTCTTATTCCCCTGCGCCCAAACCAGAGTCTCCAGAATGTGATATCTCTCAACTGTGCTCAGAGGTACGGCAGCAAAGGCAGGCGTCTCCATCCCGGTCGGTATCTGCCCTGTCCCCACCCACTCCCCTCGCACCAGGATCTCGGCCGGCAGGTGCTCGGCCAGAATGAGCTCGTGGGCCTCGAGGATCATGATCCTTTCGATCACATTGCGGAGTTCCCGAACGTTCCCAGGCCACGCGTAGCGGAGCAGGAGCGCCCCAGCTTCAGCCGAAAACCCCTTCACATTCTTTGACAGCTCCCGGTTGAACTGCTCCACGAAGAACTGCGCCAGAAGGAGAATGTCCGACACTCTTTCCCTCAGCGGGGGTACCCGAATAGGAATCACCTGCAACCTGAAATAGAGATCCTCCCTGAACCCGCCATCGCTCGCCAGCTTCCTCAGATCCCGGTTGGTTGCGGCAATGATCCGGGCATCAACTCGCAGATCCACAACCCCACCCAAGCGCCGGAATATCTTGCTCTCGATGACCTTCAGGATCTTCGCCTGAAGATGTAGAGGCATCTCACCGATCTCGTCCAGGAACAACGTGCCCCCAGCCGCAATCTCCGCGAGCCCCCGCTTCCTTGCCCTGGCGTCGGTAAAGGCCCCCTTCTCATGCCCGAACAGCTCGCTCTCGATCAGGTTCTCCGGGAGATTGGCAACGTTCACGTCCACCCACGGACCGTTCCGGTCACGGCTCAGGAAGTGAATCGCCTTCGCCACCAGTTCCTTCCCCGTCCCGTTCTCGCCCTCGATCAGGATAGTGGAGGCTTTGCTGGCGGCCACTTTCTCAATGATCTCGACAATGCTGAGCATGCTCCGGCTGTTGCCCAGCACAAGGCGGTCAGACTCACGATGACCGACCTTCAGATGCTGAGCATGTCGCGCCTCTTGCCTGAGGCGCACGCTCTCCGCGGCATGCCCCACAAGAGACCCGATCCGCTCCAGGTCGTAGGGCTTCGGGATGCAGTTCATGGCCCCCAGCTTCATTGCCTCCACAGCGCAGTCGACGCCCCCATCTGCCGTGGTCACGATTACCAACACGTCGCGGTCGATCCGCCGGATCTGCCTGAGCACCTCCAGTCCATCCATATCCGGGAGCCGGGTATCCAGGAGAACCAACTCGGGAGACTCACGCCGGACGCTTTCCACGGCATCCCCGCCCGTGTCTGCTTCCAGCACGTCGAAGCCACCCCCGCCCAGCGAGGTGGTCAAGGAACTCCTCAGATTCTTCTCGTCATCGACTATAAGGATTCTCATGTCTGAAGCACTATACCACCGCCCCACCCCTCCCGGCAACCTCAAATCCAGCGCACTGCTATTTCAGCCAGAGACTCTCCATCAAAGCTCCCACGATCTTAGCCCTGACCTCCGGCTCGTCGTAGTATCCGGCTTGGAGCCGCGCCCGTATCCAGCGCGCCTGCCTGGCCTGATCCGGTGCTCTGGTCCCGGCCCCGACCTGCAAGTCGCAGGGAAGTACCGGCCCGCCATCCAGATCCCGCCGCACGGCACAGCGGGCGGCGTCTCTACGCCCTGATCTCTCAACCAGACGTCCGAGAAGTGCTCTGGCCATCTCAACAATGCACTTGAGTTTCACACGTCTATTCCCGTGTCAGTGCTGGATACCTTCGTTGCTTCCCAGTTCAGGTCATGAGGCGGATTTGCTCGGGCGGAGCGCACCCGCAGGGTTTCACCCTGTGTCTCGAGGAGCCTCAACTGCTTCTGTATCTGGCTCTCCAAATTACCCAGTTGTCCCCTGGCTTCCGCCGATGTAGATTTCCCGCGCGCGCACCACGTGCCCATCTCGGCCAGAAGCACACCTGCCTCTCCCACCTCTTCCTCCAATCCGGAAACAACGGACGAGATTCGTCCTTCCTGTGAACTCACGCTCTGCAGTGAGGACTCCAGAGCGCTCAACCGACCAAGCGCCTCCTCCTCCGCCCTCCGACGTCCGCGGATCTTCTCCGCGATTTCAGTGACGTATCCCTCAACCCCATCCATCGCGCTCCCCAGCCGATCCGCGTCCCGCGATTGTTCGGACGACGACGACACGATCCCTTCTGCCAACCTGGCGTTCTGTTCCGAGCTTTTCCTGACCTGTTCCCAGATTTCTCCCGCCTGTGCCCCGAGGTTCGCGCTCTGCCGCACCTTCTTCGCGCTCTCATCAATACTCTGGGCTGCCTGCCCGATTCCATCCTGGACACTCTTGACCAGATCCGCCACTTCCTTTGTCGAAGAGGACGTGCGCTCGGCCAGTTCGCGGATCTCCTCCGCCACAACGGCGAAGCTCCGCCCATGCTCACCTGCCTGTGCTGCAATAATGGCGGCATTGAGCGCCAGGAGGTTTGTCTCGTCCGCTATGCTCTCGATCACCTCCACGACGCTCCCGATTTCCCCAGAGCGCGATCCCAGATTCCGCACGCTCTCCGCACTCTCCAAGACCGCCTCCGACGTGTGTCTCGCATGGACATTGGCTTCCTTCAAGACTTTCTCACCCTCAGTGGCAACCCGGTTCAGGTCCCGCGTGGAATGCTTGAGTTCCCGGCAGCTTGACGTTACCTGCCTCGCCACGTCGTTGACCTTGGTGACCAACGATGCAGCGGTTTCCGTTGCCCGCTGGAAGATCCGAATCCGGCCATCCGCTTCGTCCAGCATTCCCGCAAACTCACGGCCTCGAACCAGGTATTCCGATGCCGACGCCCGACCTTCCCGACAGGAGCAGATGACGCCTTCGAGCAAACCAGCCACCTCGCCCGTCCCGTTCTCAAGACGATTCAAGTACTCCCCCAGCCTGTTCACACTGTCCCCGAGACACTCCAGCCAATCATCCATGAGAGGCACCTGCCCCTCCTCCAGCAATCTCGCCTGCACCCCCGCCGAGGTCCGCATTGTCCGCCACTGACTTGTGAGAGACGCTGTCAGTATCTCCAGTGTCCTGGCGGATTCCCTCTCGCTCTCCAAGCTCTCGCGAGCACCCCGCAGGATGTCCCGCAGGCCCTCGTCCAAAAACCGGAACTCCGGAGGAAAATCGCGCTCGGACGCCCCGCCGGCTTCCCGGTCTTCGATTCTCCTCAGAGAAAGACCGCGGATGGGACCAATCACCTGCCAACGGACGATGAGAGTCCAGATACCGGCCAGCCCGGCGAGGACGATCAACCACCATAGCGGCACCCATCCTCCATCCCGGGCGGCCTCGTACCAGCGGAGGTGGAAATACAGGAGAATGCCTGCCCCACAGACCGCCGGCCCGACCACTCGAGTGGTCAATCCTATGTTACCGTAGTTGTGCCCCGTCATGCGCAGCCCCCTTGCTACCGATTTGGTTCTTGGTCCGCATTTCTCGCCAGCCTCGCGACGAGGCTGGCGAGAAATGCCGGCTAGAGTCGAGGCGCCTCGCCAGGCGCCTTCCTCATCAATGCTTCGGCGCGATCTGCCTCCAACCGTAGCAACCCGTGTACATCAATTATCTTCACAAGACGATCGAGCCATCGGATCTGGCCATTCACGTACCGCCCGAGGGAAAGATCCGGACTGTCGATAGGTTCGCCGGCGCCCGATATCAGCGTCAGGATTCGCTCCACCAGCAATGAGGCCCGGTTGGGCTCCCGCAGTACGATGATCCGGGAGGAGCGTGAGGGTTTCACCGGACACCTTGCGAGGATCCAGCCCAGATCATACACCGTCACGCAGGCACCTCGGAAAAACATGGCCCCTGCGACGGATTTCCCCGCCAGCGGAAACCTGGTAAAGGGTTCCTGGGTCAACACCTCCTCCACATTCTCCGCACTGATGGCGCAGTATTGCTTCCCGAGAGACAGAATCACGTACATCCCGTCCGCCGACTGCGTGACTCCTCCGGAAGGCGACCCGAATGCCAACCTGTCAGGACAGTCCTTCAACACCCCCCACCCCCTTCATGACCGCCGAAACATCGAGAACCGGGGCAACGCGCCCGTCGGCCAGTTCGGTCACTCCCGAGAATTTGTCCAGCGAATCCAGACGCGGTCCCAGCGGTTTCACCAGAACTTCCGCCCGCTCGGCCAGCCCGTCAACCAACACAGCCACCGTGTCGGATCTGCGCGCCATTACAACCGCGAATTCCTCCCCTCGCACCCCGTCATTGAGACCGAGAATGGGCGCCAGCGCGGCCGCTCGGATGGTCTCGTCTCTCAACGGCAAGTTCCCACTCTCTACAACACGCTGCCGATCCGCCTCCGTAATTCGTATCACTTCCCGCACGGAGTAAAACGGCAGCACCACAATCTGCCCGGCAATCTCAAGGAGAAGACCATCAATGGTAGACAGCGTTGGAGGCACGCGGATTGATACTCTAGTCCCCTTGCCTTGCTCTGTCGACACGGCCACCGTACCACTCAGGCGGGCAACGTTGGTGCGCACGACATCCATGCCGACGCCTCGCCCCGACACCGTGCTCACCCGGCTCGCCGTCGTCACGCCGTGAGCAAACAGACAATCCAGAATCCGGCGCTCCGACGGGGCCGTTTCACCATTCAGGAGACCTCGTTCCCTGGCCTTCTCCAGCAGCTTCCCCAGGTCCACGCCGCGGCCGTCGTCCTGCACCTCAATCACGACCTCGCTGCCCTCTCGCCTGGCCGACACCGATATCCGTCCCTCCGCCGGCTTGCCCAGTTTCTCCCGCTCTGAAGGCTCTTCCAGCCCGTGGTCAATCGCGTTTCGAAGCAGATGGAGCAGCGGATCCGACAGCCGCTCCGCCATACCTTTGTCCAAGCGTGTCTCGCCGCCTTCGATCGTCAGTGCCGCTTTCTTCCCTGTCTCGCGCGTTACAGATCGGACAGCGGGAACGAGGCGAGCAAAAATCCTTGCCAGCGGGACCATCCGCATGCTGAGGAGACACTCCCGCAGCTCGGTCAACTTGCGGCCCCGTCTGCGCGTCGAGATTATGCGCTCGCGCCGACCGCTCCGCTTCTCGCCATCAAGCCCCACCGACTTGTCCAGATTCCGGAGAGCATCGATACCAAGAAACAGATCCCCTACGAGATTGAGAGCCTGATCCAGATCGCCCATGTCGACTCTCAGGAATTGGCTGGCTTCAGGCCTCTGCACAGGCACCGCGGAATCGGAGTCCCCGTCCTTGGGTCTCGTTTCCTGCGCCCCAATCACCTCATCGAGAACGGACCGCATCATCTCCGCCTGGTCCAAACTCGCCTCGATGAAATCCCCGACATCCTCCACCCGGCCCGATTTCAAATCCTCCAGCATACCTTCCAACGAGTGACTCGCCTCGGACAGATCATCCAGTCCGAACATCCCACTCGAACCTTTCAACGAGTGGGCGGCCCTCAGAACTTTGTACAGAAGATCCGGCGCCGCGCGGTTCGCCTCGCTTCCCAAGAGCGCTAGATCCGCCCTTATCTCGTCGAGCAGTTCCTCGGCTTCTGCAAGGAACTCACCCCGCATTTGCTCGATGATCTGCGATCCAGGTGTTTCCGGCTGCATGCTGGTGTTCCCAGAGTGGCTGGCCCGCATTTCTCACCGCCTGGTGAGAAATGCGGGCTTGTGAGTACAGAGGTGCGCCTGTAGCGGCGCGCGCGTACCGCCACCCTGTTGCAGAAGCAAGAGGCAAGCCAAGGAGAGTGTCACAAGAGGAGTTTGAGATGGTCCCGTACTACGCTGCGGTATCGATAGATACGTGACGAATGAGGTTGCCCTCTCCGGAGAGCGGACAGGGCAGGCAGTCGCTCCGTTGCATTCTGCCTCAGGAGGCCGGCTTCGTACCCGCACCTTGCGACCCGCGGCCTTTCGAAGAGGGCGCCGTCTGGTCCAGCCGACTGTCCACGTATGATTGCATGATTTTTAGATCCTTGTCCTTCAATCCGGTAAATGCGCACGCGATTTCATATGTTTCCTTACCCGCCTCCGACTCCAGCAGCTCCGTGCGGACCACGACACCCTCTGTCGACACGACAGCGGATTTCGCGTGCTTTTTGCTCTTCACGTCAGGGACCAGAAGGGTGATTTTTACCCGGGTCAGGGGCTCCACGGGTCTTGGCACCCGGCAGCAGACTCCTGCCACGGAGACGTTGACCGTCTCGGCAGCCAGCCCAGTGGCTCCGGATTCATCGGAGAGTTGGGCCGCCAGACCTACCTGGACTCTAGGTCTGGTACGCCGTTCTTTTTCACGAGATGGCATCGTATGAACTCCATTCCTGGCTAACGGATCAAAACCAGACGGATCCGGTTCTCCCGTCCTCCCACGATCAGCTTCCCGAAGTAGACACCCGGAGCAACTCGCTCGCCCCGATCGTTGCCCCCGTCCCATACGACCTCGTGGTGCCCGGGAGACATGACATGATCAACAAGGTTTGTCACCCGCCGTCCGGTGACATCATAGATCGTAAACTCTACCGCTTGTGTTGTGTGCAAATCATACACCACACGCGTTGTCTCGTGAAATGGATTCGGACAGACACCGTAAAGTGCAAACCGCTCCGGTCTTTCCACTGCGCGTTTCAATACCCAGCCTTCCGGATCCAGAACCACAGCTACCGGTCGCTTTTCCAGAACCACCTCAAAATCCTGACACTCCAATGAGTCGACCACCACGAACGTGGTCTCCCCACTTGCGAACTCAACCGCCACGTCCAACGGCATCTCGAACACACCGCTCGCCGTCTGCACCTGGTCGATATGAAGCATCAGCAGATGTTGCCCGCCGGTCGTCCGCGTTGTCCACCGGTATTCGTACTCAGGACGCCCGGTGCCGTAGACCCATTTGGTGAAGAACCAGTCGAGGGACCTGCCGTGGTGATCCTCCGCGAGAGCCTGGAACTGGACTGTGTTGGCTGTCCGGTAGGCATGACTCGTGTGCGACGCGTAGTCGCGCAGAATCTGGAAAAACACGCTGTCTCCAACGACATGCCGGAGCATGTGGAGCACCCAGGCTCCCTTGTCGTAGACAGTGTAGACGTAGGGAACCATGAACGCTGAATCCGGGTCCGCGCTGGGACCGTAGAGAGTCCCGCTGAAACCGACCTTCCGGTCCATGGCAGCCATGTAGGCGTGGTACGCGCCCTCACCAGCAATGTGCTCTTCCCAGAGCGCCTCCGAGTATACCGCGAACCCCTCGTTGAGCCAGATGTCGTCCCAGGTTTCCAGCGTTACGAGATCTCCCCACCACTGGTGCGCAAGCTCGTGCGCAATGATCCAATCGTAGATGTTCGTACCCGTGATCAGGGGCGAGCCATAGCTGGTTACGGTCTGGTGTTCCATGGCCCCACCCCAGGGGAACTCAGCCATTCCGTACTTCTCTCTGAGAAACGGATACTCACCGAACACCGACGCGTAGAACTCGATCATGTCCACTGTGAAACGGAAATCCCGTTCAGCGCGAGAGCGGTGTTCCGGGTATACATAGTAGATGACAGGCATGGAATCGCCGGAAGTTGTAACATATGAGTCCTCAAAGACATCGTACTCGCAGATGGCAAGGGACACAAGATACGTCGCGATGGGGTAGGTTTCCGACCAGTGCCACGTTCGGGTACCATCTCCCAAGGACTCGATTTCCAGGAGCAGTCCATTGGAGACGGCCATCAGCGGCTCTGGTACCCGAATCGAGATCGTGGCCGTAGCCTTGTCCGACGGAGCATCCTTGCACGGCCACCAGAATCGGGCCATCTCCGGCTCGCTCAGAGTCCAGATGGTGGGATGCCCCCTTGGAGTCACGCCGAACCCGAACCCCACGGTTGGGGTTTCCGGCTGCCCATGGTACCACACCCTGACCCAGCTGCTCTCACCAGCAGCCAGCCCCGCAGGCATTGCAATGCGCACGGCATCATCGCCCCACCGGAAACCGGCCGCCTGTCCGTCCACGCTCGCGGAGTCCACCGTCATTTCCGGGCGCACCACGAAATCCAGAACGACCGAATCCAGGGAAGCGATGACCGACGCCACGTGGATGCCGATGTCACCCACCAGGGACTCGTCCGCGGGGTCAACCCTCAGCACCAAATCATAGTGCAGAACGTCGAAAGCGGCCTGTCCGGACTTGAGGGTCGGCCGATCGGCCAGTCCTCGCGCCAGCCCCACCTTACCCTGACCCAGCATACGGTGGCATTCGGACGGCGACACGGGCATCGACGGTGGAGCAGCATTCACGATCACCGGCAAATGCAACCACATAGGAAGCAGCGCCATCACCAATAGAAAGCGTCGCCTGAGATCCCCGTTCGACATCCCCAGCGTCTCCCGTCCTTCCTTCTACACTTCCTGGTTCAAGCTCTCTCCCAAGCTACTTCTTCTTGTCGAGATCCTCCCACTGAGCTTCGACGACCTCTCCGGGGTCGTACGGCGGATCCGCTTTCCTGCTCAAGGGAGTCTTCCCACCGCGCCCGGAGAGAGCACCCCGGACATTGGATATGGCTCTCGCCAAACCCACGACGAAGAAGACCACCGCAACTGCCAGAAGAGCCCGTATCAGAATCACGATCATCCTCTACACCAGGCAGGAAAATAGACAATAGAAAACAGACCGCAATAGAGAAGTGTGCTGGACTGTGTGCGAATCCATCCGGATTCGTGCATAGTCCAGGCTACAGTGGATCTACCTTCTCCGGAGCCTCAGCGCCATTTCCCGCCGCCTCGGCCGGCGTATCCTGTGCTTCCTCGGAGATACCCAGCACCAGCATGCCATAGAGCACCGCGCCCACACCCCCCGACAGGAGCGTGAAGAACGACCAGAGCACCCGCACGAGCGAGGGGTCCAGCCGCATCCGCCGCGCTATACCTCCACACAGCCCGGCTACCATGCGGTCATCCCGGCAACGTTCCAGCCTCCCGGAAGAATCTCCCCGTCGGTCTGTCGCCGCCTCATGCCGTACCATGATTACCCACCCGAGCACCACAACAAGGAGCGGCCACGATACCCCGAAACCAATATGCCAGACCCGCCAGAACCGCACCTGCAAAAGCCCGATCCCGCTCAGAAGAAGAACAACTCCCAAGACGATGATGCCAAGGCCGAGCCCAGCTGCCCACCCTCTGCCCGCGGGTTTCTCAACGGCCGTCTCCTCAGAGACGCCCGCAACCGGCGATCTCGGAATCAGGACCATCCCAAGAAGGTAGAGAACGAGCCCCCAGAATCCGGCAAAGGCCAGAATCACGATCGCGGCCCGCACAGCCATCGCGCTCACGCCCATGTACTCCGCCAGCCCTGCGCATACCCCGTCGATGAAAATACCGTCGCGGGCCTTGTACAGTCTCCCGACCTGAACCACGCGCGCCCCGGAATTACTACCAGCATCTGTTGTCGTCATGTCCCGTCATCACCGCCGTTTCTGGGGAAGAATGCGCCAGAAAGTAGAGACCCGTACTACCGAATGCCAGTCAAAACATATTCCCCGAATCCATTTCGATCCTCAAAGATGTAGATGATTCCCCGCCGCTGGTAGTGCCATACCTCCCAGGCATTCCCCGACATGCTCATGGGATGGCTTTCGATGTTGTCCGGAGGGCCCTCGGTGATGTAGATCCGTCCCCGGTCCGTTTGCCAGCCCTCGATCAACATTTGCCCGAAGTGTCGATTGGCGTATGCCACTCGCGTGAAGAACTCATCCCGGGTTTCGTTCCGGCCCGTCTCGGGCGTGATATCACGCCCGGCCCAGAACTCCTCCCATGCCTCCCGGCGGTCCTCCAGCGATACCTCCTTCAGTTTGTCCATCTCTTCGCTCGTGGCGATGTAGCTCAGTAGGTCCAGCATGGCGTCGAAATCCCGCACCCAGAGCGACTTGGAAGAAGCCACCCGGAAAGAACCGCACATTGTAGCGACAGCTTCCCCACTCACCCGCGCCGTCACCTTGAGATCGTAGATTCCGATTGAGATACTGTCCGTAGGAACCTCAATGAGGTACGGACGACCGAATCCTCCAGCGCCCAGGCTCCGTCCTCTGCCAACGGCCACACGGTCCCGCTCAGGATCCTCCATCTCATAGATCAGCTCCACGGGCGGCGCGGCGTTCCCGGCGCCGTAGAGCTCGACATAGGCCCGCATAACAGGCAACGAATCGCCGTAGGAGCGCCTCACCTCCACTCCAGAGCTGTCGAAGGACTCTCCTCTCTCCAGCGTCCCCACCAGGAACTTGAGACTGCTCAACCAGGGAGTGTCCCCACCCTTGGGAAGAACCACCCTCTGTTGCCCGCTCGACTCAACACCGCTGTCCAAATCGCAGATCCGGATCGCGATGTCGTACGCACCGTGGGGCAATTTCAGGGTCACAAGATCCAGAACTACCGTTTCCGTGCGGTTTGTGGCCTCGTAGGTGTCCACCCACCGCCGTTTCCTCATCTGGTCTCCCCTGACCTGCGTTCCACCACCATCGTTCGCTATGACCGTGATCTCGTAGCGCGCCAGGTAGCGTCCCTCCCGCTTCACGAACTGGAGATCGTCGTTCAGGACGGAAATCCAGGCTTCCAGGCGGTAGATCTCCGCATCCAGAGCAAAGTAGCTGAGATCGGCCTCGAACCGCGGGAATGTTGCAACCCTGAGAGGAAGCCGTTCGGAAGTTGCCTTCGGGCAGTGCCTGCTGCCTGCAATACCCTCTGCCGCCCCCACCAGGGGCAGACCCAGGCATATGAGAAGCGCTATCACCGACCTTCGCATCGCTCTATTCATACCGCAACGCCTCGATGGGATTCATCCTGGCAGCTCTCACCGCCGGATACACCCCGAAAAAGAGACCGACAGCCGAGCATGTTCCGAAAGCCAGGCCCAACGCCCAGGGTGGAACCGCCGCCGGCAATGGCGATGCCAGTCTCACCAGACCTCCCGCCAGGACACCCAGCCCTGTCCCCAGAATCCCTCCGACCAGGCTCAGTCCCACCGCTTCAACGAGGAACTGAAGAAGGACATCGCGCGATCGGGCGCCCAGTGCCTTGCGGATTCCAATTTCCCGGGTCCTCTCCGCCACGGTCACCAGCATGATGTTCATGATCCCGATCCCGCCCACCAGAAGGGAGATGGAAGCCACGACCCTGATTACCATGTACCCGATCCGGGTAATGCTGTGATAGGTCTCCATGAGAGACGCCTGGGTCATGATTTCGAAATCCTCGTCATCGTCCTCATCGATTCCCCTCAAGCGCCTCAGAAGGTGGCGAATCTCATCGACGGCCAATCCCTGAGACTCCGTTGTAACCGGCATCACGTTGATGCCGATCGACTCCTGCGTGCCCTTCATCTTCTCCAGGGTGCGGAGCGGGATAAGAGCGATCTCGTCGAGATCGTTGGTGATGAAGCGGCCCTTCTTCTCCAACACCCCCACTACGAGAAACCGCCGCCCTTCGATAGTCACATGTTCACCTACACCCGACCTATTGCGGAACAGGCTCCGTTCCACCGTCTCGCCCAACACGCACACCTGCCGCCCACCGTCGAGATCCAGATCCGTCAGGAACCTCCCGCGGTCCACGTGGTACTGACTCACCTCTGCGTAGTCCGGTGTCACTCCCAGCAGCCGGATATGCCCTGTTTTGCGACCCTCGAACGCCACTCGCTCCAGGGTTCGCCGGAAGGGAGCTACACGAGCCACGTGCGGGCACGCCCGCTGGATCATCCGGGCGTGCCGGAGCGTCAACTTCCGGACTCGCTCGGTGCTACCCGGCCGGCCATCTTCCGGCTGAGCCGCCCGTACGAAAACCACATCGCTCCCCAAGGATTCCACCTGCCGCGCCATGGAGGTGTTCAACCCGTGGATGATGGAAACGATAGCAATCACCGTCCCCACGCCCACCACGATCCCGAGCGTCGTGAGGAAAGACCGCAGCTTGTGAGACGCAATCGAGCTCCACGCGGTTCGGATTGCGTCCAGCAACTCGTGACGATTCATGACGTCCTATGCCGTCCTATTCGTGCCGGAGACACTCGATGGGATCCAGCTTCGCTGCCCGGCCGGCCGGGAATATCCCGAAGAACAGGCCCACGCCGACTGAGACCACAAGTCCCACCACAATCGCGCCGACGGACACCGCCGACGGGAAGTGGAATCGCCAGGTGATCACCCGGGCAGCCGTGATTCCCAGAGCCACCCCAAGCAACCCTCCCATGAGGCAGAGCAGACTGGATTCCACGAGAAACTGGCGAAGGATATCGCTGCGCTTTGCCCCCATCGCTTTCCGCAAACCGATTTCCCGGGTCCTCTCGCGCACCGACACCAGCATGATATTCATGATGCCGATTCCAGCCACCCCCAGGGATATCGCCCCCACTCCCACCAATGCCACCAGCGCCCCCGAACTCAGAGCCTTCCAGGCATGCACCAGGGTATCGGACGTCAGGATGGCGAAGTCATTCTCTTCATCCCCGGCAACCCCTCTTCTTCGCCGCAGCAGGTGGGTCACCTCATCGACCGCCTTGTCCATCTCATCCTGGCCCGTCGCCTGCACGGTGATGCCGAGATCGGATCGGGAACCAAACAATTTCTCAAATGTGGTGATGGGAATAACGACCCGGTTGTCCTGCGAGAATCCCAGAATACTGCCCCTCTCCTTCTCCACACCAATGATCCGGAGCCGATGCGGGCCTACCCGAATCCACTCTCCCAAGGCCTGCTCACCCCGCAGAATTCTCTCGGCCACCTCTGAGCCCAGCACACAGACGGCCCGTCGGTGCTCCACATCCACCTCGGAGATGTAACGCCCCACTGCCACCTCGACATCCCCCATGAGACCAGCGTCCGCGGTGGTCCCCGTCACCCAAGCTTCCCTGGCCCGGTAGCGGCCTCTCTTGATGTCGTGCATGGCGGCAAGCGTGGGCGCCACAAATCGGACATGCCGGCACGTCCGGAGGGCCAGCGCATCTTGCCTGGTGAAATCCTTGCGCTTCATTGACTCGAGATACGCTTCCAGATCCGTAATGATTCCCGCCTTCTGGACTACAAAATTCCGCGAACCCATCTCACCGAACAGGCCGCCCACGTAGCGGTTGAGACCCTGGATAAAGGATACGAGCGAGATGACGGCCATCAGGCCGATCACCACTCCGAGCATCGTCAGGCCCGCTCGGGCGCGGTTCATCCCGAGAGCCGACAGTCCAATTCTGACGTGTTCGCCCAATGTCATGACGGTCGCGCGAAACCGGCCACCCTGCGGTCCTCCTTGACATGGCCATCCAGAAGCCGGATCACCCGATGCGTCTGCGAGGCAATGTACTCCTCGTGGGTGACAATCAGGATCGTGTTTCCCAGCTCATGCAACCGCTGGAACAACGCGAGGATCTCCTTGCCTGTGGCGCTGTCCAGATTTCCCGTGGGCTCGTCCGCCAGGATAATCGTGGGATCGTTGACCAGTGCCCGGGCAATCGCCACCCGCTGGCGCTCGCCCCCCGACAGCTCGTTCGGCCGATGGTGCGAGCGATCGGCAAGCCCCACGGCCTCCAGCGCCGAGAGGGCCCGCTCTCTGCGATCTCGCGGACTCACTCCGGCATACACCAGCGGGAGTTCGACATTGTGCAGGGCATCCGCTCGTGGCAAGAGATTGAAGGTCTGAAATACGAAGCCTATCTTCCGGTTCCGTATGTAGGCCAGCTCGTCGTCCGTCAGCTCACCGACCAGGACTTCGTCCAGACGGTAGATGCCCACCGTTGCGGTATCCAGACATCCAAGGATGTTCATAAGTGTTGACTTGCCGGAACCCGAGGGACCCATGATGGCAACATACTCGTTGGTGTCGATCCCCAGTGAAATGCCCCGGAGCGCATGTACCTGCTCGGTCCCCACCTCGTAGATTTTCTTGATTCCCTCGATCTCAATCAGCACGATCCGGTTCCTCGTCCTCCTCGATGGACACGCGGTCGCCATCCTTGAGCCGTGCCAGGATCTTGTACGGACCGGTGATCACCGTTTGTCCCTTCTCCAAGCCCGAGAGGACCTCGATGTCCGTCTCATCACTGATACCCGTCTTAATGACCCGGAAAACGGCCTTGTCGTCCTCCACCGCGAACACGCCCGGCTTCTCCTCTTTGTTGCTACTGCTTTCGTCGGCGTCTTCGCCCGAGTCCCCGGAATCGCCCTCAGATGACCACTTCCGCTTCACCACCGACTGAATGGGGACAGATACCACATCACTCCTCACCGCGGTTTCGATATCCACGTTCGCGCTCATTCCGGGCTTCAGCGGTACTCTCTCCCCATCGATCCGGACCCTCACCCTGAAATTGGTTACCTCTTCCATTGTCCCCACTCCCACTCTGTGAGCGGAGCTCGCAATTTCGATCACGGTTCCCTTGAGCGTGCTGTCACCCAGCGCATCCACGTGAACGGTCGCGTCCTGCCCCACCGCCACATCCAGAATATCCGTTTCGTCGATCTCCGCCTCCACCTCCATCAGCGAGAGATCCGACAGGGTCATTAACACAGTCCCCGGGTAGTTCATGGTCCCGACGATCGCGATTTCTCCCTCCTCGATCTTCAGGGAGGAGACGATTCCCGAGATCGGTGCCGTCATTGTGGTCTTGAGAAGATCATCATTCATGGAGGCCAGTCTCGCCTCCATTTCCTCGACCCTGTGACCGGCCGAGTTGACCTCGGCCCGACCCACCTTCACGTCCGTCTCGGCCGCCTCGATTTCCTTTTCCGACACGAGCCGATTGCTCCGAAGCTCCCGCCGCCGCTTAAGCTCCATCTCCAGCCTCTCGAGACGGCTCTGCTGGAGCGTCACGCTCGATCGCGCGGCACGCAGTGAGCTCTCGGCTTGCCGCACGCGAGCCGCGTACTGGGTGCTATCTATCTGAAGGAGCAAATCCCCCTCATTCACCTGATCGCCTTCCCGGACAGCCAGGTGCACGATCCTTCCCATCACGCCGGAGCTCATGTCCACCTGCTTCTCCGGAACCACGTGACCCGGGCCCGAGACAGTCGCCCGAATCGTCTGTTGCGCCACCTCTGAGGCGTATACCTTGACACTGCCGGGCCCGCCGACTCTCTGGTTCACAACCACGATCAACACTACCACAAGCACCAGCGCGCCCACCAGGATGATCGCCCGCTTCCGCATGCGGGACCTGTCCAATCCCTTCACTCCGGCAGAACTACCCCCGACCCCCATCAGCCTCTCCCTACGGCCCAATCCAGACGGGCCTTGGCCAAGTGATAGTCATAGATTGCTGTGATCTTCGAAACTCTGGCCTTTGTGAGCGCTACGAGCGCATCGTTGAGCTCCAACAGAGTCCCCTCTCCCAACCGATACCGTTCCGCCTGAAGGCGCCGGTCCTCCTCCCCCAGCACAACAGCTTCCTCCGCAGCCCGGATCTTCTCCTGCGCTTCGGTCAGATCCAGGTGAGCCTTCTTCACACCCAACAACACGTCGCTCAGAGCCTGCTTGTAGTCTTCCCTCGCATACTGCAGCCCCGCTTCCGCCCGGCGGATATTCGACTTCGTGAGCCTCCCGTCGAAAATATTGAACCCCATGGACAGACGGATCCACCACTCATCGTTAGCCCCCCAGCGATGGTGGTCTCCCCTGAATCGTGGCAGTTCGAAATCGTTCCACTGGTAATCCCACGCCGCGGTCACAGAGGGCCAGCGACTACTCTTGGCCACCGTGATACTGGCCTTCGAGCTCTCGACCGAGAAACGCCGGCTTGCCAGGAGGGGATGGAGTCGGGTAGCGTCCTGGAACTCACGATCGAGATCGCTGCTTCCCGTGAGAACAGGATCCGGCAAGTCTATCACATCGAGCTCTGTGTCGACCGAGATACCGAGGGTGTAGGCCAGCGTTGCTCGAGCCGTCTGAACGGCATTTCTCGCCGAAATCAGCTCCAGGTGATTCTGGGCCAGTTCCACCCGAGCCCGCAAGACGTCCGCCTGTGTTTTCTCCCCGGCTCTGTAGAACGCTTCGGCGCGCATGACGTGCTGCTCGCTCAGGTCCACTGTTTCCTGCCGAACCCTAAGCAACGCCCTGCCCTGGAGCAATTCAATATATCTTGCCTCGACATCGAGGTCCAGACCCTGCTCTGCACTGCGCTGGTCGTTCTCCGCCGCCCGCAACGCCGCCCGCGCGCTCGATATGCCTGCCACATTCCCGCCGCCCTTGAACAGGGACTGCTCGACTCTCAGCAGGCTTGTGTACCTGGTGTCCGACGCGTCCAGACCATAGCCCGTCAGATAGAATCTGGGTTCGTCGAACCGGTAGTAGCTGAAATAGTTGGATACCTTTGGAAGGACACTCGCCCACGCTTGCCCCACTCCCGCATCCGCGTATCGAACGCCCACCAGCGACTTGGCAAGAGCGGGGCTGTTCTCCCGTGCAATGGAGATGCACTCATGCAGGGTCAGCTTCCGACCTTCCAGATCGCTCCAATCCGCCGCCCGGGCTCCTTCGGTGCTCAGGGGTCCAACCCACACGCACAGAAGAACGAAAACCGCAACCCGGTGCATCACCAGGAATCCGGCGGACCGTGTCTGGAAACCCGCCATCCTTGCACTCCTTCCTCAGGGGTCAGTAGGCCACTCCCAGGAAACCCCGCGTCGCCGCCGTGATACCCACCAACACAAGGGTGCGAATCACAAAAAGAACAACGGTCGAGACCGCGGCCTTGCCCACGGAGAATCCCTGCATGACCGACAGTCCCAGGGTCAGGACCACCAGCTGCCAGAGCCAGAAAATCTCCAGATTGCCAAGCGCCACGCGCGACAAGGACCAGTATGATCCCCCCGCCAACACTCCCAGAGATGTCTCAACCGGGAACGTCCCCGTGAGCCTGACCACAGCGGCCATTACCGCAGCTCCCAGAGCGCCGACCAGGCCCGAATACGAGACCATGGAGAACACCCGCCTGAACCCCGCCTGCCCACCCGTGGCCTTCCCGCAGAGCAACAACACCAGCGTGTACAGCAATGTGGAGAATCCCGCCCAGAATACGCCTCCCACTCCTCTCGAAACAAACGTCTTTGTGGTTACTTCTCCCATCCGCGCCAGCTGTTCGTCGGTGAGCTCAAGGCGACTGGCTGAGGCCATCATCTCCCGGGAGAACTCCGCGTTTTCCCGGGTTATCAACACCGATGCAACCGCCGTGACCAAAGCTACGACGACCAGCGCCCGGATCCACTCGGGGTGCCGGGCAAGGCTTCGAGCGGCCTCGCGCGGCGCCATGAAAACGGAGAGGACGCGGTCCCCAAAACCCATGACTTCTTCCTTCCCCTTCTGGTACTCCATTTCCGCTTCAATAGTTTCATCCGAGCCCATTGTTCCCTCCACACTCGAGAGTCCGCATAATGCTGCCCCACAAACAACAAGGCAGCGTGCATATCGCACCCTGCCTTTCATAGCTGCAATACCCCACATGCGCCATCGGCCGCGGCCTGCTCTCACCCATGCGGGCATCCCGCGAGCCCATTGGCCCGCGCCTAATGCCGCAACGAGAACCGGAACGGAATGGAGATGCGGCAAGGCACGGCGACATCCCTCTGAAGTGCCGGTTTGAACCGGCACTTGTAGGCCGCCTGGATCGCCGCTTCGTTGAACACCTCCGCCGTCGACTTCACAATCCGGGCATTCACGACCCGTCCCTTCTTATCAATCTTGATCATCACGTCCACCGATCCCTCCAGATCCGCCCGCCTCGCCAGATCCGGATACTTCGGTCTTTCGATATGAAGCGGAACCGGCATTGTGTCGAAGGGCAGGAACTCCTCGGATTGATCGACCGGTGGCGGCGGCGCGGGTGGGAGGTTCTCGATGTCCAGACTCGTTTCCGTAATGGTCTCCTCCTCGTCCACCTCTTCGTCCGATTCGGCCTCCAGCGGAATCTGCGGTCTTTCGATCTCCTTCGGCGGCGGCGGGATGCTGAATTCCGGCATCTGGATGACTTCTATCTTCTTCTCTTCCCTGAGTTTGTACACCTCGGGAACGTACTCCGGCCACACACCAAACGCGACCGCATGGAGAGCAATGGCCACAACCGCCGACAGCTCAATGATCTTCGTATAGCCGGCCTTGAATTCCTTGTTTGCGATTGCATTAGACACGAAACTCGCCTCGCTTCGGCGTGAAACCTACCCTGGGGTCCGTGCTAGTCCAGGCTAGGACCCCTTGAGCTCCCGTTTTGCCGTGAATGACACCCGGACGGCATTCGCACGTTTCAGCTGGTCCATGACGTCGGACAGAACTCCATACGGGCATCCCGAGTCTGTGTTGAATGCCACGATGAGACCCGGGTTTTCCATCAAGCGCTTGACCACCATTGGCTCGACGTCGGCCACGGTGATGAGCATGTCGTTCATCATGATCTCGCCCGCCCCAGACAGCCATATGCGCATGACCTTGTCCCTGGGCACGTCCTGTGCCGCCTCAGCCTTGGGAATGCTGATGGGCATTCCCTCCTCCAGCTTGAGCACGGTGGTCACCATGAAAAACACCAGAAGCAAGAACGCTATGTCCGCCATTGACGAGCTGGGGACCCTGGCCTCCGCGCGATTCTTCCGCTCAATTTTCATCTCATCGATTCTCCGGCTTACTCTCTAGCTCTCTCCCGTTGTCTTCAGCGAAATCCTGGGAGCCTTGGCCATCTTCAACTCATCCAGGATATCGACGTACATTTCGTACCTCGCCTCGGGATGCGTCTCAATGACCACAACGAGCTTCTCGTTCTTCTCGAGCTCTTCCTCGATACGACCCCGGATTTCAGACACCGCAATGAACTCGTTGCCCAACGTGACCGATCCGTCTGCGTGCGCCTTCACGACCAGGATGTTCTTTCGAGAAATCCGCTTGACCTCCGACTGTTGACCCGGCAGCTGGAGGAGCAAGCCCTGGTCCAGACTGAAGGTCGTGGTCGACAGGAAGAACACCAGCAGCAGAAAAGCAATATCTGCCATGGAGGAAGATGGAACCTCCGGCATCGCTTTGCTTCTTCGTACTTTCATCTTCACATCTCCGGAGGTTACACCGTTCCGCCACTCGCCTTTGCCTCAAGATCGACCATGACGTCGACCAGCTCTGCGGTGGACTCCTCCATTTCGATTACATAGCTGTCAATCCGGGAGATGAAGTAGTTGTAGAAGGCCTGCGCCACGATGCCGATCAACAATCCGGAAGCCGTCGTGATCAGCGCTTCGGAAATTCCCGAGGCCACCAGCTTGGCGTTGACCTGCTCTGCCGACGCGATCGCGTTGAACGCGCCGATCATTCCGGAGACCGTCCCAAGGAACCCGAGCATCGGCGCAATGTTGATCACGCTGGCGAGAACTATGAGCCCGCGCTCAAGGAACGACATCTCAATAGTGCCGGAGCTCTCAATGGCCTTCTCCACAGCGGGCGTCCCGAGATGGTGTCTCATCAGACCGGCATGGATGATCGCCGCAATTGGACCCCGTGTGCCCTCGCACACGGAAATCGCTCCCTCGACGCCATCGTTGTGAAGCGCTCCGATGATGTTGCTCATCAGCTTTGCGACATTCGTTTTCGCGCGATTAAGCGTAATGAAGCGCTCGATAATGACGGCCAGACCAACCACGGAGCAAAGGAGCAACGCCCACATGAACCGGCCGCCTTGCCTGAAGAGCGTGACCAGCCCGCTGTTCTTGACCTTGTCAAGAAAGGTGGGAGCCTGCTCGATGGGAGCCATTTCCTCCTCCGCAAACTCTTCCTCCCACAGACTGTCCTCAGCCGCCCCAAGGCTGTCGGTCACTGCCATATCGGATTCTTCCAGCTCACCGGGCAGGGGCGGCGCCTCTTCCTGTGCAAACAGGGGCATTGCCCACAGCCCAACGAGGATCACCAGACTCACCGAAATCAAGCTTACACCGCGAACCCACACGTTGACCATGAACCCCACTCCTCTATCGAAGTCCTAAACTCCACGTCTTCCCGAAATCCAACACAACGGAATCCCTGACCCTGCGCCGAGCAACATGCTACACACACCCAAGGCAACAATCCCGCCCGCACCATACTTACGCCCCAAACCTTTGTCAACACAAATTTCACGCACCTGCGGTTGCGACATTCACTAGCCTGCGGAAGGCTGCCCCATTTCCTCGACACTCGACACTTGTC
>JAGLYR010000048.1 GCA_023132135.1 Candidatus Eiseniibacteriota bacterium | reverse complement strand
TGACAAGCGACTGGGATTGGGGAATGCTGCCGTTGTAGCCTGGGTTATTCAGGCTAGTAGTCTTCTCCTTGTGAGCTATACACCAAGTCCAAGTCACCGTAGCCGCGTTGGTCTACAAAAACGAACTTCATCTTTCTCCCGGAACCGTCCCACGCGTGCGGACCAGCGAGGGGCTTTCCGCCCCTGTCGTACACCCAGACTTCGTACGTCTTGCCGATGGTCTGCAGGTTGCTGAGTCGGGCCGCCTCTCGTTCCGTCTCATCGATTCCCATCTCGCGGAAGGCCAAACCGCTTTCGTCCACCCTGCGGTGCCCCGCCGAGCCGGGATTATGACTGGCCCCCGGGTTCAGCATGTCCACCGCTCCCGGATTGCTTCCCCAAACCGCATCGCGCCTGACGTCGTCCGCCGGACCGTACTTCACGTAGATCCTTCCCTGGTCCGTGAACATTCCCCTCTGGTAGGCGCGGTAGTTCTGGTTCGCGTACTTCAGGCGCCGGTAGTACTCCTGGAGACTTTCATTCTGGACCGTCTCGGGTGTGGGATCCCATCGCTTCCAGTAATCCCGCATCTGCCGCTCCCGGTCTCCCGGTGAAAGCTTCGAAAGGATGGTCAACTCCTCATCGCCGAGAATGAGCGACAACTCCTCCAAACCGTCCTGAAGACTGCGATCCCACGACAGCATGGACCACATCACGTCAAAGCAGACCGAGGCCGTCGCCTTCTCAAGAGTCTGCGGATCCCGGATACACACCGCCAGTTCGTACGAAGCCTGCGGCAATCCTACGAGCGGAATCGAGAGAGCTTGCGGACTCCAGTGGTCCGCTCCTATGAGAAACGGCGTGGTCTGTCCAAGAACCCGCTCCCCCCGCGAATCCCGGATCACGTATTCGGCAAGCAGTGTATCCGCCGCGTCCAGCCCGCGGCCGTCGTAGACCTCGAGATACACCGGGAGTTCCGCGAGACGGAGACCGTAGATGTGGGAAGGATTGGGGATGACCTCCAGACCCGAACGGCTGAACTGTCCGCCCGTCGAATCCGGCCGAATACTTCGCGCGAGAGCAATATCAGATACAGCGAGAGCCCTCCGACCAAAGTCCGGGACAGCGACCTCCACCTCCGCTGTCCCACTGCGCTTGATTCCGCGAATGGCATACCATATGCCCACCTTTGGCGCATGCTCGTCGGTGATCTTTATCTTCACGGCATAGCGGCCCGGGGCAACGCGCCGTTCCAGCTGAATCACCTGGATCACATCCTGTTTGCCGCCCTGGATCATCGAACGGGCGCGCAACTCGACGCGCCGGTCGGCTCTGTCCACTGTCTGCCCGTCCGGATTCTTAAAGACAGCCAGAATCCGCAGCGCACCCTGCGCCTCTCCCGTTTCCATCTCGACAAATCGGATTTGATCATTGCCGATGGAGCAGCTGATCTGGACCAGACCGTCGTTCTCAGACTCCCGAAAGGTGACGACGTCCACGCTGAATTCCAGGTCCCCCGTGCTCCACACGGGGAAAAAGCCACAATCCCGATCGGCCATCGCCGTAACCGCGGCTCCAAGAACAAGAGCGCATCCTACAAGCAGACCACGCGCTGCAAACCTCATACCGGTTTCACCTTCTTCCGCGTTGCCAGGGAGCAGCAAACAGGGCAGCGCCGCAACTGCTGCGGGGCTGCCCGGCGTCAATTGATATACTGTTTCGTGCACATCGGACCCGCACCGCAACGCTGCCGTTGTAGCTTGGGTTACTCAGCCTAGTAGGCGAGGCCAAGTGAGACCCTGTGAGTCCCCCCCAACCGTCCCATGTCACCGTAGCAGTAGTCGACATTGCACCGCGACGGTTTCATCTCAAACCCGATCGGCACAAATGGGAACTCCACTCCAAACCCGAAGGTGAGTCCTTCCTCGTCCCGATTCAGGCGGTAGCCGCCGCGCAAGGCCAAGGCGAGCTTCGGCTCGAACTGCTTCAGCAGATACTCCGCCCCCAGATTAACGCGCTCCGCTCCGTCGCTGGGATGGTCGAACTCAAAAGCTCCCTGCAGCAGGTGCCACTGTTGGTCGATGATGTTGGACGAGACACCGAACTTGAATGTCACAGGCATCGGGAACTCCTGGTCGACAAACGTCATACCCGGTCCGAGGCTCTGCACTACCATCCCGATCTTCACGCCCCTGAATCCCGTATCGTACAGCGTCCCGAAGTCGCCGACGAAGCCCTCGGCTTTCTCATCGGCCAACCCCGAATGAATCCACTTCAGTGTTCCTCCGAAACTGAACCGGTCCGTCAGCGAACGGGCATAGCTGAGTCCCAAGGCCATGTCCCCGGCGTCGAAGTGCTTGCCCGTTCCCCCCGGGCGGTGCGCCGTGGTCACCGGCATGGGAGCCATCTGAAGAGCCGAGATGCTGAATGCGAACACTCCCGGGATCGTCGCGTAGGAGAACACGTATCCCGCGAACTGGTGCGAGATGTCCGCCGGCCAGCTGCCGTAGTTCAGCGTGAGCTCACTGCCGGAAATCCGGGCGATTCCGGCCGGGTTCCAGTAGATTGTGCTGGCATCATCGGCGACGGGCACAAATGCTTCCCCCATTGCGGTTGCCCGCGCTCCCATCCCAATTTTCAGGAACTGCGCCCCCACAGTGCCCACCTTCTCAAAAACATCGCTTCCCGACGCAGGCGCCGCGGCCGCCAACACGAGCAGGGCCGCCACTGCCACCACTGTGCGCTTCACCACCAAAGCCCCCTTTCCGTGGACCACGAACGGCACCAGTCCGACAGACGATTGCCGCCGTCCGCACCTTTCACCCTCATGCGAATAGATCTATCGAATCACGGCGAACTTCCCGACTTTTGTCCCAATTGAGGAATCCACGTGATACAGGTAAATCCCGCTCACCATCTGCTGGTCGTTTCTCGTAATTAGATTCCAGCACGTCTCGGACTCGCTGTTGAACGCGTCGTGATGCAGGACCTGAACCAGGTCTCCCGAGAGCGTGTAGATCCGGACGGTTGCTCGTTCCGGCAGATTCTGGAAGCAGATCCGGTTGCCCGAGTACTCGAACTCCGTCTCTGCCAGATCCCACTCGGCGCGCAACCGGAACGGGTTGGGCACCACCCGTACATTATCCAGAGTGCGGTAGCTCCCTGACTTCGGATAGATCAGCTCGAACGACTGGCTGTAGCTGCCATACATTTTCACCGGTCGGTTGAGGAAATCGAACTGCCCCTCCCCCGTGTCGTAGGAACTGATCGCATACCAGTATGGGAAACCATTGTGCACATCGGTATCAACATAACGGTACTCCCCGATACCGTGCATCCCCGTAGCAACCGTCGAAAGCATGTCCTTCGAGATGTCCTGGATCAAGCGCCACCCCTGCGGACTCGGCTGAGCCGATGTCCGATCCCATCCGACGTTCTTCCAGACCTGATAACCACCGAAATCCATAATGCCCGTGAAGGGATCCGCCACCGTCTCCGGGTAGCTGTTCCATTCGATCACCACATGCGCATCGCCCGGCGTCAGTCGCGTATCCGGAGGTGGCGGCGGCGCTGACGTACGCCAGTGAGGCTCCGTCCGCCCGTAGACACGCTGCGCCTGGATCGCGTTGTCAATCAGCGTTCCCAGGAACTGCCGTTTGTCCGACTCCGAGTCCCGCCGGTATGTCGTCATCTCAGGATCTCGCTGCCCCGCTACAAACGCCACCTGAAACGTGATGGACGACTCCGGCCGGACTTCCGCAAAGGGCCCGGCGGAGACCATGAAACGCCAGTCGTCGGCCTTGGGGACTTTCGTGTCAATCGTGGTAGTAGTATGAGAGTTGCCCATGAGATAGCTGTACCGGTATCCATCGTTCTCCGGATCCTCCCCCGAACCCGACCAGTTCCGGTACGCATGAATCCCCACCCGCGTCGGGGCGAATTCTCCCTGCGGGTCTGTCTTGTGACCCAGAAACATTACGCCCAGGATTCCACGCGCATTCCCGCCATCGTCTCCACCCGGGTCGTCCCACATGAAGGCCAGGCTGATGTGGAGCGATTCCGGCTCGGTTCCGGGCGCTGTGTACAGCGTATCAAACTCGATGTAGTCCGACCAGTCATCCCGTGCGATGTTGGCTCCGAAGCTGGTGGGGCCACAGTCGGAGTCCACCATGAAACCCACGTATGCGTCATAGATGATTCGCCCCGTGTCTATGTTGGCAACCTTGAAATCGATTCCGATGAAATCATCTACACTCGGCTGCGACCAGGCGTAGCTCGCCTGCTCCACCCTCAGGCCCAAAGGATGGTGGTGATCCTCCGGGTTTGTCACGAAGTCGTTGAACCAGGAGACCGTGTCGTAGTATACGCTGGCGAACATCTGCTGAGAGTAGGCGGCAAAGTCCTCGTCAATCATCCCATCCCCGTCGTTGTCGTACCCGTCGAGGAAGTCCTCGTCGCAGAGCCCGTCGCCATCGTCATCCCCTACCTCGCAATCGCCTTCCTGGGGTACTCCTCCAGGCATCCCTTCGGCGTATTCCCGAATATAGTCCGGCAACAGAGGGTTCGCGAAAAATTCTCCCTGGTAGACAGCAGCCGTGACGAGAGTATCGCCGTCGGATGTGACCCCACCCACCCAAAGGCCGGCGGCCCAGAGGTAGTCGTTGCCCGATCCCGAGGGCCATTCGCCTGAGGGATATGGGGCTCTCCGGTAGGCAAGGGGGGAAATCCAGTTGGCCCCGAAGACTCCCACGTTCGAAATCCGCATCGCCAGACGTCCCACGCTGTGAATACGCTGCCCGAAGTCGTTGAGCTGGGGCGCTTTGAAAACCCTGTGCGCACCCGAATCGTCTTGCCACTCCCAGTCGGTCGGCGGCCGCGCCCAAGCCCCATCCACGCAGAATCCCACCAGCACCGCCAAGGCCAGAAGAGCTCCCACCAGAGACCAGTGAGAAGATCTGACTGTCCCACTTGCTCTGAAAGCATGATCTAGCACGCTACTCTCCTCCTTGCCCGATCCCCGTCAGACCCAATCATTCTGTCTTCTACCAGTCCACCGAGATCCCCACCTTGAACCGCCGACCCGGATAGTACGTCTCCGGGTCGTGCAGCGGGATAAGACGGTCTTCGCTGGACTCCACAACATCCGCCAGATTGTAAGCCCCGCCCTCGATTCCTTCCATCGTATAGGCAGCCTGGTAGTTCCCGTTTTGCCTCCCCGGGGCCAGCAGCCAGATGTTCTTCTGGTCGAGTATGTTCCTGCCCTCCAGGAAAAAGGAGAACTCCTGACCATAGATTTTCATCCGCTTATCAGCCTTCAGATTGATCTCCACCGTAGACGGGAGTCGAGCCGAGTTGATTTGCTCAGCCTCAATCTCCTTGTCCTTGAGCTCGCGCGGTGTGTAGGGCACACCTGTCGCGTACTCGAAGTCCATATTCATGCCCCACACACCCGGTTCCGCCAGATAGATGTTTGCACTTACGACCTGGGTCTGATCCCAATCCAGTGGCAGCTCCGTAATGGGTTCCCGCGTGAAATTCTCCAGCGCCACCTGGTAACCCAGGCGCTCGCTGGAACTGGACCCGGTGGCCTGGCAGTAGGTGTAGCTCAGACTCCCGGCAAATCGCCGGCTGAACCGCTTGTTGAGGCTGAGCTCAAATCCCCGCACGGAACCGTAGTCCTTGTTGAAGTAGGTGTGGGCGATTCGGGAGCTTGAACTCTCCTGGTTGGTTTCCATATCCGTGCCAACGAGACCAAAAATGTCCTTGTAGAAAATCGTCGCATCCAGAGACAGGTTTCGTGTCAGCTGGTGCTCGAGCCCCATTTCATATGCAATGGTTGTCTGCGGGCGCAGGAATACGTTCCCGATGATGGTTCCACCCGAGGTCACCGCCTGACCATTGTACTCGTAGAGGTAGGACAGCGGCGGGATCTCGTAGAAGCGCCCGTAGTGGAAGTGCAGCACCTGCCGGTCGGAAATGGGATAGGCCATGCCCAGTCGGGGGCTCAGCTGCTGGACCAGACGAGATCCGATGGTTGCCTTGTGCGCACCCTCCATCAGCACGGTTCGCCGCATGCTCGCATTGATCACCGCGGTGCGGCCCGGATCGTAGAAATCCCAACGGATGCCCGCGTTCACGATCATGCCCTCATACCGCATCTTGTCCTGGAAGTACAGTGCGCCGCCCCACGAATACAGGTGGTACTTGTCGTGGTAGATCCCATTGGGCTCGGTTCTTGACGGGTACATAGCCTCGAACATGTCGAGATCGTAGTAGTTTCCGATGAAACCTGTCCGGACCTGATGCGACCTGGACACCTGGGACGTCAGATCCGCCCTCATTGAAAGCATGCCGGTCCGGTAGCGGCGCCACAGCGGCGAGTCGCCACGGATCACGAAGAAGCGATTCATCGGATCAAGGTAGTTGTCGCTGGAGAAGAACACCGGGTTGTACTCCCACGGGTTCTTGTCCTTGACCTTCCGCTCCTCCAGGGAGATGAAGTAGCTCGCCCGCGCCGTGTAGAAAGTCGCGGCACTCAGCGTGTGACGCCATGACAGCTTGTAGGTCTCATGCAGCTGCTCGACGTTCGGCGTGTGCTCCGGACCCGCAAAGTAGGTATAGGTCGAGTCCTTGGCCCAGGGCCACCACTCCTCCCTTTCCGGGGACCAGTATCCCGTACGGCTGAAAGCATGGTCATAGGTGTCGAACCGATTCTTCGAAAACAGGTACTCGGCGCCCATCTTCTTCGTCGGGCTGAAGAAGTAGGTGAACTTGGCCTGGCCCGAGTAGCTGTTCTGCTGCCGATCAGATATTGTGATGGGTCCAAGGTCATAGCGGTTCCTGTACTCGTGCGCGTTGTTATACGTGTCCGACCAGGTTGCCTCCCCCGAGAGGTAGAAAAACAGGTTGCGTCCCCACAGCGGTCCGCCAAACCCGACCAGAACGTTGTCCGTGTTGAAATAGGTCTTGTCCGGCGCCCCGAAATCGTCGGTCATGAACTTCAGCATTCCGGAGTAGTTGTTGCCTCCCTCCTTCGTGACGAAGTTGATGATTCCCGACTGCGCATTCCCGTACTCGGCGTCAAAACCTCCGGAGAGAACGTTGATGTCGGAGACCGAGGCCAGAGACAGGTCCAGCGATGTCCCCCCCACAAAGGGGTCGGTGACCTGAGTTCCGTCCACGTAGTACTTGACCTCGGAAGAACGGCCTCCTCGCACGTGAATCTGCCCGCCGTGGAAGGTCACACCGGCCGTAGTCGCAATAGCTTCCTCCACGGTGTCGATAGATCGAACCTTGATGTCGTCGACGTCAATCGTCTTCACCGACCCCGATTCCTCGAGGTGGATGTCCTTGCGCTCTTCCACAACTTCGACCGTTGGGATCAGGTTCTCAAAAACCGTCATGCCGAGCTGGAAGTCCACGACCGTCGTGCGATTGGGCTCGACCCGGACATTCTCCTTAATACCGTCCTGGTAACCCATCATCATGATCTTCAGAGTGTAGGTTCCCTCAGGCACCGCCGAGATCAGGTACTTGCCGTCGGCTCTGGACGCCGCGCCCAGCTGTGTATCGAGAACAATCACGTTCGCGTAGGCGAGGGGGTCACCACTCTCGGCATCAGAGATGATTCCCGCGATCTTTCCGACAGCGGCGCAGGCCGGGGTCGGGGCAAGGAGTGCGAGGCCCAATACCAGGCACACTATGGGACTCCACATGTAGATTGCTCTGGACACGACGCTCATCTCCTTTCGCTGGCCGCTTGACACGACTCGACGACCCTCCGGATTGGAACGCCAGGGGCGTGAGCACGCACATAAACCAAGGGGCGCGTATTCACAAAGGCAGGACACCCGGTCTTGGGCCCGCCTCTATGGCGGGAGTTCTCTGTCTGAAACCTCGGCCTCAAGGAAATCTCAATCGGCAAACCTCACCAGCGACAAAACCTTAGGCCAACGGCACTATACGAAACGCTCTCTGGTGTGTCAAGGGCTTTTTGCCGATCCGAACAACCTTGCCGCCCCCCCTCCCCTCGCGTGGGAACCGGCTTGTCACTCCCACATGTCGCGTATGCCGACTGCCCTATTTCCTCGACACTCGACACTT
>JAGLYR010000047.1 GCA_023132135.1 Candidatus Eiseniibacteriota bacterium | reverse complement strand
AGCGACTAGGATTGGGGAACAATACTCCATTTCCTCGACACTCGACACTTGTCACTCGCCCTCGCCCACTCTCACACTCGTCACTTCGCCTATGGCCTGGGTTATTCAGGCTACCAGTCTATTTGTATACCCATCTTGAAACGGCGACCGGGCTGGTAGACCTCCGGATCGTGAAGCGCTATGAATCGATCGTTGCTGGATTCCACAACGTCCGCCTCGTTGTACGCCCCACCCAGAACGCCATCCATCGTGTAGGCGGCCTGGTAGTTTCCATTTTCCCTGCCCGGAGCCAGCAACCAGATATTCCGGTTGTCCAGGATGTTGTCTCCCTGGAGGAAGAGCATGAATTCCTGCCCATAGACCTTGTATCGCTTGTCCGCCTTCAGGTTGACTTCCAGAGTTGAAGACAAGCGGGCGGCATTGATGAGTTCGGGCTCGATTTCCCGCTGGTCCAGATCCGTCGGTGTGTAGGGAGCCCCCGACGCCCAGTTGCAGTCCAGGTTCACGCCCCAGACTCCAGGCTCAGACACGTAGAGATTCCCGCTCAATACATGTGTCTGGTCCCAGTCCAGCGGCAACTCCGTGATCGGCTCCCGCGTGTAGTTGTCCTGCGCAACCTGGTACCCCAACCTCTCGCTGGAGCTGGACCCGGTGGCTCGCGAGAAGGTGTAGCTCATGCTCCCCGCAAAGCGGCGGGCAAACCGCTTGTTCAGGCTGAGTTCGAACCCGCGGACCGAACCGTAGTCCTTATTGAAGTAGGTGTGCGCGATTCTGGAACTGGAGCTCTGCTGGTTCGTCTCGAGATCCGTCCCGACCAGGCCGAAAATGTCCTTGTAGAAGATCGTGGCGTCCAGCGAGAGATTCCTGCTCAACTGGTGCTCGATCCCCATCTCGTACGCGATCGTGGTCTGGGGCCTCAGGAACACGTTGCCAACGATGGTCCCTCCAGCCGTAACCTGCTGTCCGCTGTACGAGTAGAGATAGGACAACGGAGCGATCTCGTAGAAGCGCCCGTAGTGGAAGTGCAGCACCTGCCGGTCGGAAATGGGATAGGCCATGCCCAGTCGGGGACTCAGCTGCTGGACCAGACGAGATCCGATGGCTGCCTTGTGCGCACCCTCCATCAGCACAGTTTGCCGCATGCTCGCATTGATCACCGCGGCGCGGCCGGGATCGTAGACGTCCCACCGGAGCCCCGCGTTTATGATCATCCCTTCATAGCTCATCCGGTCCTGAATGTAGACAGCGCCGCCCCAGGAGTACAGGTGGTACCTGTCGTGGTACACTCCCTCCGGATCTGTGCGTGACGGGTAGAGCGCCTCGAACATGTCCAGGTCGTAGTAGTTGCCGGTGAACCCCGTACGAATCTGGTGCGCCTTGGAAACCTGAGAGGTCAAGTCCGTCCGAAAAGTGAGCATGCCGGTCGCGTATCGACGCCAGAGGGGCGAATCGCCACGGATGGCGAAGAATCTGTTCATCGGATCCAGGTAGTTGTCATTGTCGAAGTACACCGGGTTGTACTCCCACGGCTCCTTGTCTTTCACCTTTCGGGTCTCGCGCGAAACGAAGTAGCTCAAGCGAGCATCGTAGAAGGTCCCGGCACCCAGCATGTGACGCCAGGAGAGCTTGTAGGTGGTGTGCTTCTGCACGACGTTGGGTGTGTGCTCCGGACCGGCATAGTATGTGTACGTGGGATCGATGGCCCAGGGCCACCACTCCTCGTTGTGCTCCGACCAGTACCCGGAGCGGCTGAAAGCGTGGTCGTAGAGATCGAAGCGACTGCTGGAGAACAGGTATTCCAGCCCCAGCTTCCTGGTGGCGCCCATCATGTAAGTGACCTTTGCCTGCCCGGAGTAGCTGTTCCGCTGCCGATCATGAAAGGAGAGGGGGCCGATTTCATACGGGGTTCTGTGCTCGTTCGTGCTCAGGTAAGTGTCCGACCAGGAAGCCTCCCCCGAGAGATAGAAGAACAGGTTTTTTCCCCAGAGAGGCCCACCCAGTCCCACCAGGACATTGTCCATATCGTAGTACGTCTTGTCGGGCGCGCCGAAGTCGTCCGTCATGTACTTGACCATTCCGGAGTACTTGCCGTTCCCTTCCTTGGTAACGAAGTTGATGATGCCGGACTGTGCGTTTCCGTACTCGGCATCGAACCCCCCCGAGAGAACGTCAATGTCCGAAACCGAGGCAAGGGACAGGTCCATCGAGTTGCCCGCCACAAAGGGACTCGTAACCTGTGTTCCGTCCACGTAGTACTTGACCTCGGATGTGCGCCCTCCACGGACGTGAATCTGCCCGCCGAGGAAGGTCACGCCTGGGCTGGTGGCGATGGCCTCCTCAACTGTGTCTATGGCGCGGACCTTAAGATCTCCGGTGCTGATGGAGGTCACCGAGCTGGATTGATCGATATGAATGTCCCTGTGTTGTTCCTCAACGAGCACAGGGTCGATTACCATCACGCTCGTGACATCCAGGCGGAAGTCCAGTTCCGTAGTCCGGTCAGCCTCCACGCGGACACTCTCCCGGTAGCCATCCATGTAACTCATCATCATCACTTTGACCGTGTAGATTCCCGGGGGAACACCCGTGATCAGGTAGGTCCCGTCCGCCCTCGAAGCGGCACCCATGCTGGTGCCTTCGATAATGACATTGGCACATACCAGGAGATCGCCCGATTCCGCATCGACGATCCGGCCTCCGATCCTGCCGGTCGCTGCCAGGACGGAATTGGGCAAAAGGGAAGCAAAACCCAAGATCAGAAAGACAACAAGACTCCACCGGCGGATTGTTCTGGACACGACGCTCACCTCCCCCGCTGCCTGCGGTCTTCGCGAGACCGCGCAGTATTCCTGACGAAAATTTAGGGGCGTGAACCCATGCTCCCTGGGAGCGCGGGACCACAAGGGCAGGCGCCGGACCAGCCCACATCCGCGGGCGGAGCCCTGACGACTTTGCAACCATTGTAACGGCTCGCAGCCACCGCGACTCAAGCCTGCATTTCTCACCAGTCATCTGCTGGACCGCAGCGCCCTGAGCCTGGTGGAATATACGAAGGAAAACGGAAGTGTCAAGGGGCAAGACCCGAAATAGCGAGCAGGAAACAGGACGATTGGTTCGCTGCCCCGACACAGTTGCAGTCCTACGCGCGGAATCCATGCCGGCGGTCTATTGCCACCGGCACCGCACGAGGTGGGCTGGATTATCCGCCGGGGCCAGATCGGGGATCCGGGCTGCGCAGGCACTGGTTCCGTCCGGACATCTCGGGGCGAACGGGCAAGCGGCCGGAGAGCGGGGAGCACTCCACTGCCCCAGAGGGCGAGAAGCAGTTCTTGCGAAAGACCCGGTGAATGGGCGGGCGCGCGGAACCGCCTCAAGAAGCGTCCGCGTGTAGGGATGCAGGGGACGGGAGAACAGATCTTCCGTGGGAGCCATCTCGACAATCCAGCCCCCCAACATCACCGCAACCCGGTCCACCACCTGCCGCACCACACTCAGATCGTGGGCAATGAGGACCACCGTGAGCCCCAAGCGGCCTCTCAGATCTGCCAGCAACGAGACAATCTGGGCCTGCGTCGAGACATCCAGCTGCGAGACGGGCTCATCGGCCACAAGAACCGAGGGCTCCAGGGCAAGCGCTCGGGCGATGCCCACCCGTTGGCACTGCCCGCCGCTGAGCTGGTGGGGATACCGATGGGCATCCTCCCACCGGATGTCCACCATCTTGAGGAGGCTCCGGATTTGCTCGCGCCCCTTCCCGGATCGGATGAGGCCGTGCACCTGGAGAACTTCGAAGAGAGCCTGGAAAACCGTCTGGCGAGGATCCAAAGCGCTCTCGGGATCCTGGAAAACAATCTGGAGATGCCGCCGCAACATCCGCAGTTCCCCGGCAGAAGCGGAGAAGAGGTCTCGCCCCTCAAAACAGACACTTCCCCGCGTGGGTTCCAATAGCCCCACCATGATACGCGCCACCGTAGTCTTGCCTGATCCCGACTCCCCAACCAGACCCAGGCTCTCACGCCGGTCGATGCTCAGGGACACTTCTCGCACTGCGTCAACGGAACGAGGAGGCTGGAACGGTGTCCCACCCATCCGGAAGGTCTTCCCGACATTCTCCAGAACCACAACCCCGCTGCTACTCCGCATCGTGGTTCCTCCCCACTGCCTCCTGCGCTACCCAGCAACGCACCCAATGGCCGGCCTCCCCTTCAACGAGCGGCGGCTCCTTGCCACACGCAGCCCGGGCTTCCGGGCAGCGATCGCGGAAACGGCAGCCGCCGGGAAGCGCCAACGGATGGGGAACTTCTCCCGGGATGGGGGTGGGCCGTGTGGCGTCATCGACCCCCGGCAGACATGCGATCAGGGCCCGTGTATACGGATGCCATGGCTTGTCGAAGAGCCCGGCCACCGGCGCCACCTCCACAATGCGCCCGGCGTACATCACCGCTACCCGCTCGCACGCCTCCGACACCAGGGCCAGGTTGTGCGAGATAAAAAGGACTGAGAGGTTCCTCGCCCGCTTCAAACGCGCCAGGAGCGAGATAATCTGAGCCTGGATGGTCACATCGAGAGCAGTGGTCGGTTCATCCGCCAACAGGACACACGGATCGCAGGCCAGGGCAACGGCGATCATGACCCTCTGCCTCATGCCCCCACTGAGCTGATGGGGATACGCGTCGTACAGGTCCCCCCCGTCATGGAAACCCATCTGTTCGAAAATAGCGCACACCTGGGCGCGGGCTTCCCCCCCGCGGACTCCCCGATGGGCCCGGAGCACCTCCGCCACCTGCTCCCCACACCGGAGTACCGGGTTCAGCGAGCGCATAGGTTCCTGGAAAACGATGCCGATCCTGCGTCCTCTCACCTTCCGCAGCTCCGGCGGAGACAGCTTCACCAGATCCATTCCATCAAAGAGGATTTCCCCCGCACGCACCCGCCCGGGAGGGGGAAGCAGTCCTAGAATAGACTGCGCCATCACAGACTTGCCACACCCCGATTCCCCTACCAGTCCCAGACTCTCCCCCCGGGCAAGGGACAGGCTGACCTCATCGACAGCTCTGAGCACTCCCTGGTCCATCGGGAACTCGACCGTCAGTGCCTTGATCTCGAGCAGATGAGTCGACTTCAATTCGGGTCTCCCAAACCCCATCCTTCCGCCTCATACCGTAACTTGCGCAACTTCTCCACTTCTTCCAGATCCTCAGGTCCGAGCCGATCTTCCTCCATCTCCACGTTCCAGATACGCGCGGTGGCTTCCTTCAGCTGTTCGACCAGACCTTCCGCTGCCGCAGGGCGTTCGAGCTCTTCGGAAACCGACGTGGTCCGGCTTGCCAGGGCTTCTCCATCGGCGCTGGAACCTCCGCGGAGATACCGCCCAATCCTGCGGTGCGCAGACCCGAGGAGTATGGATCCGTGCTGCAGGATCCCTTCCGGCCACCGCCTCTGAGCCGACCCCACCAGTTTCTTGCCACCTACACAGATCTCGTACTGGCTCACGCTCGCAAAACAAGGCCCGCGGCGCAGCTCCCCGCGACCGGCAGCATTCCACACCGACTGGGCCGCGCCCGAGCCGCGCGGCCAGATCTCTGCCGGAACCCCCAGCGATCTCAAGGCCTCCACCAGAGCGCGCGCCACAAAGCGATACGTTCCGCCGATGGTAGAATCTACCGGCAGGTCCGAGTGGCGCGCCACAAAACTGTAGGTCAGCTCTTCCGCGTGGTAAACGGCCCGCCCGCCCGTCGGACGCCGCACCACCGGAACGCCATCTTTCCGGCAAGCCGCCAGATCCAGGCGAAGGGCGGCGTCTTCCATCCTTCCCAGCGAGATTGTCCACGGGTTCCAGCGATACACGCGGAAAACCGGCGGACAGTCCCCGGCGCGGCATCGCCGGAACAGCGCCTCATCCACCGCCATGTTGAAAGCGCCGTCATGCCCACCAGTATCGAGGAAACGCCAGATCATCTCCGCTCTACCTTTCGCATCGCCACCACTCCGGCTGCAAGCACCAGTACAGCGGCAACCATCCAGAGAAATGGTGCACTCTCGTTTCCCTCCAGCCACTGGATATCCATGCGCTCCATGCGCTCCGGCGATATCAGTATCAGGGCGTTGTTGATTGCATGGATCACCATGGCGGGATAGAGACTTCCCGAGGTCAGCGTCACCCATCCCAAGAAAACCCCGAGCAGGCATACCGCGGTAAATCGATAGATGTCCACATGAATAAGTCCGAAGAGCACGCCGCTCAGGCACAGGGCTCCCACACGACCGAAGCGGCGCTCCAGTCCCGAAAGCACAAAACCCCGAAACAGGCTTTCCTCACCGACAGCGGGAAGAACGGACAACGCGAGGACACCGAGCCAGAGGTCCTGCCCGCGCCCCAGAGCAACCAGATTCTCCATTGCATCCAGGTACCATGCGGGGATGGGTATGATCCGGCCCTGGATCCAGAAAATCTCCCCGGCAACAATCGCGGCCGCCGGAGCCATAACGGCGGCCAACGCCACCGGGATCCATCCGGGCCACCGCAGCTTCAGGGTCTCCCCTGCATCACACCCGGCCAGGCGAACCGCTACCGCAAGCGGCAGCATGATGCACAGGATCTCCGTCCCGATGATCCCCATCATGAGATCCGCCAGCTGAAGTACCGTGCCGGCCGTCACGCACAGAACGAGACTCACGAGGACAAGCAGAAGAGTGGCCCTGGGAGAGGGAAGAGAGACTCCATGCGGGTGACCACCCAGTCCCTTCCCGGGGTGCGCATCCAGGTCAAATGGACTGTCTGCGGTCATCCTCCCCCCATCTGCAACCTACGGTTCGCCCGGATCGAAGGAGATCTCGTACTCGGTCCACGCTCTTACCGCGCGCCCGCCCGCCCGGGCAGGTTCGAAGACCATTCCTCTCGCAGCCTCCACCGCGGCGCGATCGCAGTCGAATCTGAGCTCCTTCACCACCTCCACTTCCACAACCCGCCCGTCGGAGCCAATCAGAAGGTGCAGGACAACCGTCCCAGATACTCCGTCCTCCAGCGCCGCCGGCGGGTACTTGAGCCAGGGTACGGTGCGGGGAACGGGCGGCAGCGAAGAGGATCCTGAAACCGCACCCGGCCGCCCACTGCCATCTCCTGGATCCAGACCCGCCGGCGCCAGCTCGAACTCCACCGCAAGCTCCTCCCCAATGGCATCCGCCGTGATTTCCGGAGGCAACTCAGGACTCACCGCGGGCGGCGACGGCGAAGCAATTGACAGAACCCGGATTCCGTCGTCCCGCAGATCGTGGATGCCCTCACCCACGTGACTGAACACGGAGAAAACGGATGGCATCAAGCCCAGGCGCGCGGCCAGCATATGAATCCCCAGCGAAACCGCGAGGCTGATCCAGAGAACCTTTCGGCCACGAGCAGCACGTCGAACCATGTGCGCGCTCCGTGATAGCGTGCGCTGCCGGTCTGTGCGCGCAGGCGCAATCCGGGCCATCCACAGATCACATTGATAAAGACAAAGCCGGAAGACCCTCGTCTCCGGAAATCCGGAGGAGAGGGTCTTCCGGCGAGGCGATGAACTCCCGCGTACCCGGAGTCCCGGCCCGGATGATGCACAAGTCCCGACCCCGGGTTGCAGCGCAGGTTACTCGGCAATCCCGTTGCGAGAGCGGCTGGGAACGCTTCCACCTACTTGGATCGTATGGTGAATGCGCATTCCTCGTAGCCCCGGCTCTCGATCGTGACACCAGCGCGCTCCACCGCACACTTCACGCGGAAAGTGTACGTCACACCTGGTTGCAGGCCTGCATAGGAAACCTGCGTGACCCCCGACTGCCAGTCAGTGAAGGTGTGGCACAGGCTACACTGACCCGGCTCCTGATCACTCAGCAGCATACAGGAGTACAGGAATTCCCACGGCTCCAAGCTGCCCAGCTCGCCATGGAATTCCATGTACTCTCTCGGGCTCGCATCTCTGGGTGGGGGGCAACGGTCAACCACAATATCCGGCCACGTCGCTGCCAGAACCAGGAAATGCCTCCTGGCCGGATATGGATCTTCTCTGTCTCCCTCGTCCACGGCCTTGACGGAAAAGCGGTAGAGGGCATCGAACAAAGCCTGGTAGTTCCGGTTCTGGGTTTCCGTTCGCTCCCAGTCAAAGAATGAGATCACGGAGTCCGGGGGAATGATCCTGCCGTCCGCGTTCTCGATCAGGTGGTCGCAGGAAACGGACTCCGAGACAGGATCCCAGCAATCTATGTCCCCAAACCACAGCGTATCCACGAAATCCATCGTGCCCTCGCTGTAGGCGGGCTCACCGGGCCAAACCTGTACTTCCTCCCCGTTGCCGGGATCGATTCCTATGAAAATCGCTGGTTCGAGCTTCGTGTGGTACGCTACGATCTCGTTGTCGGGATCGGCCCCGAAGAACCGGAACGAAGCCGCGCTACTCAGCCACGTCTGGTTCTCGTTAGGATAGCCTTCCTCGATGAAGGTGTTGGGTTCCAGGTTCGGCCTGTCTACCCTCTCGCCCAATTGGCAACCGGCGCCCAAACTCCCCACCACCACCGCCAGCACCGCCACACGAAGGACATACCTCATAGCTACCATCCTCCAATTCCAATGCTCGGTTCGTAATTCGAATGGACATGCAATCCCGCGAAGACTATATCACCCGGCTTCCGCCTGTCAACCCCTTATCTCTGCGTGCGTTTCCCACCAGCATTCTCCCTGTTCCCTGCTGCGAGCCACTGGCCCGTGTACGATTCCGGGACAGCGGCAATTTCCTCCGGCGTACCACAGGCCACGACCCACCCGCCTTCTTCCCCACCCCCCGGCCCCAGATCAATGCAGTAGTCCGCGGCTCTGACCAGGTCCATATTGTGCTCGATCACCACAACCGTGTTGCCTGCGTCAACCAGACACCTCAGCACCTTTACAAGGACATCCACGTCATGCGGATGGAGACCGGTAGTCGGTTCGTCCAGGAGATACAAGGTGTCCTTCTTCTTCGCCTTTCCCAGCTCCCGTGCAATCTTGAGCCGCTGCGCTTCACCACCCGAGAGCCTGTTGGCCGGCTGGCCGAGGCGAAGGTAGCCGAGTCCTACCTGTTTGAGAAACCTCAACCTGGCCCCGACTCTCGGGTACCGGGAGAAGAACACATAGGCCTGATCCACAGTGAGGTTGAGCACGTCCCAGATGTTCCTGCCCTGGATCGTGACCTCCAGAATCCCCTTGCTGAACCGTTTGCCCCCGCACATCTCGCATGGGACAAAGACATCCGCCAGAAAATGCATCTCAACTCGCACAGCGCCTTCGCCGCGGCAGGCCTCACACCGTCCGCCGGGAACATTGAAGGAGAAATCCTTGGCCGCGAAGCCCCGCAGCTTCGCGGCCGGGGTCCCGGCGAAGGCTTCCCGAACAGGATCGAACGCTTTCACATAGGTTGCCGGGTTGGACCGCGGCGAGCGCCCGATGGGGCTCTGGTCGACCACGATCACCTCGGAGATATGCTCGGCGCCCCGTACCTCCCGGTGCCGTCCTGCCTCGCCGACCGGACTATTGAGAAGATGGCTGAGGGCCCGGTACAGCGTATCGTAGACCAACGTGCTCTTGCCGGAACCCGACACCCCCGTCATAGCCACCAGCAGGCCCAGCGGGATTGCCACATCGATGCCCTTGAGATTGTGCTCGCTGGCCCCCAGCACCTGGAGCCATTTGCCCTGGGGGACCCGGCGCTTCTCGGCAGTGGCCACGCGGAGTTCATCGCGGAGATACCGCGCCGTCACCGACTCTCCTTCCCGAGCTACAACGTCCGGCGGTCCCTGGCAAACGATTCGTCCCCCCTGCTCGCCCGACTTGGGCCCCAGATCCCAGAGGTAGTCGGCCGCCGAGATCACCTCCCGGTCGTGCTCCACCACCACCAGGGTGTTGCCCAGATCCCGGAGTCGCTTGAGAATCGCGATGAGGCGCGCCCCATCGCGAGGATGAAGCCCGACCGTCGGCTCATCAAGAACGTACAGCGTTTCCACCAGGTTCGAACCCAGGGACGCAGCCAATGTGATCCTCTGCGCCTCTCCACCGGACAAGGTTTTCGTGACACGGTCGAGTGTGAGATAGCCCAAGCCAATCTGGTCCAGGCAGTTCAACCGATCCTGGATCTCCTGCATCAACCTCGCGGCAATCTGCTGTTCCTCCTCCGACAGAGTCAGGGACCGGATGAACCGCAGGGCCTTGGAGACCGGCAGACCCGTGAACTGCGCAATGTTCAGATGCTCGATGCGAACGGCCAGGGCTTCCGGCCGCAGACGATTCCCCCCGCACAGGTCGCAGGTAACGGGCCGCAGATACCGCTTCAGGAAGAACCGGACATGCATCCTGTAGCGCTTTCTGTAGAGTCGGTTCAGGAACGGCACGGCGCCGCGGAGCCGGTCTTTCCCATGGAGTACAGCTTCGCGCTCCGGGTCGGTCAGATCCTCCCAGGGGACATCCAGCCGCACACCCACCTCGGGGGCCAGCAGCAGAAGGCGCCGGTGCATGTAGCGGTAGGTGGACCGGTACCACGGGTCCACCGCGCCCTTCTCCAGTGTCTTCGTCCCGTCCGGGACAATCAGTTCCGGGAGAAACCGCAGCTCGTTGCCGAACCCATGGCACTGTGGGCACGCACCTCGGGAGCTGTTGAAGGAAAAAAGAAGGGGCGACGGCCGCTCGTACCGGGCGCCGCACTCCTGGCAGGCGAATTCCCGGGTGAACCTGCGGATTCCCTGGTCCTCGACCCATACCCCGGCCACTCCCCCCCCCTCCCGGAAAGCCACTTCGAGGGAGTCGGTCAACCGCGTGCGGTTGTCGCTGCTTGCGGTCAACCGATCCACGATGATCCAAGCCGGTTCTTTCTGCCACTCATCCGGCAGGGGGGCCGAGGAGAAATCCACCGCGGCATCGCCCAGGAGCATCCGGGTGAACCCTTCCTTCCTCCACAGAGCGAGACCAACCTCGGGGTTGCCCTCCACCTCCGCCGGGAAAAGGACCATGATGCGGATCCGGCTATCGCGCGCCAGTATCCAATCCACAGCCCCGTCCACCGTTCCCGCCGAGACTTGCCCGCTGCAGACCGGGCAATACACGCGCCCCACCCGAGCGTAGAGAAGCCGGAGATAGTCATGGATCTCGGTTGCGGTCCCAACGGTCGACCGCGAGGAGGTAACGGGATTGGCTCTCTCGATGAGGATGGCCGGTGGGAGCCCTTCGATGCGATCCACATCCGCCCGTTTCATCTTTTCCAGGAACTGGCGTGCGTAGGTGGAAAGCGATTCAATGTACCGGCGCTGGCCCTCAGCAAACAGCGTATCCACGGCGAGCGACGACTTCCCCGAGCCGCTGACGCCGCTGAAGACATGCAGGAGGCCCCTGCGCAGCTCCAGATTGATGCCCTTGAGATTGTTCTCACGTGCGCCCGTGATGCGGATCGTCTTCTCCATGAGTCCCGCCCGCCTCCATCCCAATCCCAATGCTGAGTGCCGAGCGCCTACGCCAAATACGCGCTCACACATCGGCACGCGCCTCACACCTCTCCCGAATCCTTCATTATACGCGGGGATGCCCGGCAATGTCAAAAGACAACTGCATAGCGATGCGGGGAAATGGGAAGGAAGGAGAAGGGCATAAGAACAAGTCCCTAGTGCGTAGTCCCTAGTCCCTGGTCCAAGGAAAAGGGCATCGGAAGCAGTCCCTAGCCTGCGGACTTCTGCCCTATTTCCTCGACACTCGACACTTTGTCACTCGCCCACGTCATACAGGCAAGACCGATGCATAGATCCAGTGACAGGTGACAGGGTGACAGGCGACTGGGATTGGGGAGTACTGTTGTGGATAGCTGCCGTTGTAGCTTGGGTTATTCAGGAATCCCGTAGCGAGAGGGTTTAGCCTGCGTTTCTCACCAGGTTTCGTCGCGAGGGGCCGGGCCATGTGGCGAGAGGCGCCTTTGGACTGAGTCGCTCCCGAAGGCGTAGCCGTGGCTACGTTGGGGAAGCGACGAGGGAAAAGGTACCTCGCAGCCCATGGACCGGTACCGTAGCAGAAAACTGGTGAGAAATGCAGGCTAGAAGGACCGGGCCGTCCGCCTCCCCCGGTGACCCTTTCCCACCGCTGATCACCTGCGCGAAGCCGGCAATCTCGCCCCTGGGTTTCTGGGAAATAGTCCCCTCTTGAGACTGACGCCCGGTCCTCTTTCGAGCGGGCTAGACTGTTTGTGCTGCCGGGTCCGACTCCTCGACCTGTGTCGTTGCCCTTGTCCTTCTCAGAATTCTCTCAGCCTCGTCCAGCTTCTTCCCTTCGATCTCTTGATTACTCAAGCTGTCTGACGCCGCTTCCCGCCAGCCGACGTCCCGGACAGCCCGCTCCCAGGCTGAGTTGATTCCGCAGAACCTCCCGATCACAACAGCCAGACCGAGGTAAAAGACCAGGCAGACCAAAACGATAGCAAGACTCATGTCACTCGCCCCCCCTTGGGCTTGAACATCTCCGGACTCTACGATCCCCTTCTCACTATCGGATCCCGAGCCCCGGACCCTGAGCTTCCTTACGTCCTTCACCCAAGTGTCCTGCAAGTCTGATGCCAGACTCGCTCTTTTACCGGTTGTTCTCTTACTGATTTGTTCCCATACTGTTAGTACCTGAACCCCCATTCCTGTATCCGGCAATTCGGCGGCCAATAATGTGCCAATGGCAAAAGAACAGCCACACTTTCGACAGTTCTGCTGCCGGACACGGTTTCTTACGCCAGCGCAATTACTTCCGCCGCCGGACAAGAGTGCAACCTTGGGTAGTAGGTGTAACCCGCGTTACCAACCCAGGGGCATACAGGGCAGCAAGCGCCGAGGGAGGTGGCAGTTTCTGTCTCCCACGGTGGAAGACCATCCAGCGAAACTCACTACGCAGAACCCCGTCCCACTAGCATTCGAGCGGTACCTGATGAGACAACCGATCAGGGGCTCCATGGTCTTCAATAGCAGGTCTATTGAACTGGCGCCGCAAAGGAAGCGGCTACTTTTATCTGCGTTTCAGTAATGCGCGCCAATACTAGCAAAAGCTTGCAATCTGTCAAGTGCAAAAGCGTAGAAAGTGTCGAGGGGCTATCATCCGCGCAGTCTCTCTCCCAGAAAACTGTACCTCCGCGGGGCGCGGTCGTTCCGCACGGCAATCCCGATAGCTCTCTTGGACCCGACCAGCACCACCAGCTCTCGCGCCCGGGTGATCGCCGTGTACAGCAGATTCCGTTGAAGCATGATGTAGTGCTGCGTTACCAGAGGAATCACGACGGCCCGGTACTCACTTCCCTGGGCCTTGTGAATAGTCGCGGCGTAGGCCAGAACCAACTCATCCAGCTCCTCCGCCCTGTACGAAACGATCCCGGTGTCGAAGGATACATGGACCACGCCGGCCCCCTCGTCGGTCCCGATGATTCTACCCAGGTCTCCGTTGAAAACCTCCTTGTCATAGTTGTTGCGTATCTGCATCACCTTGTCACCTTGCCGGAATCGCTGCCCTCCCACGGTCAGGGCCACCCCCTCGGGGTTCAGGGCCTGCTGGAGGACCTCATTGAGACGCCGCACACCTGCGGGGCCCCGGTACATGGGCGAGAGAACCTGGATATCGTCCACCGGATCGAGCCCGAAGTGCGCGGGCAGTCGAGTCTTGCAAAGGCCCTGAATCAGATCGGGCACATCCCCTGCATCCTCCGCTTCAACGAACGCGAACTCTTCGGGACGCTCGCCGAGACGCGGGTATTCGCCATTGTTGATCCGGTGTGCATTGAGCACTATCATGCTCTGTTCCATCTGCCGGAAGATATGCTCCAGCTTCACACTCCGGACACGCCCGGAAGCCAGAATATCCGCCAAGACATTGCCGGCTCCCACCGACGGCAGCTGGTCCGAATCTCCTACCAAGATCAGAGAACCCCCCGCGGGAATCGCTCTCAGGAGACAGTCCATCAGCATGAGATCCACCATTGACTGCTCGTCGATGATGACGAATTCCATGACCAGGGGTCGGGCCTCGTTCCGGCCAAACAGCTGGCTCTGGGCGTTGTACTCCAGCAACCGGTGGATTGTCGAAGCCGTACGACCCGTTACTTCCGAGAGTTTCTTCGACGCTCGTCCCGTGGGAGCGGCAAGCAGGACCCGTTTGCCCATGGACTCGAGAACATCGATGATAGCCTGGGTAATTGTGGTCTTGCCGGTCCCCGGTCCCCCCGTCAGGACAAAGAGTCCCCCACCCACGGCCTTCTTCACGGCCTCCTTCTGGCGTTCATCAAACACTATGTGGCGGCGGCTCTCCACCGCCTCGATAGCCACATCCACATTTTGCCCGTCCAGAACACACCTGCGGCCCGCCAGATCCAGGAGGCGTTTTGCCACCGACACCTCGGCCCGGTACCAGGCCGAGAGGTAAACCCGATCGTCCTCGATCACAACCTCTCCTCCGACCGGGAGAGTTTCGAGGATCTGCTCGACCTGGACCAGCTCGATGGCAAGCGACTCGGCCGCGCACTGCGTGAGTTCTTCCCGGGGTAACCACACGTGGCCCTGGTCCACAGCTTGTCGCAGCGTGTACCGCAGCCCGGAGGCAATCCGGTCGGGAGACTCCGGGTCGACACCCAGCTTCCGCGCCATGCGATCGGCGGTCAGGAATCCGATTCCCCAGACCTCGTCCGCAAGGACATACGGATTCTGTTGAATGACACGGATCGACTGGGAGGCAAACCGGGCGTGAATTCTCCCCGCGTGGCCGCCCGAAATCCCGTGTGTGTGAAGGAAAACCAGAAGATCCCGGACATCGGCCTTCCTGCGCCAGGACTTCACGATGTCTTCCTTCTTTTTCTTGCCGATGCCGGGAATCTCGAGGAGCCGGTCCGGATCCTTGTCGATGATATCCAGGGTCTCCTCGCCAAAGACCCCGGTGAGCCGTTTGGCCATCTCGGGGCCGACACCCCGGATCGCGCCGGAAGCCAGGAACTTCCGGATACCCTGTACGGAGGTCGGAGTTACCATGTGGAATCCGGTGGCCTTGAACTGACGCCCGTACCGGGGATGCTCCGCCCAATTCCCCGTGAGGGAAACCTGCTCTCCCTCGGTGAGCCCCGGCAGGTTCCCCACAACAGTAGTCACATCTGTGTCCTCTTCCGTCTGGACGCGAGCGACCGTGTAGTCGTTCTCCGGATTATGGAACGTGATTCGCTGGACTACCCCCTCCAACCCTTCCTCCGCCATCCCTGTCTCCTCCCTACCCCCGCTCAGTGTTGTCTTTCGCATGGGATGCATTTTCGTCCAAAGCCGACGGAATTGCAAGAGCTGACCATGGAGGGAAGGCGACAATGCGAGGGCGAGAGTACGCGAGGGGACGAGGGCGCGACAAGGCAAGGGCGACAGAGGACGGGTGCGCTCAAACCGTTCGTCCTGAGCCCGTCGAAGGACCCAACACTGCCGTCCCCCAAACCGTTCGTCCTGAGTGCGGCAGGCTCGCCGCAAGGCCGGAGGGTCAAAGACCAAACCAGAAGCAAAGGTTGGCTTCTCGCCTCGGTCCGCTTTCAGCTCTCGGGTCTCAAACACCGCAGCAAACGGCTGCTGAGGAACAAGAGCTAGTCATTGAACTCAGACTTGACCCTCGACCAGGTCTTCTTCTCGACGGCCGACGGTCCACCAACGCAGGGGCAGCCCGATCCGTAGGCACCCATCTGACCGCAGCCGTAGCCTGCCACACACGGGGAGCACAGCTCCAGGTAGTAGTTGTCGTCTCCTTGCGCGCAAAAGAGAGGGCACTCAGAGATGTTTCCGTCCACGCCTGATTGGCCGGCAATGCAATCCACCCAGTCCCCCCCGGCATTGCCGTACACATCGCAACACATGAGAGATGCTGAACCCCCATTCATGCAGTAGACCGCTTCGCCCGCAGTGCTGAAGGCGATGATAGAGTTAAAGAGCGAGACGGAAGCTTCGTCGTTGAGCACGCCGGCTCCTGCAGATCCCACGGAATTGCCCGAGAACGTGCAGTAGCTGATCACCGGAGAGGCCCCATTCCTGCACGCCATCCCACCGCCGGCATGAGCATAATTCCTGAAGACGGCACAGTAGGTCATACTCGGAGACGAGTTGTCGCAGCGAATCCCTCCGCCCCAGTTGGCGTCGACAGAGTTACGTGAGATGATGCAGTCTGTCACCATCGAGCCGGAACAGTTGACAAACGTAATCCCTCCACCCCCGTAGAAGTCGGCGGTGTTGTCAGAGATGATGCAGTTGCTGATTGTGAGGAGGGTGGGCCTGCTCATCCCCCTCAATGCTGAATTGAAGCAGAAGATTCCACCACCGTTCTCGGCTGTGTTGCCGGAGATCACACAGCTCTCAATCGTCGGAGCGGACGCGCTCAAATAGATCCCCCCCCCGCAATACTTGGGATACGGAAAGGTTGTGACAAGACCGCCCGTGATCGTAAAGCCCTCGATCCTGGTCGTGTTGTTCGCGCCGACACAGTAGACCACACGACCCAGGTTCTGGGCGTCGATCGTGACGCAGTCCGGTTGTCCTGTCGCACTTCTCAGGCACACTCCCGATTTCATGATGACGCAATTCAGTTGTCCATCCGGATCCGGATAAGTGCAATCGTGGTATGTGCCGCAGGCCACGAGGACCGTGTCACCGGCACTTGCGGAATCAACTCCAGCCTGGATCGTGGGGCACTCCGGAGAGGGCACATGCCAGGTGACCGCGTGGACGACCGAACACAAGCCAAGGACCAACCCGTACATCAGAATCGCAGCGACTACTCTCACAGCTCACCTCCGCGTGAAGTCATTCCTCCTAGGGGGATATCGGCAGATCCTCTTCCTCCTCTTTCGGCATTCTGCCCGTCTCAGGAAAGCGTTTTAGGCCATCTGTGCCCCCGGGGTGATCTGGAAGCAATCGTCAAGCCTTTGGTCGGCAAGAGGGGTTCTTCTCCATCCGGCGGACGGCGGCTGAGACCAAGGCGAGGGCGCGAGAGGGCAGCGGCGACCGAGGACGGATGCGCTCAAACCGTTCGTCCTGAGCCCGTCGAATGGTATGGAAACAGGTGGCTGTCCCACTCCCCGCTGCTGCGGGCCTACGAGTAATGTTCTTTCAGAAAGCGGGCAGCGTTTTCCGGTCCATCCCATTCTGCAAGTTGTAGCCGGAACGTCTCCACTGCTGTCTTCGCGTCCTCGTCGCGGAGCAATCTATCGACGGCGGCCAACACGTCAGACGCCGATGCCCGTTTCTTGTTCAGGCGAACGGCAAACCCCTTTCGCACGCAGGCATCCAGATTGGCTTGCTGCTCCGGATGCATTCCTATCCCGACAATGGGCGTCCCCGAAAGGCATGCGTTCATCACAGTATTCTGCCCGCCATGGATGACGGAGATGTCCGCCATTGGGTTCACCTTGTGTGCGGGCAAGAATCCAGTGACGACGACATTTTCCGGAACATCGACGGTCATCTGTTCGATGTGCGATTTTACGGGTGCTATCACGCGGTAAGGTTTGCCCCTGAAACCCGCCAGAATCTCGGCGACGAGCTCTGGTTTTCCCGAACTTCCCATGGCGAAGTACACGATCGGCCTGTCGCGAGGCATGGCGGTCACTTCGTCAGGAATCGGCCGGTCAATTCTGGTTGGCAAAGGTCCAATGTAGTGCAGTGAAGGACGGACCTCCGGGAAGCCGATCCACTCAGGAATATCAGCGAGAAGGGTATGATCCCCCTCAATAAGGTCGATGAAACTCTTGAACTTGGACAGTCCGTACTTCGACCCGACAGTGTTGTAGGCCCTTGCGGGAGCTGCCATCTTGAGGATCATCTTGCTCACCCAACGACACATTCTCTCTTCGTCGTTGCGGAAAAGCCACCGTACAAAGGCGAAATTGCTCCTGTCGGGCCAAGACTGCAGTCCGGCTTCGTAGTACTCTCTGACGCTTGTGGAGTGGAGAACGTTGACGAACGGCACACCTGCGGCGCGGGTCGAGATCGTGACGCTCAGGCACCAACCCGTCAGGACAGCTGCGGGATTGACTTTCCTGAAAAACCTAATCTCGTTCTGGACTCTCGGCACAAGCTCCTTGGCTGACAGATATCCCACAATATTGAGAGTCTCGCCACTGAGGACGACTCGCAGGCGGGCAAGTTTTTCCTGGGTAAGCCGCGGCTCCATCCTCTCCAGGTGAAAGCCCTCATCCTCGATCATTTGCTCGAACTGGCCACCGTAGCTAGCGAAGATGACGCTGAAGTACTTCCTCGCTGCGCGGGCGATTTCGATCATCCTTCCAGTTTCGGCCAGGTTATAGCCGGCGACTGCAAAGACTAGTGTCTTCATCCTGTCTTGGTGCTCCTTCCTCTTCTCACATGGGGAGCTTTCCGGGAGCTTTCCGGGACGTAGTTAGCTTTATTAGCTTATTGTGCGTCTTTTCGGCGCCACCTGTCCATATCTGATCGGCAAGGGAGATTCGCTTCGATCCGGCGAATGGCGGCCGAGACCAAGGCGAGGGCGCGAGAGGGCGACAGAGAACCGGTGCGCGATGTTTCCGTCTCCCTGGCCCACGCTTCCCCCAAACCGTTCGTCCTGAGCCCGTCGAAGGACACCAACACTGCCGTCCCCAAAACCGTTCGTCCTGAGCTCGTCGAAGGACACCAACACTGCCATCATCTATGAGCCCGCCCCCGGGTGAATCTCACCACAGTCACCCAGTCGTTTCGAATCAACGCTTCCTTCTTCCTTCGGGACCACCCTTTGATCTGACGTTCTCGCGCAGCCGCTTCGACAGCTCCGTCGACCCTTCGACGGGCTCAGGGCGAACGGGTGGCTGCGCTGTCCCTCCCCCTTCGACGGGCTCAGGGGGCGCGCTGGGAAACGTAGTCAGCTTAATCAGCCTATTGCACCCGCACCGGCACCACCGATCCATATCTGATCGCCAAGCGGAAGGTCGAAGGCAGATTCTCTCACCACACGCCCGGGATGAGTTCCCCGCAGGAGCACGCCCCCCCATCCACGAGGTTCTCCACGATCTGGTATCCGATGCGGTGAATGACGCGCTCGCCACAGGAGGGACAGTACGTGGACTCGCCCTCGTGGCCCACGACGTTACCGAGGTACACGAACTGGAGACCGGCCTCCATGGCGGTGGACCGCGCGTTCTCCAGAGTGGAAACCGGAGTCCGGGGCAGGTTCTGCATCTTGTAGGTGGGATGAAAGCGGGAGAAATGAAGGGGCACGTGCGGACCCAGGGAGTCCCGGATCCACTCGGACATCCGCCGGATCTCCTCCATCTTGTCGTTGAGCGTCGGAATGATCAGGTACACGATCTCGAACCAGATCCCCTGTTCCTTGAGAATCTCGAGAGTCTTCAGGACAGGCTCCAGCTCGCCATCACACATGTCCCGGTAAAAGCCGTCCTGGTACGCCTTGAGGTCAATCTTCACGGCATCCAGAACGCGGCACAGGTCCCGCAGCGCGCCCGGCTGGATGTACCCGTTCGAGATCATCACGGAGCGGATGCCACGCTTGTGTCCTTCGATAGCGCAGTCCCGCATGTACTCGGAAAAAACCACGGGCTCGCTGTAGGTGTAGGCAATAATGGGAGCTGAGGCCCTCTCGGCTTCGCGGGCAAGTCTTGCCGGAGGAAGTTCAATGGACCGCAGGTCTTCGGGGCGCGTCTGCGAGATCTGCCAGTTCTGGCAGAACAAGCACTCGATGTTGCACCCCGCCGTTGCAATGGAGAAGGCCTGCTTGCCGGGAAGGAAATGGAAGAGAGGCTTTTTTTCTACGGGATCCACGTGCAGACTGCAGGGCCGCCCATAGACCAGTGTGTAATATGTCCCTCCCCGGTTTTCCCGGACACCGCAGTAGCCGCGCTCAAAATCGTCGACCACGCAGCCCCGGGGGCAGAGCTTGCACTCCACCCTCTTCTCGTCGAGCTTCTCATACCACGATGCCTCCCGGATCCCGAGGATCTCGTGCTCGTCGTCACTCCACGGGCCATTCCCCAGTGCCCCGGCCGCCGCCGGCAACCCGGTGGCGACAAGCGTCGCCATCCCCGCGCAGGCGCAGGTCCGCTCGAGGAATTCCCTCCGGGTCACATGCAAGGCGCTCCTCGCCAAGTCGGGCTCGAACCATTTCCCGGGCCGGTCAGACATCGATCCTCTCAATCTCCTGGAGGTTGCAGACACCCAGGTTGTGATCGCTGTCCGATGCCGTGTCCAGCCATTTCGGAGGCCGGCCTTCCTCGATCAGGGGCTTGAGACCCACCTCGGCCCGCCGCTCTTCGATGATGGCCCATTCGATCCGGTCCACCGCCACAGGGTCCGTCCCCACCAGAATCCCGCCGAAGTTCCATGCCCAACGCTTTTTGAAACCTGGACCGCCGTGACAGAGCCCGTAGAGCGCGTCGCAGATCACCAACCGCGATTTCCCTCGCACCTCCGGCAACGCGTGGACATCGGCGACCCAGGGATCGCAATTGTTGCCGTGGTACTTGTTGGGATTGTGGATCGCGCCGTACCAGTTCTTGAGCGCGCCGCTTACTCCGGCCAGCCCGTGGTCCTTCAGGATCGGCATGTTGACCTGGGCCGTGGTGAGCGCGGTCAGAACCCGGGACAACCGACTTCCTACCTTCCCGCAGAACACGTGATCCGATTCGTAGCCGACACCCCGGGCGTCCGTGCCGAAGCAGCGGTAGTCGCTTCCAGCTTCGTTGAGCGTGTACCCACCCCGCCTGAGATCCGTCCCCGTGCGATCCCAGAGGATGATGTTCTTCCGTTCGATCCCGATTCCGCGGAGGGAATCGGCGACAGCGAAGGCCAGCTCCGGATGGGTGACCGCCGGGATTCCCGCCAGCGCGTTCACCTTGAGGCCGACTCTGTCCCTCGGAGCGTACAGCGATCGCCAGACCTCCCGGGCATCCGTAGATCCTCTCAGCGCCCTCATCGCGCGGCTCAGAAGAGCCCGCAAGCGGTCCTCATCGACCTCCCACCCATTGGCAACCCCGGGATCCCGGGCCACAACGACAACGGGATGTTTCAGGTTTCGCTTCGACGCCTTTGGTTCCGGCCCTGTTTCCAGATTCGACCGCGCCTCTTCGGCCGCGCAGCCGGACGCGCAGCCGGACGCGCAGAAAGCCGTCGCGGCAGCAGCGAGGCCCAGCGTGTTCTTGAGGAAATCCCTGCGGTTCACAGGTTTTGCAGGTCCCATAGGATTTGTCCCACTCATCGTTTGAACCCTCTGTCCAGGCATAGTGTTCCGCGCCCCAACATACGCTTGGACAGAGGGACTGTCAATTGGCGAGAGGGCGGGGCATCGAGAAGAGCATTGGGAGGGGTTGAAGCCCCTGGAGGGGGCTGCTCAGTGTTAGCGCCGGGTGAAGCGAAGCGGAACCCGGGGGGAAGGAAAAAGACGAA